>CAZCKC010000002.1:0-127785 GCA_964499235.1 uncultured Planctomycetales bacterium | reverse complement strand
AGCCACCAGAGGTTCCCTTTTCCGCGTGCCAGAGATGAGTTCCGCTCGGGCGCCGGTTGCCATTCACTCGCGCGATCCAGCCCACACACGCTCATCGGCCACCCTCAAGAGGTCGCACCCCATGCAGCAGTCATCCGTGTCTCAGCGCTTCGTTCGTCTCGCTTTCGCGGTCTTGGCGACCGGGCTCGTCAGCCTTGCGACCGGCGGCTGTCCGCCCGCACCGGTGCCCACCGAGCCCAGCCTCGAGCCGACGGCCGGCCCGACCGCCGGCGGGACGGCCGTCACGATCCGCGGCGAGGGCTTCGTCGGCTCGAGCGGCGTGCTCTTCGGCTCGGTGGCGGCGGCCGACTTCGAGGTGGTCAACGACCGGCTGATCATCGCGACGAGCCCCACGCACGAGGTGGGGCTTGTCGATGTGACGGTTGTCACGCCGACGCCGCCGGTGCAGCTGCAGACCGATCAAGGCGCGGACGTCGTGGTCGGCCAGTTCGAGTTTCTCGCACCCGAACCGGCCCCGCGGCCGGTACCGGCGACGCTGGGCGGCATCAGCCCGACGGAAGGCCCGGTGGCAGGCGGGACAGCGGTGACGCTGTCGGGCGCGGCCATGCCCGCCGGCTCCACTGTGTTGTTCGGCGACTTGGCGGCCGAGGGCGTAGAAGTCGCGACGAGCGAGCTGGTGCGCGCGACGACGCCAGCGGCCGACGGCCCGGGGTTTGTCGATGTGACGCTCATCACGCCGGATGGCGAGTCGGTCACGCTGCCCGGAGCGTTTGAGTATCTGGCGGACGCGCCGCCGGCGGCATTCGCGGTAGAGACGTTGACGCCGGTGGAAGGCTCGGTGGCGGGCGGGACGGTGCTCACGGTGCGTGGGACGGCGTTTTCGCCTGGGATGGGGGTTTTTCTGGGCGGGGCGCCGGCGCGGGGGGTTGAGGTCATCAATAGTCGGACGCTCACGGCAATCGCGCCGGCGGGCCGTGCGGGTGGGGTGGATCTCGAGGTGCGGCACCCGGACGGACAGGGAGCGCGGCTGTTGGATGCATTCACGTACTTCGTGCAGCCGATCGATCCGGGGACGGACACGGACAATGACGGGCGCACGGACGTGCAGGAGTTTTTGGGTTACGAGATCACGATCGACCGTTTCGGCTTCGGGACGAACCCGCTGCACCTGGTGCGGCGGCATGTGACGAGCGATCCACGGAAAGCCGACACGGATGAAGACGGGCTGGACGACCTCGCCGAGTTCGTGAACAAGTCCGACCCGCGCGACGCCGACACCGACGCCGACGGCCTATTCGACAACGAGGAGGTCGTCCGCTGGCTCACGAGCCCGATCAGCGTTGATACGGACGGGGACGCCCGCGGCCTGAGCGGCGACCTGCCACCGAACGCCTCGCTGTTTGATGGCGCGGAGCTGATCGCGCTGCGGGACGCCGACGGGTTCCTGCTGAGCGCGAGCGGCCAGCGCTTCGTCGACGCGTCTGGCAACCGGCTGCCGCCGAAGGACATCGAGCGCGTGATCATCGGCGGCACATCGCCGACGCTGGACGACACGGACGGCGACGGCGCGAGCGACTATGAGGAGTTTGACGACCCGGTCCGCTCGCCGCTGGTGGCGGACCTGCCCGCGGCCGAGATCAGCATCGTGGACGACGCGTACGTGGCGCTGTTCGTCGAATACGCGGAAAGCGCGGGGACAGCCAGCGAGTACGGCACGACGCTCTCGCAGAGCACGAGCGCGACGCTCGGCACCGCCGAAAGCGAGAGCAACTCCTTGACGCAAAGCCTCAGCGCATCAATCGGCTTCGATTCGACGGCCGGATTCACCGCCTCGACGACGGCCGGCGTCGAGATCACCAACTCCGGCTCGACGACGTGGACGCAGGAGTCGACGACGGCCTCGCAGCAGGAGTTCAGCCGGCTGGAGAGCGAGTCGCAGATCCGGACCGAGACGGCCGCCAGCGGCGAGATCCGGCTGGGGCTGAAGATCACGAATACCGGCGAGCTGGCCTTCAGCCTGACGAACCTCGCGGTCACGGTGCGGCGGTTCCAGCCGCAGGCCGGCGATCCCGACACGAGCGGAGCGTTCCGGACCGTGGGAACGCTCGAGCCCACGATCCCGGACGTGACGCTCGGCCCCGGGGCGTCGACGGACGTGATCGAGGTCAACGCGACGAACGTCAACCCGCAACTGATCCGGCAGTTCCTCGCGCGGCCGACCGCGCTCAGCTACGACACTGTCGGCTTCGAGCTGGAGAACGCCGAGGGGATCAACTTCACGTTCCTGACCGAGGCGACCTTCGGGCGCACGGCGCTGATCATCATCGACTACGGCGACGGGACGTTCGAAGAGTTCCGTGTCGCGACCAACATCGACCGCGACCCGGGCACGGCCGCGTTTCGCGGGATCACGCTGCGGCAGGCGCTGGCGGAAACGCTGGGCGTGACGTACGGCACGACTGATCCGGCTGTCACGGGGCACGCGTTCCTGAAGTCGGTCACGCGGGCGGACGGCACGCTGCTCGACTCGACGCCGGGGCAGTCACGCTGGGTGGTCTTCGCGACGCCCGGTGTCGAGCTGGCGAACCGCGACTTCGACGACGTGGTGTTGCGCAACCGCGACGAGGTGCGCCTGGTCTACGTGCGGGACGACGATGGCGACGGGCTGCTGGCCCGGGAAGAGTTGCTGTGGAACACGGACGACAACTCGCCGCACAGCGACCGCGATCCCAGCGTACCCGGCGACGTGGGCGACGGGCTCACGGATTTTGAGGAAGTTCGCGTCGGGTGGGAAGTGACGGCCCTCGGCGAGACGCGGCGGGTCTTCTCCGATCCGCGCTCGATCGACGCCGACAACGACGGCCTGGACGATGCGGCCGAGCGCGCGGCCGGCACGGATCCGTACCTCGCGGACACCGATCGCGATTCGCTGCCGGATGGCGTGGACCCGTTCCCGACGGTAGCGGCCAACCGCTTCTACGTGCACGCGGCCGCGAGCGGAGCGGGAGACGGCTCGAGCTGGGGGGACGCCTTCCCCGAGCTCAGCACGGCGATCTCGCAGGCCACGCAGCGGAACGCCGACGGCGACCCGCAGAACGACATCAGCGAGATCTGGGTCGCAGCCGGAACTTACCGCGCGGGCAGCGACGCCAGCGCGACGTTCAACATGGTGAACAACTGTACGATTTACGGCGGCTTCTTGGGCAACGAAACCCGCCTGATCCAGCGCAACCCGGATCCCTTGACGAACGGTTGCGTGCTGAGCGGCGACCTCAACGGCGACGACGGTGCGAACTTCAGCAACTACGACGACAACACGTTGCTGCTGCTGGCGCCAAGCCCCAGCATCAACAGTACCGCGGTCATCGATGGATTCCTGCTGTCGAGCGCGCAGGAGTTCGGCGTCCGTTTGGTGGGTCCGCCATATCCCACGGTGCGGAACCTGTTCGTCACGCAGACGGCCGGCCTGGGGCTCGCCGGCGCTGGCTTTGAGGTCAGCGGTGGCGGCAAGGTCGTGCTCGCGGACGTGACGATCAACGGCAACCGCGGCCTTCGCACCGGCGGGCTCAGCCTGATCGCCGGCGCGGATGTCGACGGGTTTAACCTCGAGATCAGCGACAATGTTGCGACCGAGACGACCAACGGACCGGACGTCGGTGGCGGCATGCTCGTTCGCAACGGCTCGCGCGTGCGGTTGTACGACAGCCGCGTGCTGCGCAACAGCATCCAGGAAGGCCCGCTGTTCTGTGCCGGCGGCGTCTTCGTGGGACGCGGCGGTCGGCTGGAGGCGCACCGCACGACCTTCGAGCAGAACCTCAACCCGGAGACCGGCGCCGCGGCGATGATGGTCGAAGGCGACGCCGTGCTCGTGAACACGACCTTCTGGCGTAACGCGCTGGGCAACGGAGCACTCACCGGTGCGAGTGCGGTGTACGTCAACTACGACGCCAACAACTTCGTCGGCGGGCGGCTGTGGGCTTCGAATTGCACCCTGGCGTACAACACCTACCCCGGGTCCGACAACGACGTGGCAGCGCTCTGGGTTGAGGGCTCCCGGCAGGGGTTCGGCGACGTCGGGGCGGAGGCCTACATTCGCAATTGCATTTTCTGGGGCAACGACTCGAACGGCAATACGGCCGAGCGATTCCAGGCCTACGGCGACGGCGCCAGCAACAACGAAATGATCTTCGGGACCCTGGACGTCCGGACCAGCTGCATCCAGGGACTCGGGCAGTCGAATCCGCCGTACGGGGATCTGGTCGGGAATGGCAACACCGGCGGCGACCCCGCGTTCGTCGCCGGGGCGACCGGTAACCTGGCCTTGCGACAGAACTCGAACGTGATTGATCTCGCCAACGCGCTCATCGACATCGATCCGTTCGCGTCGGGACTGCAGTTCCTGCCGCCCACCGACTTCGACGGTAACCCGCGGATCGTGGACGGCGACGGCGACGGACAGCTCGACGTGGACATGGGCGCCTTTGAGTTTCAAGGAGCAGGGCAGTGATGCGGTTTGATCTTCCGATGAATGTCGCTCAGGCGATCCGTGCGGCGGGCGGCTTCCGTCCCGCCGTCGTGATGACCACCAGCCTCGCACTCGGTCTCTCGCTCCTGCTCGGCGGCTGCCCGGTAAACGATTCGGCCGCGCGCGTCGCCCCGACGATCGAACCGGCCAGCGGGCCGGCAGCTGGCGGCACCGCGGTCACCATCCGCGGCGAAAACTTTGTCGACGCCAGCGGTGTCCTCTTCGGCGACGTGGCGGCCGCGGAGTTTGCGGTCGTCAACGACAAGCTGATCACCGCGGTCACGCCGGCCCATGATCCGGGCGCGGTCGAGGTGACGATCCTGCCACCCGCGCAGCCTTTCCCGCTGGCGGCTGCTTATGGTGCCCCGCCGACCGCGCCCGTGGCGGCGGGCACGTTCGCGTTCCTCGCCCCAGAGCCGCCCGCGCAGCCGGTGGCGCCGGCGCTGACCGCGTTGCGTCCAACGCAGGGGCCGCTGGCTGGCGGCACGCGGGTGACGATCGAAGGCGCAGCGTTGCAGGCCGGCAGCACGGTGCTGTTCGGCGACCGGCTGGCGACCGAGGTGGCGATCGAGAACGCGACGCTGGTGACGGCCGTCACGCCGGCGCAGGCCGCACCAGGAGTGCTCGACGTGACGCTGGTCGGGCCGAACGGACAGCGGGCGACGCTGGAAGCGGCGTTCGAGTACCTACCGCCGCCGCCGGCAGCGGAGCTGGCGGTTGACGCCATCACTCCGACCGCGGGGCCGCTGGGCGGCGGCACCGTGATCACGATCGAAGGCCGCGGCTTCGAGTCGGACATGGCGGTCTTGTTGGGCGGCCGGCAGGCGACCGGCGTGGAGTTCGTCAACGCGGGGCTGCTCGTCGCGGAGACGCCGGCGGGCGAGCCCGGGCTGGCGACGCTGACGGTGGAGACTGACGACGGGCGGCAGGTGTCGCTGTCGGACGCCTTCGAGTACCTGGCCGCGATCGAGGACCCCGGCACCGACACCGACGGCGACGGGCTGACCGACCTGCAGGAGACGATGGGCTACGAGATTCGGCTCGACCTGCTGGGCTTCGGGATGAACCCGCGGCACCTGGTTACGCGGCAGGTCACCTCGGACCCGACCGACCCGGACACCGACGGTGACGGGTTGGATGATCGGGCCGAACTCGTGAACCGCACTGACCCCCGCAATCCCGACACCGACGGCGACGGCTTGTTCGATGCCGAGGAGGTCTTCCGCTGGCTGACCAGCCCGATCAGCGTCGATACCGACGGCGACGCCCGCGGCCCGGCCGGCGACCTGCCGCCGAACGCGTCGCTGTTTGACGGCAACGAGCTCGTCTCGGCCCGCGACAACCAGGGGCGGCTCGTCGACGCCAGCGGCCAGCCGTTCCTCGACGGCGCGGGGAATCCGCTGCCGCCACGCGACATTGTGCGAGTGGTGCTGGCGGGTACCTCGCCGACGCTCGACGACACCGACGGCGACGGCGCGAGCGACTTCGAGGAGTTCGACGATCCGGTCCGCAACGCGATCCTGGCGGACGTGCCGCAGGCCCAGATCCGGATCGTCGACGACGTGCAAGCGAGCCTGTTCATCGAGTACGCGGAGAGCGAAGGCCAGGAGACCGAGTACGGCAGCACGCTGTCGCAGGGCACGAGCGAGACGCTGAGCACCTCCGACACGATCGCCACCAGCACGACGCTGAGCTCGAGCGCGACGCTCGGCTTCTCGATCAGCGCCAAGCCGGGCGTTAACGCCGAGGCGACCGCCGGCGTGGCGTTCACCGAGGAGGAGTCGACCAGCTTCTCGCAGTCCAGCACGACCGAAACGCAGCAGACCTTCAGCCAGTACCAGCGCGAATCGCGCGAGCTGACCGAGACCGCGTCCCGCGGCGAGTTGCGCATGGGCGTGCAGATCACGAACACCGGGACCATCGCCTACCAGCTCCGCAACCTGGCGTTCACCGTGCGGCAGTTCGTGCCCGAGCCCGGCAACCCGGACCGCAGTGGCTCCTACCGCACGGTCGGCACGCTCCAGCCGGTCATCCCCGACTTCACGCTCGGCCCCGGCAGCTCGACCGACGTGATCGAGGTCTCCGCCACCGACGTCAACCCCGACCTGATCAAGCAGTTCATGGCCCGGCCGTCGGCGTTCAGCTACAGCACCATCGGCTTCGAGCTCGAGAACGCGGAGGGGATTAACTTTACGTTCCTCACCGAAAACACGTACAGCCGCACCGCACTGCTGGTGCTCGACTACGGCGACGGCACCGTCGACCGTTTCCGCGTGGCGACGAACGTCGATCGCGACCCGCAGACGGCCGCGTTCACCGGCGTCACGATGCGCCGCGTGATGGAGGAGATCCTCGGCATCGGCTACGAGACGACCGATCCGGGCGTTGCCGGCGGAGCGTACCTGGAGACGATTGTGCGGCCGGACGGCACACGGTTGGAATCCGACTTCCAGTTCTCGCGCTGGGTCGTGTTCGGCTCGCCGGGGCTCGACGTGGAGACGACCGACTTCGAGGACATCGTCCTGCGGAACCGCGATGAGCTGCGGTTGGTCTACATCCAGGACCGGGATCGCGACGGATTGCTGGCGCGGGAGGAGTTCGTGTACGGCACGCGCGACGATACGCAGCACTCTGACGGCGATCCGGCGGTGCCGGGTGACGTCGGCGACGGGCTGACGGATTTCGAGGAGATCCGCGTCGGCTGGGACGTCACCGTCGGCGGCATGACTTATCGCGTGCTCTCGGATCCGCGGCGCGTCGACACCGATGGCGACGGTCTCGATGACGGGGCCGAGCGCGCGGCCGGCACGGATCCCAACAATCCCGACACGGACCTGGACGGCCTGCCGGACAGCGTGGACGACAACCCCACCATCCCGGCCGGGCGGTTCTATGTCTGGGCGGCCGCGACCGGGGCGGGCGACGGCTCGTCGTGGGCGGACGCTTACCTCGAGCTGAGCGACGCCACGACGCAGGCCGCGCTGCTGAACACGAACGGCGACCCCGCGGATGACATCAGCGAGATCTGGGTTGCGGCGGGTACTTACGCCGGCCCGGTCACGGTACCGTCGAACGTGGCCGTCTTCGGCGGTTTCGCGGGTGGCGAAACCCGCGTGCGGCAGCGCGATCCCAATCCGGCCAGCAACGGCTGCATCGTTGCCGGCGGCAGCGAGGTGGCGATCCTCGACGGCGTCGGGCCGGCGACGGTCTTTGACGGCTTCTTGCTGATCAATGGCGGCGACGGGCTCGAGGTCAACAACTCGGTCGTGACGCTGCGGAACCTGATCGTGCTCGGCAACGACCGTGGCATCGACGTCGTCAACGACGCGCACCTCACGCTGATCGACAGCATTGTCAGCAGCAACGCGTCGAACGTCGCGCCCGGCATCTATGTGGCGAACAGCCGGCTCGATGCGATCAACGTCGAGATCGCAGACAACACGTCGGCGTGGCCGGACACGGCCGGCGGGCTGCATGCCGGCGAGGACGCGATTGTGACGCTGACGGATTGCCGGTTCCTCCGCAACCGCTCGACCAACGAGTTCCAGGAGACGGGGGGCGGAGCCTATGTCGACGGGACCGCGGTCCTGCGGGCATTCAACACCGCCTTCCGGCAGAACACCGTGCAGCAGTACGGTGGCGGCGGGATGGCGATCTACGGCGACGTGTTGCTGGTCAACTGCGCGTTCTGGCGCAACGAGATCATCCAGTTCCGCAGCGCCGGCGCGATCTACGTCGGCGACGAAGGGGTCGCCGGCCATCCCGGGCTGCTCTACGCCATCAACTGCAGCTTCAACCAGAACCGGGCCGGCAGCAACCGTGGCTCGGGCGGCGTTTTCGTGGGCCGCGACCGCAACGCGTCAACGCCGAATGACGACGCGCGCGGGGTTGCGTTCGTTCTCAATTCGGTGCTCTACGGCAACCTGATGCAGGATGGCGTCCTGCGGGACGACGAGAGCGCCCAGATTGACGGCGATCGCGGCGCGACGCTCGTCGTCCGCGATTCGATCGTCAGCGATGCGCTCAGCCGCTTCGTGGGCAACGGTAACCTCGGCGCGGACCCCAGCTTCGCGAACCCGACGACCGGCAACCTGCGGCTGGGCAGCGGCTCGCCGGCGATTGACCTGGGCAACAACCTCGTCGACGCGGATCCGTTCACGCCCGGATTGCAATTCCTGCCCGTCGTCGATCTGTCGGGCCTGGAGCGGACTGTCGACGGCGACGGCGACGGTGACCCGCGCGTCGACATGGGCGCCTACGAGGTGCAGATTACGGACTAGACTCCTGGGCCGGGGGATCGGCCGTCGATCCCCCGGGCCGCTGCTCGTCGCGCGCCCGCGCAGGCTGCGAAGCCCGACCCCGCTGGCAGCGTGCGATTTGCGGACGTACGCTGCTGCTCCGAAGAGGAGCCCAGTCCGCATGTCCGTCGAAGCCCCGCACTGCTTGAATTGCGGCTACAGCCTCCAGGGCCTCCCCGACGGTCGGTGCCCCGAGTGCGGCACCGAGTTCGATCCGCTGGCGCTGCTCGACGCCGTGCAGCAGGCCCGGCTCCCGTGGGAACGGCCCGAGCGCGGCGGCCCGGTGCGCCGGCTCCTGCTCACCACCTGGCACGCGCTGGCACATCCCGGCACCTATTGGACACAAGCAAACGAGCGGAAAGGGCAGCGCGTTTCGCGGCGCTGGGCGCTGATCCTGACCGCGCTGGCCGTGAGTATCATGATCCACGCTGTCGGGCGCGGACTCGAGATCGGCGCTACGTTCCTCCGGTTCTGGGGCAGCGCCGGGAGCGCGGCCCGAGCGTGGCAGGGGATCAGCGAATCGGTTGCGATTACCTGGGGCACCTCTTTGTACTTCGCGCTGTGGTTCCTCCTCGGACTGTTTTTAACAATTGTCCTGACGGGGGCCTTGTTCGGGCTGGTCTTCCGCAAACAGCGCGGCGCCTTCCGCGGAAGCGACCTCGTTGCCCTCTACAGTCCCGCGTTGGTCCTCGGCAGTGCCTTCGGGGCCGTGATGATGATCGCGGCGGCACTGACGCTCAGGCTGGCCGGGACGCTGACCACGGTCGCGATGCTGGGCCCGCTGGTGTTCTTGCTGCTCCTGGTCTGGTTCAGTGCGCGGCGGCTGCTGGCCATGACGTGGCCGCTCGCGCTCGGCCTGCTGGTCGTCGTGGACACCATCGATTGGCTCGTGGCCTGGATCGTCGGCGCTTTGCTGAGCCCGCTGCTTTTCATGAACCTCTGAAAAGGCCGCGGGTTGTCCACCTTATCCGGACCACGAAATATCGAAAAGCTGGCCCGACTCCGCTGAAATAGACCCCCGTGCCGGGCGTTGTGTCACTCGAGTTGACCTTGAGTGAGGACGATGCCGATGCGCATGTTGCTTGCCCCGCTGATCGGACTGCTGCTGGCCGGACCGACGCTCGCCCAGACGGTCGTCGACCCGCCGGACGCCTACGATTTCTCGGCCGTCACCACGCTGCTGAACGAGCAGCTCGACGCGTTCGACCACAACGTCGTCGTGCTCCTCGAGCGCGACGGTCAGGAGATCTACCGTTACGAGTACACCTTCACGAGCGACACCAAGATCGGCATCGCCTCGGCCACCAAGCTGATCTCGGGGTCGGTGGTGCTCGCGCTGCGGGACGCGGGCGTGTTCGGCCTCGACGAGAACCTCGGCCAGCCGCAGTGGGTGCCCGAGATGGCCGCCGCGGGCAAGGACTTCACCATCCGCCAGGGCTTCATCATGTCTTCGGGGCTCCATTCGCAGGTGCCGTACGAGTGGCTGCCGCTGTACACGCTTGAGGGATCCGTGGCCCAGATCGTGGCCAACACCCCGCGCGAGTACCTCCCCGGGACGGCCGTCCTGTACGACGGCGCGGGAATGCAGACCGTGGGCCTCGCCGCGCAGCGGGCGACGGGCGTCGACTGGCGAACGCTCGCCAGCGTCTACCTCCTCGGGCCCTGCGGGATGGCCAACACGTCGTACACGCGCTTCGACCCCAACCCGGCCGTTGCGGGCGGCATCGAGACGTCGCCGGCCGACTACCTGAAGCTGCTGCGGGCGATCAGCAACGGCGGCTTCTGCGGGGATCGCCAGGTCCTCTCGCCGGCCGCGATCGAGGAGCTCTTCACCGACCAGAACGGCGGCAAGCCGATCCTCGGGACGCCGTTCCCGCCCAACAACCCGTGGTACCCGTACGGCGCGCCGACGGTGACCTACGGCTTCGGCGCGTGGGTCCTGGCCCAGCACCCGGTCACCGGCGAGATCGAGGAGATCCTCAGCCCCGGCGCCTGGGGCACCTCGCCGTGGGTCGACCGGCGGCGCGGGCTGGCGGGGATCGTGTTTACCAACGTGCCGGCCGGCTCGCAGTCGGCACTCAACCCAACGCTCGAGCTGCTGCAGCGGGTCCGACAGATCGTGGACGACGTCGATGATTCCGTCGTCCAGCTCAACATCCCCGGCGAGAACTACCTCGATCCGGAGCTACTCAGCAGCGAAGACCTGATCGTCTTCCAGGACGGCGACGATCAGCTGTGGCTGGCCGAGCTCGACCCGGAATTGGGACTCTACGCGAACTCCGCCACCGGCAAGGACGTCCTGTTGACCGACCGGGCCCCGCGCCTGGCGCAGTTCTGGAACGGTGGCGAGTTCGCTCGCGAGCAGGGGGGCTGGTCGGTCTACTACAGCGCCGAGGTGGACGGCGTCTGGCGGATCTGTCGGGCCTATCGCGACGCGGCCGACCACCTGGTGCAGGAGGTCCTCACCGACGCGACCGCCGATCGCGGGGGTATGATCGTCAGCGACAGCCCCGCGCTCGAGACGAGCTACGTCGGCTACGTGCGGAACGGGGCCCAGTCCGGCGGCGAGATCTGGTATTTCGACCGCCGCGCGCCGCAGGACGAGCGCTACGTCGGGCCCTTCGTCATCGGCGAGACGATTCTCCGCTGGGTGCTCAACCGCCACGCGTTCGTCGTCAGCCAGCGCGACGACGAGGACGTGCTCCAGCTTTACTGGTACGACGCGCTCACGGGCGCGCGCACCCAGATCACGGATGGCGACGTCAACATCACGCACCCGTTCCCGTTCGAAGCGCCCGAGTACGACGGCCAACTCCTGATCGCCGCCAGCGCGGGCGACCAGCGGATCCTGATCCTCGCCCCGCCGGAAAGCGGCGACCTCTGGCAGCGGCAGGCGACACTCGACGTGCCCGCGGAAGCCGCCTTCGACTTCCTCGCTTCGCCGGAGGTCCTCACGTTTCGCGGGCGCTCCTACGTCAGCCTGAAGATCGCCGCCGCCGTGGGCGAGGTGATTCGCCCGGCCGAGATCTGGCTCTTCGGCATCAGCGACAACCCTTATGCCCGCTTCACGCTGCGCGTCGACGGTGGTGACGACGGGCCCGAAGGGCTCGGCCGTTCCGACCCCGAGCCATACGTCACCGACGAGGAGGTCTTTGTGGTCTACTCCGTCGTCACACCGAAATACGAAGCCTGGCGCAGCCGCACGGGGATGGCGACGCGGGCGCTGCCCCGCCCCGGCGACGTGAATGGTGACGACGAGATCGATGCCGCGGACTTCCACGTATTCGAAGCGATCTGGCAGGGGCCCGGCCGAACGACACCCCCGCTCGGCGGCGACCCGCGCGCATTCGGCCTCAGCGACCTGGACGACGACGACGACGTGGACCTGGCCGACCTCAGCCGCTTCCAACGGCGGGTAAACCGCGGCGGCTGACTCGGTTGACGCAACGGCGTGAACAGGCTTGTAGCGACGATGCCGGCCATCGCACTACGGCCTCCGCGACGTTTTTTCACGACCGCGCGGTGAGCATCGGCAGCGGTGTGCCGCGCGCTGCCGGAGTTTCAGCCGGCGGGCGGGCTGGCGATGTGATCGATTCGACCTCGCCAAAGAGCGTCAGTGGCGACGCGGCCGTGACCCGCACCTTCGCGAGGCTGCCGATCAGCTCCGGGCCGCCGTCAAAGACCGTGATCATGTCGTGCGGCGTGCGGCCAATGAGCTGGTTCGCCTTGTCCGCCGAGACCTCGCTGCCGCGATCCTGCTCGGAGGCCTGTCGCGCGGCCTGCGCCCGCCGGGCGAGCTTGCTGTAGCCCTCGACGAGCACCTCGACGGTCTGACCAACCTGGCCGCGCTTCTGCTGTTCCATGATCTCCATTTGCACGGCCAGCAGCTCGTTGTTGCGCCGCACCTTGACCGCTTCCGGCACGTCGTCGGGCTTGCGGCGGTCGGCGGCCGTCGCGGGGCGGGGCGAGTACTTGAACACGAAGATCTGCTTGTACGCGACGCGGCGGACCAGCTCGACCGTCTGCTGAAAATCGGCCTCCGTCTCGCCGCAGAAGCCGACGATGAAGTCGCCGGCCAGCGCGATGTCGGGGACGTACTGCCGCGCGGTGTCCATCAGCTCCAGGTAGCTTTTCGCCGTGTAGGTCCGGTTCATCCCCCGCAGGATCCGATCCGACCCGCTCTGCGCCGGGATGTGCAGGTAGGGGCAGAGCTTCGGGTAGTCCCGCATCACGCGGAAAATGTCCTCGTCCCAGTCGGCCGGAAAGCTCGTGATGAACCGGATCCGGTCGAGTCCCTCGATCGTGTGGACGCGCTCGAGCAGCTGCGCGAACGGCACCGCCCGCCCGTCTTCCTGGTGAACATAGGAGTTGACCGTCTGCCCAAGGAGCGTGATCTCGCGGGCGCCCACATCGACGAGCCGCCGCGCCTCTTCAACGATGTGCGATGGCGGCCGGGAGCGTTCCTTCCCACGGGTGAACGGCACCACGCAGTAGGTGCAGAACTTGTCGCAGCCCCGCTGGACGCGGATGTAGGACTGGAGCGTCGCTGAGCCCGGCTCGGGGCTCCGCGAGAGGTCGAGGGCCTCTAGGCTGTCTTCTTCGAGCGCCCGCGCGAGCGCACTGGCCCGCCGGGATTGGTTGCCCGCCAGGGCCGCGACCTGCGCGTGCCGCTCCCAGACGTCGCGGAGCAGGGCGGGCAGCCGGTCGAGCTCGCCCGGCCCGCACAGCAGGTCGATGTGCGGGGCCTTCACGAAGAGCCCCTCCTTCTCCCGCTCGGCCATGCAGCCCAGGACCCCGATGATCGCTTCCGGCCGGTGCTGCTTCATCTGCCGCAGGGAACCGAGCCGCGAGAGGACCTTGTCCTCGGCATGCTGGCGGACGCTGCACGTGTTGAACAGGATGACATCGGCCCGCTTGCGGTCGGCCGTCCGCTCGAGGCCGAGGGCGCGGAGCTGCCCCTCCACGAGCTGGCTGTCCAGCACGTTCATCTGGCAGCCGAAGGTTTCCAGGTGGTACGTCGCGCCCTGCACGGGTCGATAGCTCCGCCGCGGACCAGCGTTATCTGTCCTACTGTCACGCGATAGTAGCGAATTGCGCCGCCAGGAGAACCCGCTGGCGAGGCCCACAGGGCAATCGGCGCGAGAATTGCGGCCGCGCCGGAACAGCCGGCAAGATTTGCCGATAGGACCGTTGGCAGCGGGCTGCGCGGCGGGTCCGCTTTCGCGGGGGAGATTTATCGGTTGCAAACACGCGCCAGATTTACTAAATAGTTAAGGAGACGGGAGTTGGCTTCGTCGCTGCGGGATTTGTGGATGACTCCGGACACCCGGAACACGCGTGTCGTCGTCTTGCTGATGCTGTCGATGACCTTCGGGGCAGCGCTGTTGATGTGGCTCGAGACCCCCCGCTTGGGATGGTCGGAGAGCACCTTCCTGATGGCCGAGACCGGTTCCCGGGTCGATGAGGTGACCGTCTTCTACGTCCCCCCCAGCCAGCCGGTCGGGCGGGGCGAGTTCGACTGCGTGATCCTGCCCGATCAGGAGCCCCTCTGGGACCCGCGGCCGGGGTTCGTTGGCCGGGCCCGGGTGGCCGTCATCGGCACGGGGGCCCCCGAGCTCAGCGCCTTCCAACAGCAGCAGCTTCTGAGCGTGCTGGGCAGCATGCGTCAGCAGCGCGGCCTGCCCATCGACCAGGTCCAGTTGCACCCCAGTGCCGACCCGCGGCGGCATGACGATCTGCCGGACGAGGCGGTCTCGCTGGCCGATCTGCTCGCCCGCAAGGGCATTGGTCGGCCCTGACGGCCGCCACGCTGTAACCTCGGTGGACCGTTGGCGACTACCCGAATAGGCTATGCTGTCCTCTTGACGGGGTCCTCAGGCGTCGCCGCGGGGCCCGATCACCGGCCCTTGCGACCTTAGCAGTATGCCGACCAAAACGATCTCATTATTGCCCGAATACGAGTTCGTCAGCCGGATCGGCCGCGGCGCGGGGGCGACGATCAGCCTGGCGATTTCGGTCGCGGACAAGCACCAGGTGGCGATCAAGCACATCGCCCGCCGCGGGCCGGCCGACGACCGCTTCATCGCCCAGGCCGAAACCGAGTACGAGGTCTCGCACCAGCTCGACCACCCGTCGCTGCGGCGGTGCCTGGACATGGTGCGGATCCGCAAGTGGCTGAAGACCCAGCACCTGTTCCTGATCATGGAGTACATCAACGGGGTGCGGCTGGAGGACCGGCGGCCGAAAGAGCTCGCCGACGCAGTCAGCGTCTTCAAGAAGATCGCCAGCGGGCTGCAGGCGATGCACGAGGTCGGCTTCGCCCACGCCGACATCAAGCCGAACAACATCCTGCTGACCAACAACGGCGGGGTGAAGATCATCGACTTCGGGCAGAGCTGTCCGCTCGGGCACATCAAGGACCGCGTGCAGGGGACGCCCGACTACATCGCCCCCGAGCAGGTCCTCCGCCGCGAGATCAACCAGCGCACCGACGTGTTCAACCTGGGCGCGACGATGTACTGGGTCGTCACGGGCAAGTACTTCATCACCATGATCCAGAACGCCCCGACCGGCGCGAAGCGGATGCACATCGAGGCCCGCCGCAACAACGACGCGCCGCACCTGCTCGACGAACGCATCCCGGTGGCGCTGTCACGGCTGATCATGGAATGCTGCGCCACCAACCCCGAGGATCGGCCTCGGGACATGAAGCTGGTCCTGTCGCGGCTCGAGACGATCGAGCACGTCATGGGCCGCCGCACGCCGGAACCCTCGCCCGAAAGCTGATCGATGCCCCTTTCCGAGTTGGATGCCCCGGCTGCGATCGAGCTGCTGCGAGAGACCGCGGCTCTCAACCACGACGACCCGGTCCGCACGGGGAGCCTGCTCGAGTTCGGCAGCGGTGGGCAGCTCATCATGACCGGCGACATGCACGGCGCCTTTCGCAACTTCTTCAAACTCCAGCACTTCTGCGACTTCGAGCGGAACCCCGCCCGCTACGTCATCCTGCACGAGTTGATCCACGCCGAGCCGCAGCCGCCCAGCAACGTCGACGTTTCGATCGACCTGCTTTTGCAGGCCGCCCAGTGGAAGTGCGATTTCCCCGATAACGTCTTCTTCCTCCAGTCCAACCACGAGCTCTCCCAGCTCTGCCACCACGAGATTACCAAGGGCGGTCGCTCCGTCCTCCAGGACTTCTTCCGCGGGATGCAGCACCGGTTCGGCGACCAGGCCGAGGCCGTGCTGGCCGCCCTTGACGAATACATCGCCTCGCTGGCGCTCGCGGCCAAGACCGCGAAGGGGATCTTCCTTGCCCACAGCCTCCCCGATCCCGGCGACATCCCGAGCTTCGACACATCGGTTTTTGAGCGCCCGCTGCGGCGGGTCGACATGGAGCCCGACGGCGCCGCCTACCAGCTCGTCTGGGGACGTTTCCAGAGCCCCGACGACGTCGACGCGTTTTGCGAGAGGGTCGGCGCGAAGCTCTGCGTCGTCGGCCACACGCCGCAGGACGAGGGGGTCGCGGTCACCGGCAACATGCTGATTGTCGAAAGCGATCACGCGCACGGCGTGCTGCTGCCCATCGACCTCAGCCGGACCTACACGATCGACGAGCTCGCCGCCCGGGCAAAGAAGTTCGTCGCCATCGAATAATCGCCCCCCGCGCCCTCATATTCGGGCCACATCTTCCCACCACATAATCCTTACGTCCGCGCCCTCCCGCTCTGCGTTTGCATTCTCGGACCTGCCTGCCTTCCCGTCCGCTCCTCATGGGGACGGGGACGCGACCCGATGAAGGGGCAGAGCCACGCGCCCCCGAGCCGGATCCGAGCAGTCATCGCCATGCCGAGCGAAACCCGCCATCTGAAGCTCGACGAGAACGTCCTCGAGCACCTGCTCGACACGCTCGACGCGCGGGACGCCCGCTCCGAAGAGTACGCCCGGCGGGCCGAGCCGCGTTTCCCCTATCGCATGCCCTCGATCCGCGCGACGGTCGTCACCGGCCGCGACACCGTCGACCAGTACGTCGTCGCCGCCCGCAACATCGGCCGCGACGGGATCAACTTTCTCAGCTCGCACGTGCTCCACGACCGCACCGCCTGCCACCTCCACCTGATCACGATCCAGAACAGCTGGCAGGGGGTCCGCGGCAAGGTCAAGTGGTGCCGCTATATCCAAGGCTCCGGCCGCGTGCAGGAGGTCGAAGTCCGCTTCGACCAGCCGATCGATCCGGCCCTCTTCGCGCCGTCGGCCATCCGGGCGCGGATCCTGATCGCCGACGACAGCCCGATGGCCCGCCGTCTGGTCGCCCACATGCTCGAGCCGCTGAACGTCGAGCTGGTCTGCGTCGATAACGGGGTGGCGGCCGTCAAGGAGGCGCTGACCAAGCCCTTCGACCTGATCCTGATGGACCTGGAAATGCCGCAGCTTGACGGGCTCGGCGCGGTGAAGCTGCTCCGGAAGCAGGGCTACATTCGCCCGATCGCGATGGTCACCTGTAAGACCACGCCCAACGAGCGCGACGCGTGCCTGCTGGCCGGCTGCGACGAATTTGTCCCCAAGCCGCCGCAGCGCGAGCGCGTCGCGGCCCTGGTCCGCAAGGCCCGCCCCGAGCCCCTCGTCAGCACGCTGTTGCACGAGACCGCGATGCATGAGCTCATTGACGACTTCGCCCTCGACCTGCTCCGCCGGGCCCCCGAGATCGAGACCGCCTACCACAACCGCGACCTGAACCAGCTCCTGCACCTGGCCCGCGAGCTGAAGGGCGAGGCCGGCGGCTTCGGCTTCAACGTCATTTCAAAGGCCGCCACCCTCGTCGAGACCGCCGTCATGCAGGAGACGAAGCTGACCGAGCTGCGGCCGATCCTCAGCCAGCTCGTCCGCTACTGCCTGGCCGCCCGCCCGGCGACCTGCGACGCGTTCGATCGGCTCGAGACCGAGCGGATCGACGACTACTTCCCGGCTGCCGATGACTACCAGCCGCCGCTCGACGAGTTCATGCTCCCGCCCGACCAGTAGTCGTCGCCCGCAATCCACGCAATGTCACCAATTCCCGCCCAACGCCGCCATCGGCTTTGCTTCACCTCAAAACCGAGTAATATCGCATGCACGGCAGCCGAACCGGCCTGTCCGGTCACGAGCCCACCCCGGTTGCAGGAGATGTTGATGAAGGCCATCCTCGCCAAGCCACGTGGCTTTTGCGCGGGCGTCGAGCGGGCGATCCGGATCGTCGAACTGGCGCTGGAGAAGTACGACCCGCCGATCTACGTGCGCAAGGAAATCGTCCATAACTCCCACGTGGTCAGGCGGTTGCGCGAGCACGGGGCGGTCTTCGTCGACGAGCTCGACGAGGTGCCCAATGGCGCGGTGACGATCCTCTCGGCCCACGGCTCACCGCCGGAGGTCTATGAGCAGGCGCTGGCCCGCGACCTGAAGCTGATCGACGCAACGTGCCCGCTGGTCCGCAAGGTCCACGTCGAGGTCGCCCGCTTCGTGAAGAAGGGCTACCGGATCGTCTTCATCGGCCACGCCGGCCACGACGAGGTCGTCGGGACGATGGGCCAGGCGCCCGACCGGACGGTGCTGGTCGAGGACGTGGCCGACGTGGGAGCGCTTGAGCTCGCGTCCGACGAGCCCGGCGTGATCCTGACGCAGACCACGCTGAGCCAGGACGACACGCAGGCGATCGTCGACGCGCTGCGGGCGAAGTTCCCGCAGCTCGAGCTGCCGCCCAGCGACGACATCTGCTACGCCACCCAGAATCGCCAGAATGCGGTGAAGGAGATCGCGGCCGACATCGACCTGCTACTGGTCGTCGGCTCGGAAAACTCCTCGAACTCGCAGCGGCTGACGGAGGTGGCGAAAGCCCGCGGCGTGGCGTCGTACCTGATCGACGATCCGGGCAAGATCAATCCGGCGTGGTTCGAGGGTGTTCACTCGGTCGGGCTGTCGTCGGGCGCCAGCGCGCCGGAGGACGTTGTGCAGAGCGTCCTGGATCGGCTGCGCGAGTTCGGCGTCGCGGACGTGCACGAGTTCGACGCCCCGGACGAGGGCGTCGTCTTTACGCTGCCGAAATTCGTGGACCTGAAGAACTCGGCCCGGGCGGCCCAACGGGCGTCCGGCTGACCGCGTCGCGTGCTTCGCGGCCCGGTGGCGATTCCCCTCAGGATGTTGAGCTCTGCTCGCGCGGCGGGCGGATCTTCAGGTCGGGCGGCGTCATCGACACTTGGTGGTAGGGCTCCACGCTCCGGGTGAGGAACACGGACCCCCCCACGACCGCGCCTTCGCCCAATACCGTGTCCGCGCCGAGCACTGTCGCATTGGCGTAGACCGTGACGTGGTCGCGGACGGTCGGATGCCGTTTCTCGCCGCGAATCAGCCGCCCGCGGGCGTCCTTCGGAAACGACAGCGCCCCCAGCGTCACCCCTTGGTAGATCTTCACGTGAGCGCCGATCTCGCAGGTTTCGCCGATCACGACGCCGGTGCCGTGATCGATGAAGAAGCTCGGCCCGATCGTCGCGCCGGGGTGGATGTCGATCCCGGTGAGGCGGTGGGCGTGCTCGGTCATGATCCGCGGCATCATCGGGACCCTCAGCGCCTGTAGCGCGTGGGCATAGCGGTAGATCGTGATCGCGATGATCGCCGGGTACGCCAGGATGATCTCGGCCGTGCTGGTGGCGGCCGGATCGCCGTCGTAGGCTGCCTGCACGTCCGTGGTGAGCAGGGCGCGGATCACCGGGATCTCGCGCAGGAACGCGTCGGTGGTCTCGACGGCGATCTGCGAGCAGTCGACGTTCTCGTCGGGGGGCTGCTCGCAGACCTCGCGTTCGAAGCACAGGCACTGCTCGATCTCGGTGGTCAGCGTGTCATAAAGCCGACCAACCACCGCGCCGGCGTGGTACTCGGCGTTCTGCCAGTTGAGCTCGTGCCGCCCGATGAAGCCCGGGTAGGTCAGCTCGAGCAGCAGATCCGTGATCTCGATGATCGTCTGCTTGTTGGGCAGGAACTGCTGCTCGATCCGCTGCGTCCGCGCATCGGCGCGGTAGCTGGCGAGGATCTCGTCGACCAACTGTGGCAGGTCGCTGCTCTTGCGGCTCAGTTCGCGTTTCATAAGCCCTCAACCGGCACCAAGCGCGCCCGTTGATCATAGCACTGCACATGGACCTGATCGAGGCCGAAGTTCGGGTTCGGCCGGATCGTCACCGTGCGGCGGTGCTGGCGTTCGATGTCGTTGATCGTCGCCCGCTTGCGGTTCTGGAGCAGCGTGGCGACCTCGGGGTTGAGGGTCACCTCGACCAGCGCGACGTTGGGGCGGGTCGTGGCGAACTGCACCGCCCGAATCGTGTCGATCACCACCGAGTCGACCGTCTTGACCAGCCCGGAGCCGTTGCACTGCTGGCAGTCCTGGAAGTAGTTGCGGGTGAAGCTCGACCGCTGGCGCTGCCGCGTCAGCTCGAGGATCCCGAATTCGCTCATCCGCAGGATCTGCGCCCGCTCCTTGTGCCGCTTGAGCTGATCGGACAGGTGCCGCTCAACGGCCCGCTTGTGCTTCTCCAGCCGCATGTCGATGAAGTCGCAGCACACCACCCCGCCGAGATCCCGCAGCCGGAGCTGGCGGGCGATCTCGTCGGCCGCCTCCATGTTGATCTTGAACGCGGTCGACTCGGCGTCGTCCTCGGTGCGGAACTTCCCGCTGTTGACGTCAATCGCCACCAGCGCCTCGGCCGGGTCGATCACCAGCGAGCCGCCCGAGGAGAGCGGCACCCGCCGCGAGTGCAGCTTGGTCAGCTCCTCCTCGACGCCGAACTTGTGGAAGATCGGCTCGGGCTCGTCGTAGGCCGTCACGATGTCTCTGGCCCGCGGGCTGAAGATCGAGAGAAAGTCGCGGCAGCGGTCGGCCACCTCGGGGTCGTCGACGAGGATCTCGCCGATCTCCTCGGAGTAGACGTCGCGGATTGTCCGCACGACCAGGTCCGACTCGCGGTAGATCTCGGTCGGGGCCTTCTCCTTCTTCGCCCGCCGCTCGACCGCCCGCCAGAGCCGCTCCAGGTAGTTCAGGTCGGCCTGGAGCTCGTCGACGGTGCGGCCTTCCGCCGCGGTCCGCGCGATGAAGCCGATGTCGTCCGGCAGCTCGAGCTGGTTGAGCGTTTTGCGAAGCGCGTGCCGGATGTCGTCATCCTCGATCTTCCGTGAGATGCCGAGCTTGCGCATGCCCGGCATCATCACCAGGAAGCGCCCCGGGATGCTCAGGTAGTTCGACAGCGTCGGCCCCTTGCTGCCGATGCCTTCCTTCGTGATCTGGACGATCACCTCTTGTCCGCGGCGCAGGCACTTCTGGATCGGCGGTCGGGAGCGGCGCGGCATCTTGCGGCCAACGTTCTCGACGGTCCCGTTCTCGCCCTTCATGTAGTCGGGGTGCAGATCGGTGATATGCAGGAAGCCGTTCTTGCCCAGGCCAAAGTCGATGAACGCGGCCTGGATCGACGACTCGACGTTGGTCACGATCCCCTTGTAAATGCTGCCGACATGGTTCTCGAACGCCGCCCGCTCCATGTGGATCTCCTCGAGGCGGTTGTTCTCGAGGATTGCGATGCGGCACTCGTCCCGCGGCTGGTAGTTGATCAGCATCCGGCGGGTTGGCTTGGCCGCCTTGGCGGCTGGCTTCTCCGGCGCGGCTTCGGCGGCAGTTTCGCCTTCTGCCTCGTCCTCGTCCCGCCGACGTCGCCGGCGGCCACGGCGCCGGCGACGCCCGGTGCCCGCGCCCCGTTCGGTGGTGTCGGCGTCTTCATCCGACTCCATTTCCGTGGCGTCGGCCTCAGCGCCGGCCTCGAGCGACTCGTCCGCCGCTTCGACCTCGGCCGCGGGAGGCTCGTCGGTTGGCCGATCGTCGACGTCGAGGTCCGCGCCGTTTTCGGACTCGGCGCTCTTGCGGCGCTTGCGCCGGAGGCGGCGTTTCTGGCTGCGGCTCAGGCGCTGGCCGGCGTCGCGCTCGCGCGACGGGGCTTCGGTCGCGGTCGCATCGTCGTCATGATCGCCCTCGTCGTCGTCATCATCTTCGTCGTCCGTGTCGGGCTCCTCGTCGTCTGCGGAGATTCGGGGAGGTGCTTCGACGGTGGTGGCCTCGGCGGGCTCGACGTCAGCGTCGGCCGTTTCGTCCTCTGCTTCCTCGTCGTCCTCGCCGGCGCGGAAGTCGTCGGTCGCGTCGAGGGCTTCCTTGATCTCCTCGTCGACCGGCGCGGGGCCGCCGGTCTCGCTGACCGTCTCGAACGGCGAGGGGGCGGCCGGCGGGAAGCGCAGGACGACGGCGCCGTCCGGGCTCTCGACGCGCTCGACCGTGGCCGGCGCGACACCGGCTTCGGCCGCGCCGTCGTCGTCCGCCGCGGCTTCGGCGGCGGCCGCCTCGTCGACCGGCGGTTCGGTGGTGGTCGGCTCCTCGGTTTCCGCCGACTGGGTGGTCTTCTTGCGCCGGGTGGTCTTCTTCTTGGTGGTGGTCTTCTTCTTGGTCGCGGTGGTTTTGCGCCGCGTCCGCTTCTTCTCTTCGCCCGTCTCCGCGGTCGTCTCGTCGGGCTGCGGCGTGGGTTCCTCCGGGGTCGCGTCCGCGGTCTGCTCGTCGGTGGTCGGCGGGCTGTCCGCCGCGCTGGTCTTACGCTTGGTGCGAGTGGTGCGCTTGCGTGTCTTCTTGGTTGTCTTGGCCACAGTGCATTCCTTGTCTGTGTGTTTCAGCTGAGGTCGCGCCGGCGCGGTCGGGCGTCTGCCAGTCGACCGCCACCAGGCGGACACGGTGTTTCAGGTTCGCGGCCTCCAGGCCGAGCAAATCCAGTATTTCGTATGGCCGCGCCGTCCGCTGCTGGACGTACGCGAGCCGCAGCGTGAGCGTGTCGCCCGCGCGCGTAAGCGTGTGAACAAAAGGCCGCAGGTCGATCGACCGTTGCGGCTTCTGCGGCCCGTCGTCCCGTTCGTAAGGCAGCGACCCCTGCGCGAGCAGGGCCCTGATCCGCGACTCCAGGCCGTCGCTCGCGGCGGCGCCGAGCGCGACCGCGTAGGTCGCCGCCGCCGGCCGCGGGGAGGTCTTCGCCGCCCACGGCTCGACGGCGAGCAGCGTGCAGCCCTCGGGCAATTCCTCCCGCAGCCGATCGGCGAGCAGCCGCCGATCGAGCGCCCGGTCGAGCGTCGCGACCGCGAACTGGCAGTCCGACGCTACCGCGACGCCGCGCGGCATCGCGATCGACAGCTTCGGCAGGGGGTTGAAGCCCTCCGAATAGACCAGCGGCCACCGCGCCCGCCGCAGCGCGCGGCTCAGCAGCCGGATCTCGTCGTGGTGCGCCAGGAAGCGCAGGTCCCCATCGATCCGGTAGCGCAGCGCCACCCGCACCCGGACAGGCGGGCGGACGGCCGTCGGCGGGTTGTCGCGGGCAAGCGGCGGCATCAGAGAAAGTCCGGATCGATTTCGCGCAAGGTGTCGCGCAAGTAGTTCAGCACCTGCCGGTCAGCGTCGAAGCGCAGCACGTGGTTGGCGATCTCCTGGCAGCGGCCGACCGACGTCAGCCGGATCACCTTCTTCACCTCGAGGATATCCTTGGGCGACATCGAAAAGTTCCGCAGCCCCAGGCCGATCAGGAGCTGCGTATAGATCGGCGCGCCCGCCATCTCGCCGCACAGGCTCACCTCGACGCCGCGCTCCAGCCCGACCGCGATGACCTGCTTGAGCAGCCGCAGCATCGCCGGGTTGTGCGGCGCGTACAGGTGCGAGACCCGCTCGTTGGATCGATCGACCGCCAGCGTGTACTGCGTCAGGTCGTTCGTCCCGATGCTCATGAACGCGACCTCGTTGGCGAACGCGTCGGCCATCAGCGCCGCGGCCGGCGTTTCGACCATCATCCCGATCGGCATGTCGCCGCGGTAGGGGATTCCCTCCTCGTCGAGATCCTCCATCACGTCGCCGAGAATGTGCTTGGCCTGCCGCAGCTCCATCATCTTCGTGATCATGGGGAACATCAGGCGGGCCTCGCCCTCGGCCGCCGCCCGCAACAGCGCCCGCAGGTGCGTCTTGAACAGGTCCATGTGCCGCATGCAATAGCGCAGCGACCGCAGCCCCAGCACCGGGTTGTGGTCATGGGCGGCCTCGGCGGCCGCGCTGCCCGGCATCTTGTCCGCCCCCAGGTCGAGTGTCCGGAAGGTGATCGGCTGGCCGTTCACCGCGGCGATCGCGCTGCGGAACGCCTCGTACTGCTCCTCCTCCGAGGGCGGGCGCGTCCGCGAGAGGAACAGGAACTCGGTGCGGTAGAGCCCGATCCCCGCCGCCCCGGCCTCCATCGCGTGGCCGGCCTCCTCGGCCAGCTCGATATTGGCCATCAGCGTGATCGCGGAGCCGTCCTGGGTCTCGGCCGGCAGGTCGCGCAGGTCGCGGAGTTGGAGCTCGACCTCGGCATAGCGCCGCTGCTGCGTGCGGTAGCGCTCGATCGTGTCGTCGTCGGGATCGGAGACGACGATCCCGTGCGTCCCGTCGATGATGACCGTTTCGCCGCCCGACACGTCGCTGGTCACGTCGTTGAGCGCGACGACCGCCGGAATCCCTAGCATCCGTGCGATGATGGCCGTGTGCGAGGTCTGCCCGCCAACGTTGATCGCGATGCCGAGGATGTGGTCGCGGTCGAGCCCGACCGCCTGCGAGGGGGTGATGTCGTGGGCGACGATCACCACCGGCGCACTGAGCTTGGAAATGTCCTCGCGCGTCCGCCCAAGGATGTGCCGCAACACCCGCTTCTGAATGTCGTAGAGGTCGCGGACCCGCTCCTTCAGGTAGGCGTCGGCCACCGATTGGAACAGCCGCTGCTGCTGCCGGATCACCTGCTCGAACGCGTACGCGCCGGTATAGCGTTTGCTCTCAACCAGGTCGACGACGGCCGCCCGCAGCTTCGGGTCCGCAATGAACTCTTCGTGGAAGGCGAAAATCGCCGAGGTCTTCTCGCCCAGCTTGCGGGTCGCGCCGAGCCGCAGCTCGCTGACCTCCTGGCGGGAGGCTTCGAGCGCCCCGTCGAGCGTCTTGATCTCGCTCGCGATCTGCGCAGCATCGATCGCCCGCCGCGGGACGCGGTACTCCTCGGTATCGAGCACCAGCGCCGGGCCGATGGCGATGCCCGGTGAGGCATTAATGCCCTTTTTTGTCACCATCGATGCAGGAAACCATTGTCGGCGCGCGGTTCACACTCGTCAGGCCGCACGCGCTGCACTTGTTTGTTCGTTGCCCCGTGATCATCGCAGCGGCGCCCGCCTGCCGGCCGCGCCGCTCACGTTTCGCCAAAGCCCGACTCGATCAACGCGCACAGGGCGTCCAGTAGGTCCGGGGCGTCAGTTCCATCCGCGACCAGCGTCACCTTGCTGCCCTGGGTCGCAACCAGCATCAATAATTCCATCGGGCTGCGGCCATCCGCTTCGCGGGCGCCGTGCCGAACGACAACTCGAGATTCATACTGCGAGGCGAGGTCGACGAACTGCATGATCGGGCGAAAGTGTAAGCCTTCCTGGTTCGGTATCGTGACCTCTCGTTCCGGCATTGCACGTCACCCATCCGTCGGCGCCTCGGCACGCGACAACTCCATCTCACGAACTGAACTGCCCCTCGTCCGCCTCGACCAGCAGATCATGAATCTTCGCGGCCGTGTCAGACTGCTTGAGGAAGTTTCGAAACTTTTCCTGGTGCAGGTTGCGAAAGACAAGGTCCATCGCCTGCAGGTGCCGCTCGGTCTCGTTGACCGGGCTCAGGATCAGGAACACGCCGTAGACCGGCTCGCCGTCGAGCGCGGCGAAATCGACCCCCTGGGTGCTCCGCCCGACCGCCGCCACCACTTCGGCCTGGTCCTCGATCTTCGCATGCGGGACCGCCATGCCCTTGCCGAACCCCGTCGTCCCACGCGACCGCTCGCGGGTGATGATCGACTTCGCCGCTCGCTCCACCGCCTCCGGGGCAAGCGCCCCCGCGTCTGCTAACGCCTGCACCAGCTCACGGATCACGCCGTTGCGTTCCGTCGCCGCCAGCTCCGGCACGATCGCCGCGCGCCGTACCAAGTCGGCGAGCTTCATAGTCGACTCCCGCTGCTCACTCGGCCAGATCCTTCGGCGTCGGCGGCGGATGCTTGCGGTTGCGCTGCTTCTCCTTCAGCCGCGTCAACTGCCGCTCGAGCTTGTCCACATTCAAATCCACCGCCGCCAGCAGGTCGGTGTGCTCTTCGGTCGCCACCAGCGGCGCATGTCCGTCCAGGTGCACGATCATTTCCACCAGGTGCCGGCCCGGCGTCCCGTCCAGTACCACCTCGATCGACTGCACCCGGTCATAATACCGGATCAGTCGACCCGCCTTCTCTTCGCAGTAACCCCGGGTCGACCCGCTGATCTCGAAGTGACGGCTAGAGATCGTTACCTGCATTGCTGGGTCACCTCCCGTCCGCTCGGCCGCACTCTCGCTCCCGCCCGTCGCGAGCTGGCGCGCGTGGCGTGGCGGCCTGCCGAACCCGGGGGCCACTAGGGGGTGCTGCGGGCCGTGACCGACACATGCCGAACATCGCTGGCGCAGGCACGTCTTCAGCCCGAAAAATAGCCGATCCCTGCGCACATCGTCAAGTAAGCAACCCCACGAGCAACGCGGGGAATCAGCAGCCGCCGGCCGGCGGCCGCTAGGCGGGGCCCGCGCTCAGCCGGCTCGAGGCGCGGACGATCAGCTCGGGCGTCACCACGACCTCCTGCGGGCTGTCCTGCCGGGCGGCATTGACCCGCTGCAACGCGATCGCCGCGGCCCGCTGGCCCGCTTCCTGACCCGCGAAGTCGACACTGGTCAACGCTGGCCGCAGCCCCGTCCCAATCTCCGAATTGCCCTGCCCAACCACCGCCACGTCGCGCCCGACCTGGCGGCCGGCGCGTTCGGCCAGCATCATCGCCTGGATCGCTAGCCCATCGTCGCAGGCCGCAATCCCGCGTGCGCTGCCGATCACCGCGTCGATGGCGGCCTGCGCGTCCCCCGCGTCGACGACTCGGATGACGGCCCCCGCGTCGAGCCCCTCCGCCTGCAGCACCTCTTCGATGCCGCGCCGTCGCTCCGCGCTCGGACCTGCCAGCCCCCGGTCGAGGTACACGATCTCGCGACCGGCAACCTCCAGCAGGTGCCGCGCGACGAGCCGGCCGGCCTCGACCTGGTCCGGGGCGAAAACATCGCTGTCCACGCCATCGATCCGCGTGCCGAAGCAGACCACCGGCTGTTTGCCAAGCCCTTCCTGCAACGCCTGCGCGTCGCCGGCGTCAAGGTTCGCTGCGATCAACAGCGCGTCGATGCGTTGCCGCGCCACGCGTGTCAGCTGGCGGCGGCGCTCGGCCGCGTCGCCAATCAACTCGCTGACGTTCACCGCATAGTTGGCAGTGTCGGCTTGGCGAATGACGCCGCGAATGAACTCGAGGCTGGTGGGCGTGGGCAGGGTGTCGACCACCACGGCCAGCGCGTAGCTCCGCCCGGTCGCTAGTGAGCGGGCGGCCTGGCTGGGAACATAGTTCAACTGTCGGCAGGCTTCGAGCACCCGCTGTTTGGTCGGTTCGCTGATGTCCGGGCGATCGTTGAGGGCGCGGGAGACCGTCCCGCGGGAAAGCCCGGTTTGCCGACTGATGTCTTCAATCGTGACCTTCGCCATGACGATTTGCCCGCCTTCCCTGTTGGGCGCCGCACCGCGCCGGAGATGCTGCTTGATTGTGGCTGCCCGAGCGATCCTGCAACCGCGCGTATTGTAGTCCCCGCCAAACCTGTTGCAATCGTGGTTATCACTAGCCCCGCCCGCTAGAAAAAGTAGCGGCCGCCTTGGGTATCAGGCGGCCGCTCATGCTAAATCCGCGTAAAGTGAACAGCCTGCGATACTATGGCGTGCCAGCCGTCGCCTCCAGCAAACGCGCGTTATCCTGCTCGCCAATTCCCGGCGAAATGAAGAATTCGTCATCCGCGAGGTCGCTTAACGCCGGTGCCGGGACGAAGGATGGTGTCCCCGACGCCAGCGTCGTCTGATCGTTCAGCAGGCTGAGGTCCATGACATCGTTGCCCGTATTTTGCGTCCGTCGCAGCCCCATCAGGCGCCCGATCTGGTGGGCGGTCGCGTTCGCCAGCGCCAGGCCCATGTCGTTGACCGGCACGAAGAAGGCCGGCTGACACTGGTCCGGGACGCCGGGATTGACGATCTCGTTGACCCCCCGAATTCCGACAATCCCCCGGCCTGAATCGATATCCCCGCGTGGGTTGATCAGGTCGACCGCCCCCAGCTCGTACTCGTCGAAGCCACATTCGGTCCGGGACGCGTCCTCGGTCGGGAACGATCCACCAAAATAAATCCGATGGAACGGGGGATTCGGCGGCACATTGCCCGTGTCCGCCGAGCTGACCACCGTGACGTCAAACGGCGCCAACATCGCCTCCAGCCGAGTTTTGATGACATTCTGAATGACGGCCGTGTCGGCGTCGGTGTAGCCGCCAGGCCCAAAGAGCGTCGCGTTGAATTCTGGCACCTGGAGCGGATCGCTGCCGCCGAACTTCAAGAATCGCCCGGCGCTGCCGGCGAAGTCCAGATAAACGGTCTGGGGCGTCGGGAACTGGCCGACACCCCGCTGAATCCGAACCAGCATGCTCGTATGCGTGTCGGTGATCAGATAATGATGGTTACTGTCCTGGTCGAGGGCGATGATGGCCGATGGGCCGAAGTTCGTGACCCCGCTCTGGAACCAGCTGATCAGCGATTCCGCACCATCCAGCAACTGCACGCTCCAGAAGCCGTCCGACTCGCTGCCGATGTTGCTGAACGTCTCAACCGACGGCTCGCTGAAATATTCCACGTAACCCGGGGTGGCCATAAAGTTCAGGTCGATCCGGTCGCCGGCCTCCAGCGGGCCGAGGTCGACGATCTGCCGCCGCACCGTGAACCGGTCGGGGGGCGCCACCACGATGCCGATTTCATCGCCCGACAGGCTGACGATCGGGGGGGCGCCCGCAACGCTGGTGGGCAACGGGTCGGTGATCTGAATGTCCGGGCCGGCGTACGTCCGAACCGTGTCACTCGCGGGCGAAGCGATCTCCACCCACAGGTTGTAAATGCCATTCGGCACCGTGTCCACGATCAGCGGCTGGGGCAGGTTCAACGGCAGGTCGGCGCCCGCCGGCGTTCCCAGGTCGAGTTGGATGCTGCTGTCGGCGGCCACCGCCGCGACCAGCCGCTCCCCAGTGGGGTCGAAATCCAAGCCAGCGATCGCGGTCCGCGAAAGATCGCCGCCGGCCGGACACGGGTTCACCATCAGCAACAGTTCGCCGGTATCCGCGTCCCAGATATTCAAAAACCCATCGGCGCCACCGGTGGCAATCCGCGGGCTGTCTGTGTTCGGGGAGTACGCCACCGCCGAGATGCGCCGCGAATGGTTGCCGAGCTCGAGCAGCGTTACGCCGGTCGCGACCGACCAGGTCCGCGCCAGGTTATCAGCGCCGCCACTGACGACCGTGTCACCGGCCGGCGAGAAGGCGACCGCTCGCACCGCAGCCCCGTGGTCCAGGAAGACCTGGAACTCGATGTTCGAGCTCCAGTTCCAGACCCGAGACGTCGTGTCGTCACTCGCTGTCGCGAGGAAATTAACGTTCGCCGCCGAGAAGTCGATGTCCCGCACCGGGCCCGAGTGGTTGTTGAACGTCGCAACCAGCGTCCAGGGATCAGCCGCCGTCGCACCAGGGCTCTTCCAGACCTTGACGCGGTTGTCGCTGCCGCCGGTCGCCAGAAGGTACTCGCCATCATTCGCCCGGGCCATCGCCACCGCCAGCACGCCGCCAGGGTGCGCAGCCGGAAGGTCCCAGACGATGGCCGCCGCCCCGCCTTCAACCGTCCTGACCACCGCATCGCCATTGGACAGCCCAAAGGCGATCAACCGACTGTCGTGGCTGAAGTCGCCCGCGAGCACGTTCGTTACCGCCGTATAGCTCGCGATCGGCCGCCCGTCGTTGGCGTCGAACAGGCGGACCGACCCGTCATCACTACCGCTAATGATCGCGCCGCCGTCAGGTGCAAAGGCGGCGTCGGTGATCGGCCGGGTGTGGCCGGGCAACGCCAGCTGCTCGGCACCGCTCGTGGCGTCATAGACGAAGCTGATCGGATCACAGGCATTGCGGTCGCGGTCGAGCCCCGCCGTCGTGAAGAAAGGGACCCCCGGCTCGATCACGACGTCGGCTTGCACGAAGATCTGGCTGTCATTCGGAACGGCCAGCCGCGAGAGCGTGCTGGGCGGCTGCCGGACGATGACCTGGGGCTTGGCGATCCCGACCGACAGCGTCGTCTGGGCTCTGCCGGTAACCCCGAGGTCGTCAACCGCGCGGAAGACAACGCGGTACGTCCCCGGGCGCACGTAGGTGTGTTCAATGATGGGGCCGGTCCCCGTCGACCCGTCTCCGAAGTCCCAGCGGTACGCCGTCAGCGTGCCGTCGGGGTCAAAGGACTCGGACGCGTCGAAGGAGAACGTGGCCGGAGCGGCGTCCGCGGTCTGCTGGTTGACGGTGAAGCGCGCGACTGGGGCTTCGGTGACGCTGATGATCTCCTCATCGATATCCGATCGCGGCGGTGAGCCGTCGTCGACGATGGTGAGCTGGACCGTGTACTCGCCGGCGGCTTCGTAAATGTGGCTGGGGGCGATCTCGCTGCTCGTGGTGCCGTCGCCGAAGTCCCACGCGCGCTCGACGATCCGCCCGTCATCCGTGCTGCTCCGCGAGTCGAAGTTGACCGTCAGCGGCGCGACCCCGACCGTCACGTCCGACGTAATCACCGCCGAGGGCGCGAGATTCGGACTGCCCGCCTGCGCGCCGCCCTGGTTGGTTCCGCCACCTCCGCCGCCGCCACCACCACCCGGTACGCCTCCAAATCCCGGACATCCGCCCGTCGTCAGCACGGCGGCAGCGACAAACCCCGCGGTGGTCAAAAGTAGAACCCGCTTGCGCATCCATCAAACTCCTGTCGGTACGACGTACGAGGGCGTCTCAGGGCGAGCCAGCGTAAGTATGGGGACGGCCATGAGTCTGATCAAGTGGTTGACCCCGCCGATAGAATTCGACGAGCCCGCATCCGCGGCCCGGCCGCGCCCAGGAGAGTGGCATGCTCGCAATCGCCTCGTTCCGTCACGCTGGTCACCGTGTCTTGTCGCTGCTCGGCGTGCTTGGCCTCGCCACGGCGTTGATCGGTGGCTGTCCCACCTCCCCGAGCACGCCCTCCGGCGGCTCGGACTCCACGGGCGGGACCCCTCCGACCTCGTCTTCGCCTTCCGGCGGCGATTCAAGCCCGACGACGACCGGCGGCGTGACCCTTGACGCCAGCCACGGCTGTACCACGCCCGCGCAGGTCGAATCGCTCCGGCGCCAGGTCCTCGACCTCGTGAACTTCGAACGAACCTCCCGCGGGCTCGACCCGCTGAGCCGCAGCGCGACCCTCGAAGCCCAAGCCAATCAATACGCCTGCGAAATGATCGTCTACGACTTCTTCGCCCACGAAAACCCCGTCACCGGCACCACGCTCGTCGACCGGGCCGAGGAGTTCGGCTACGTGTTCCAGATGATCGGCGAAAACCTCGCCGCCGGCCAACGCACCCCGCAGCAGGCCATGTCCGACTGGATGGATAGCCCCGGCCACCGGGCCAACATCCTCGAAGAGAACTTCACCGAGATCGGCATCGGCATCCGCACCGGCGGCAGCTTCGGCTGGTACTGGGTGCAGGAGTTCGGCCTCCCACGCTGAGCGTTGAGTGCAGCGGCCAGGCGACACTCCCGACCAAACGGCCGTGAGAACACCGGACCGTTATCGGTCTGTTTCAAGGCCAACCGATAACGGCCCGTTCGGCGGCCGGCCAGCGTGCTTCACGCTCCCGCAACGCCGCTCCACTTGAAGCCGCTCCTCACCCCGCCTAGAAACTGGCGTCAGACGCAGCCACGCTTGGCGCCCTGACACCGCCCTGAGGAGGGTTGAAGCATGTTTCTGGTACTGACGCCGCAGAAGATCCGGCTGGCGATCTACTTCTTCGCCGCCTACCTCGCGCTCTGCTAGGACGCGACGCCCATTTCGTTGTCGGAGCTGGGCGGCCTCGGTCGTTGCAGAAACCGGGATTCAACCACGTTGTCGCGCCGCGGCGCCGCTACCATGGCGCGTCATGGCGGATCCCCTCCAAATCGCTGATCTCGAGCCCTGGATCGACTACCGGTTCAGCCGATCGTCTGGGCCGGGCGGCCAGCACGTGAACAAGACCAGCTCGCGGGTTAGCCTCCGCTTCGATTTCGAGGCCTGCCCGAAGCTCTCTGATTGGCAGAAAACGCGGATCCGTCAGCGTCTGGGCCGCTACCTCAATGCTGAAGGTCAGCTCCAAATCACGCGCCAGGACGCTCGCAGCCAACACGCCAACCGCCAAGCCACCCAGGAACACCTCCTGAACCTTCTCGAACAGGCCCAGCGCGTCCGAAAACGCCGCCGACCAACCCGCCCGACCGCCGCCAGCCAGCGGCGTCGCGTCGATCAAAAGAAGCAGCGCGGGGCGATCAAACGCCTCCGCCAGAAACCACCCACCCGCGAGTAATCGCGGCATCATCGGCCAATCTGAAACCCGCTCGCGAGGGCGACGGGCTCCATCGTAGTGCGATCAGCGTCGCGCCAGTACCTGCTCGTAAACCGCGATCAGTCGCCGGGCCACCTCGTCCGCGTCCGTAAACTGGGTCGCCCAGGTTCGGCCTGCACCCGCGAGCGCCGCGCACTTCGCGGGATTCTGGCGGAATTCGGCGAGCGCGGCCGCCCAGCGATTCGCGCCCGCTGTGATCGCGACCCTCGGGATCGGCAATCCGTCCGGGATCAGCCCCGCGTAGGCCGGGAGATCCGAAATCACCGCCGGACAGCCGGCCGCGCACGCCTCGAGAAGGGCGTTGGGCGTCCCCTCGGTCCGCGAGGGCAGCGCGAACACGTCGGCGGCCGCGTAAACGGGGCTGAGCGCTTCCAGCCACCCCAGAAAACGCACGCGAGACCCGACACCGAGCCGGCTCGCCCGGGCTTCCCAACGCGTGCGCTCCGGCCCATCGCCGGCCAGCACCAGCCGGGCGTCTCGAAGCAGGGGATCGCGCAGGGCCTCCAGCAGCAACGGCACCCGCTTCACCCGGTCGCAGCGTCCGGCCCAGGCGATGAGGAAGCCTTTTGGCTCAACCCCGAGCGTGGCGCGGGCGGTTTCGCGGTCGATCTCCGACGCGGGTGCGGCGATAAGGGGCGGAACGACGTAAACCAGATCGGGAGGGGTTCCGAATCTTTGGGTGACATGGTTTTTCAGCGCGGGGCTCGTGACGATGTGGGCCCGGTCCCAACCTTGTGTCAGCCATTCCGCCCAGGCGTGCCACCGCCGCTCGACCTCGATCGTCACGGTCGACGTGACGACCGGCATTTGCCGCGGGGCGACCAGCCGGGCGGCGACATTGGCGTGGACGAGGTGGGCGTGCAGCAGGTCGGATGGGTTCGCTGCTAGATGGCGGCGAAGCCGCGCGATCGCGCCTAAATCGAACTGGCCACGGGCGTTACAGGCGAACGTCGCGATCCCGGCCGCCTCGAGCTGCGCACTCACGGGTCCGGGAGGGGCCAACGCGCCCACAGTTATCTGGACGTTGGCGTGATTGAGCGCGCGGGCGAGGCGCGCGACCCGCAGGGGGGTTCCGCCCAACTCGAGGTCGGTGACCAGGTGGGTAACCCGCATGGTCGCTACTCTGGGGCTGGACAGCCGCTCTGGCAACCGGGCCGGGCCACGTTGGCCGACCGTTGGCCGCCGTTGGCGACGCCCGAGTACTCGGAATCTGCGTCCTATAAATGATAAGTGTTTCTATTTACGAGGGTTATGGTTCTAAATCCGTCGTCGCGGGGCTATTATGCACAAACACGTTGGGGAGTTGGCTGAACCAACCTCTTGGTTCGGCCCACAAACTCATTTCTTCGGAAGTCTCTTTGGAGGGAAATTAGATGCGCGCATTTCTTGGTCTTGCGGCTGTACTGTCGATCGCAGTGGCCGCCAACGCCGCGTTGGTGAACGCGGACATGGAAAACCAGCCCGGCGGCGAGTTTTCGACCGCGGAAGCATGGCGGGAGACTGGCGGTGGCTGGACGACTCACGCCGCGTTCGCGGCCCCGAACAACGGAACGCTGGGCGAAAAGTTCATCTTCTATAGCGCGAACGTCGACCAGATCATGGGTCAGGTCTCGTCGCTGGTGTTCGAGGCGAACACCCCGTACCTGTTCACGTCGTGGGCCATTGGTGGTGGCAACGACACCGGTGCAATTCCGTACCAGATCGGCTACCTCGGCCCGCCGGTTGGTGACCTGCCGAGCATCGCGACCGACTTCGTGGCACTGGCTACGAACGTCATTGACGTCACCGGCCAGGGTCAGTGGGACCTCCAGGAAGGCGTCAGCTACATGACCGGCGACGCCGGCGCTGAGCTCGGCAAGAACATCGTCGTCCGGTTCGGCGGCGTCAATCAGGGTGGCGACAGCGACATCTGGGTCGACAACGCCAGCCTGATCGTCGTTCCTGAGCCGGCCTCCCTCGTGCTGCTCGCGCTGGGTGGTCTGCTGCTCCGTCGCCGCTAAGCTGCGACAAGGAGTATCCACCAGCAGTTTCTTCACGGGCCCCGCTTCTTTGAGGCGGGGCCCGCTTCTTTGCGCCGCGCCACCACCCCTCCCCACGACGCCCACGCCCGAAATGAACTTTGCGTGAACCGCCCGCGGTGCCTGTCGACTCGGCGAAAACCCGCTACACTGCCCGCCTGAGTGATAACCCTAGCCCGGCATGCTTTGCGACACATAGCAAGGAGATGGGCCCCCCATGGCTCGAAGCTTGTTTATTTGCGGTACCGACCAGCAGGCCGGCAGCAGCGTGGTGACGCTGGGGCTGGCGGGCTGGTACCACGACGTTTCGCGGCTGGCGTTCTTCAAGCCGGTCGGCAACGGCGCGGCCGACCAGGACGTCGCGGTGATGAAGCAGGCCTTCAACGTCCCGGACGACCCGGCCGAGATGTGCCCAGTGACGGTCGAAGAGGCCCGCGAGATGTTCAGCCACGGGAAGGAGGCGCAGCTGCTGGACCGCATCTCGGCCAGCTTCAAGAAGATCGCGGCTGACCGTGAATTTGTGATCATCGAGGGCATCAACAACCAGAAGGCGCTCAACGTCTTCGACATGGCAATCAACGAGCTGATCGCGACCCATCTCAACGTGCCGGTCCTGCTGGTGGCGCGGGGGGGTAGTGACAAGGTGACCGACGTCGACCAGCTGGTGGCGTCGCTGCGGACCGCCAAGCGCGAGATGGAGCAGGCGGATGTCGAGGTCCTCGGCGTGGTCATCAACCGCCTGATGGACCAGGACTTCGAGCAGCTCTGCGAGGAGATTACCGAGGCGCTGAACTTGGCGGAGCTGCCCGTCTACGGCATGCTGCCGGCGCTCACGTATCTCGGCTTTCCGAAGATGGACCAGGTGGCGGACGAGCTCGACGCCGAGGTGCTCACGGGGCGCGACGCGCTCGACACCGTGGTCACCAAGACGGTCGTGGCGGCGATGGAGCCGCGGAACTTTCTCCAGCACCTCGATACTGACAAGACACTCGTCGTCGTGCCGGGCGACCGCGAGTCGATCCTGCTGGCGGTCGCGGCCGTTCAGAAGGCGCCAAACCGCCGGACGCTTTCGGGCGTGGTGCTGACGGGCGGCATCGAGACCGCCCCCGAGATCCTGAAGCTGATCCGGGATCTCGAGCTGCCGCGCTTCCCGGTGATCCGTGTCAGCCGCGACACCTTCCAGACGGCGACCCGGATCAACTCGATCGAGGCCCGCATTCGCCCCCAGGACCGCGACAAGATCGACACGGCGATCTCCGCCGTGGGTCGCTACCTCGAGCACGAGCAGCTGTGGGAGCGGCTCCAGATGCCACGGCCACGGAAGCGCACCGGCTCGCGATACTTCCTGGAGGAGCTGATCGAGCGGGCACGGGCGAGCAACCGCCGCATCGTCCTGCCGGAAGGGACCGAGCCGCGCACCATCGCCGCGGTCGGCAAGATGCTCGAGTTGCAGCTGTGCCCGCTGGCGTTGCTGGGGCCCGAACGCGAGGTCCGCAGCGCGCTCGAGGCTGGCGGCGTCCGGCCGACGGACGCGTTGGAGATCATCGATCCGACCGTGTCCGATCGGCTTGACTTGTACGTCGACACGGTGGTCGAGCTGCGCAAGGGCAAGAAGGGCGGGATGACGCCCGAGGTCGCGCGGCAGTGGCTGCTCGAAACCGAGATCCACTTCGGCACGCTGATGGTCAAGCTCGGGGACGCCGACGGGCTCGTGGCCGGCGCGATTCACTCGACCGGCGACACGATCCGCCCCGCATTCCAGATCATCAAGGTCAAGCCCGACGTCGGGATCGCCTCGAGCGTCTTCTTCATGGCGCTCGCCGACCGCGTGCTGGTCTACGGTGACTGCGCTGTGGTGCCCGATCCGAATGCCGAGGAATTGGCTGCCATCGCGTTTTCCTCCGCGGCCACCGCCCGGGCCTTCGGGCTCGACCCGCGGGTCGCGATGCTGAGCTACTCGACGGGCCGCAGCGGCGCCGGTTCGTCGGTCGACAAGGTGACCCAGGCCACGCAGATGGTCCGCGAGCGCAACCCCGACTTCCCGGTCGATGGCCCGCTGCAATACGACGCGGCCATCGATCCGGATGTCGGCAAGCTGAAGCAGCCCGATTCGCCCGTCGCCGGGCAGGCGAACGTCTTCATCTTCCCCGATCTCGACGCGGGCAACATCGCTTACAAGGCAGTCCAGCGCTCGGCCGGCGCCCTCGCGGTGGGGCCGGTGATGCAGGGGCTCAACAAGCCGGTGAACGATCTCTCGCGGGGCTGCAAGGTGGATGACATCGTCTACACCGTCGCGGTCACCGCGATCCAGGCGGCGGCGGGCTAGGTAGCGGTCCGCGATCGCCAGCGCACCCGACCGCCGTGGCAAACTCGTTTCGCATCCGAGGTCAGCATGAAGGTTCTCGTCGTCAACTGCGGCAGCTCGTCGATCAAGTACAAGCTTTACGACATGACCACCGAGCACGAGCTTGCCAGCGGCCTGGTCGAGCGGGTCGGGACGGCCGAGGCGGCCGTCACGCACCGCACCGGCGACGCGAAGTTCGAGCGGCAGCAGGCGCTGTCCGACTACGAGCAATCAATCGCGGTCATCCTCGAGCTGCTCACGACGCAGGGCGACCCGCCCCCGCTCCGTGACACCACGGAGATTGACGGTGTCGGACACCGCGTGGTGCACGGCGGCGAGGCGTTCTCGGATTCCGCCCGGGTCGACGACGATGTGCTGGCCGCAATCGACGCCTGTGCCGCGCTGGCGCCGCTGCACAACCCGGCCAATCTCGGGGGCATCCAGGCGGCGCAGCAGGCGCTGCCGGACAAGCCGCAGGTCGTGGTCTTCGACACGGCGTTCTTTCAGACGATGCCGCCGGCCGCGTATCGCTACGCCGTGCCGACCGCGTGGTATACGCAGCACCAGGTCCGGCGGTACGGCTTCCACGGGACCAGCCACCGCTACGTCGCCGGACGGGCGGCGCGGGTGCTTGACCAGCCGCGGCCGAACCTGATCACGCTGCACCTCGGCAACGGGTGCAGTGCGGCGTGCATCCAGTCGGGCCAGGCGATCGACCAGTCGATGGGGCTCACGCCGCTGGAAGGGCTCGTGATGGGCACCCGCAGTGGCGATATCGACCCCGCGATCATCTTTCACATGGTGGCGCAGGGGGTTGCGCTGACCGACGTGCGCAAGCAGCTCGAGAAGCAGAGCGGGCTGATCGGGCTCAGCGGCGTCTCGAACGACATGCGCGATCTCTGGCAGGCGGCGGAGGGCGGCAACGCGGAGGCGCAGCTCGCGCTCGACGTCTTCGCTCACCGGGTGCGCAAGTACATCGGCGCTTTCATGGCCGAGCTCGCCGACGGCTGTCACGCCGTGGTGTTCACGGGCGGGATCGGCGAGAACGATGCTGCGATGCGGGAGCAGATCCTGGGCGGGCTCGCCCCGTTGGGGATTCAGCTCGACGCGGCCGCCAACACGCAGGCCAGCCGCGACGACCGGCGGATCTCCGCGCCCGACAGCCCGGTGGCCGCCTGGGTCATCCCCACTAACGAAGAGCTGATGATCGCCCGCGACACCCAGCGGCTGATCACGCCCTAGCCGGCTTCGCGGTCGACTGGTGCGCCCGCCGCGCGGCGTGATTGCTCAGCCCATTCCGCCCGGGCGGAAGCCGTCGACGTGCGGGCGGCTCAGGACGCCCGGCAGCGCGTCGGCCACCTCGCGGGCGAGATAGCCGCATCCTCCGACTTGCCGGCGGACGACATCCGCGGCGGTCCCATGCGCCCAGACCCCCAGCCGAGCCGCGGCGAAGGCGTCGAGCCCCTGTCCGACCAGCGCGGCGATCAGCCCGGTGAGCACGTCCCCCATTCCCCCGGTAGCCATCCCGGGATTGCCGGTTTCGTTGATGAAGAGCGACGTGCCGTCGACGATCACCGTCCGGTGACCCTTGAGCAGGACGGTGACCGCGAGCCTCTCGGCCAGAGCGGCCGCCGCGGCGACGCGGCTGTCGTCGTCAGCACCGAAGTCAGTCGCGAGCCCGGCCGCCCGGCAGAGGCGTTTCATCTCACCGGGATGAGGCGTGATCACGGTCGGCTGGCGGCGGGTCCGCAACGCGTTCAGGCCGACGGTCGTGGCGAGGTTATTCAGCCCGTCTGCATCGAGCACCAGCGGCCCGCCGAAGCAAAGGACCTGTGCGATCAGCGCGTCGCCGAGGGCGGCGCTGCGACCGAGGCCCGGGCCGCAGGCGATCACGTCGGCCTCGTCGTGGAGTGGCGCAAGTTCCCCGGGTTCGAACGTGATCAGACCGGCGTCGTCCTCGGCCAGGACGGCGGTCAGCAGCGCGGGCTCTGAGATCGCGACGATCGGCTGGTTCGATCGGCTGGTCGCCGCCCGCACGAGCCCCGCGCCGCCGCGTAACGCGCCGAGCCCGCAGAGGACGCCCGCCCCGCTCATCCCGCGGCTGCCGGCGATGATGACCACGCGGCCGGCTTGGCCTTTGTGCATCTCGGCAGGGCGATGGGGCAGGCTCGGGACGGTGGTAACGCGCTTTAGCTCGGACATGGTCAGCTTCCGCCGGCACTCGCCTCGCGTGGTTCGGCCAGGCGGTTAATCAGGGCGGCCTGATATGCGGCGCCGAAGCCGTTGTCAATGTTCACGACCGACATGCCTGACGCGCAGCTGTTGACCATCGACAGCAACGCGGCGAGGCCGCCGAAGTGCGCGCCGTAACCGACGCTCGTCGGGACGGCGATGACCGGGCGCTCGACGAGCCCGCCGACCACGCTCGGCAGGGCCCCCTCCATGCCGGCCACCACGATGACCACGTTCGCGGCCCGGATCGCCGCGCTGTTGGCCAGCAGGCGGTGCAGGCCGGCCACGCCGACGTCGTAGAACGTCTCGACCCGTTGGTTCATCATCTCGAGCGTGAAGCGCGCTTCCTCGGCCACGGGCAGGTCGGCGGTCCCGGCGCAAACAAGGCCGACCGTGCCGGTCGAGAGCCGCGGCTCGGTTTGTCGCAGCATCAGCACGCGCGAGCGGCGGTCGTAGGCGGCCGTCGGGAAGCGTTCGATAACTTCCTGGGCGGCCTTCTTCTTGACGCGTGTCGCAAGCACTTCACCGCCGGTTGCGGCGAGCCGTTTGAAGATTTCGACGATCTGGTCGGGTGTTTTGCCCTGGCCGAAGATGACCTCGGGGTAGCCGCACCGGACGGTTCGGTGGTGATCGACCTTGGCAAACCCGAGGTCTTCGAAGGGCAGGTTGACGAGCCGCTCGACGGCGGCGTCGATGTCCGTGCGGCCGTCGGCGACGGCGGCGAGGAGTTTGCGGAGATTTTCGGGCTGCATCGTGTCACTTCCAGGTGGTAACAGACGGTAGAATGATAGCGTGGCGCGTTGGTCGGGACCTCCCTTCCGAGACGCGCGGTTTGCTTTGATGCCCTGGAACGAAGGACGGCATGGCTGACGCTGCTCGTAAGCAGAAACTGGAAATCGTCGAACCGATCGGCAATCGGGTCCTGATCCGCAAAGATGAGGACAAGAAACGCACCAAGGGCGGGATCGAGCTGCCCAACAACATCGAGATCCCGACGATCACGGGGCGCATCGTGGCGGTCTCGGCCCAGGTCGAGCGGGACGTCGACTATCCGATCGCGCAGTACGACCGGATCCTGTTCAACCCGAAGAACGCGATCCCGGTCGATTTCGAGGGCGATAACCGCCTGTTCGTGCTGCCGGTCGAGGACGTCGTGGCGGTCTTCCGGCGGGGCGAAGACGCCTAAAGCCCTTCAAAGCTGCTTCGGCAGGTTGATCTCGTACGAAAAAATCCCTTAGCCGACACGTCGATTGGCGACAACGGGCGTCTGGATCCGCCCCGCGCGCTGCGCCGGCCCACCAATTATCGGAGGGCGCGGCACCGCGCCCCCGACACGGGCGCGCAGGCGGCACGCGGCTTGATCCGTTACCGCTCACGGCTTAGCGTTACATGGTTAGCGCTGTCTAGAGGAACGCCTCGTAAGCGTTCTCGAACCCGGAGGAGGGCAAGCATGAAACGTTTCGTGGTGGGCTGTGCGGTGGCTTTCGGGCTGTCGGCGGCCGCGTCGGCCGAGGTCATTTACGACTCGAACGGCTTTGAGGACTTTACCGTCGGGGCACTTGACGGCCAGATGGGGTTTGTCGGCGACACGGCGGGCTCGGGCGTCGCGCCGCAGGTCGTGGACGGCTCGACCGACCAGTTCCTGGGCACGAAGTCGCTGCGGCTCGAGGTGCCGAACGTGATCGGCTCGCAGTCGGTCGTCGACCTGCCGATGGCGGACTACAAGGGCGTCTACGAGACCGTGACCGTCTCGTTCAACGTCTTCCGCCAGGATGACGGCTGGAACTCGAACCTGTGGTACTGGCTGCGCGGCGATAATGCCACGTACGGCCTCCAGTGGGACAGCGGTGGGGCGCTGCCGCTGGGCTTCGGTCCCGCGGCGATTCCGCTTGTGCTGGACGCTTGGGAGCCGATGACGATCACGTGGAACCTCGAGACCGGCGAAGCCGAGGGCACCTATGACGGCGTGACACACACGCTGAACCAGGGTGTCAACGAGGCGGCGGGCTTCTTCATGTACCTCGGCCGCGAGAACGGCGACGAGACCCGCGGCGGTGAGGTGCTGTGGCTCGATGACTTCGTCATCACCGGGACGTTGATTCCCGAGCCGGCCTCGCTCGTGCTGCTGGCGCTTGGTGGCCTGGCGCTGCGGCGCCGCTAAGCCGTCACGGCGCGACAGCCGTCGTCACGGGCTGACTGCAAACGAAACGCTCCGTCGCCTTCGGGTGGCGGGGCGTTCTTGTTTTGGTCCGCGGGGCGAGGCGCTACTGCAGCGCGTCGAGAATCGGCCGCTCGTGTGCGTGCAGCATCCCCTGCTGGGCGAGCAGGTGCAGCGTCCGCTTGCAGACGGAGTAGTTATTCTCGCCCTTTTCCACCTCGATCCAGTGCACGTCGGTCCGCTTGCGGATCCAGGTGCGCTGGTGCTTGGCGAGATGGCGCGAGTGGATCTTGATCTGCTCGATGGCGTAGTCCAGCGGGCAGTTGCCGGCGAAGTGCTCGAAGAGCTCCTGGTAGCCGACCGCCTGGCGGGCGGGCTCGCTGATGCCGCGCGGGTCGGCCCACAGCCGGCGGGCTTCGTCGACGAGCCCGCCTTGCACCATCCTTCGCACGCGGTCGTTGATGCGCTGCGACGCCCGCGCCTTCTCGCGCCGCGGCCCGAGCAGGATCCAGCGCCAGTCCGGGCGGCGCTGCCTTGGCTCGGCCCACTCGCGCTGGAGCGCACTGATCGGCCGTCCGGTGATGGTGTAGACCTCCAGTGCCCGCTCGATCCGCTTCAAATCGTTGCGGTGGATGCGTTCGGCTGCGACGGGATCGACCGCCGCCAGCTCGGCATGCAGCACGTCGAGCCCCTCCTGCGCGGCCCGCGCGCGCAGCCGGCGGCGGAAATCCTCATCCGCGGAGGGCGCCTCGAACAGCCCCTCGTAAAACGCCTTGAAGTAGAGCATCGTCCCGCCGACAGCGATCGCGGGCTTGCCGCGGGCGTGGATGTCGGCGATGGCGGCGTCGGCGAGCTCGACGAAGCGGGCGACGCTGAAGCTCTCCCACGGGTCAACGACGTCGATGAGGTGGTGGGGGATCGCGGCACGCTCCTCGGCGCCGGGCTTGGCCGTGCCGATGTCCATCCCACGATAGACCTTCATCGAGTCGATGCTGACGATCTCGCCGCTCAGTGCCTGCGCCAGCCGGCGGCCCAGATTGCTCTTGCCGCTGGCCGTGCAGCCCAGCACGGTGATCACCCGGTTTTCGCGCGTGGACTTATTCATCGCGTTCTTTTTACGGGCAGCGGCGTTCGCTGCCAAACGCGGCGCGGTTTTGACGCGGCGGCCGGCTTGCCGGAACATGGCCGGCCGAACCCGGTTGCACGGAGCCCTCCAGCATGGCGGTTCAATTCGTCATCGGCCGCGCCGGCAGCGGCAAGACGCACCGGTGCCTCGAAGCTATTGCAGGCGCGTTGCGCGCCGGCGGCGACGACCGGCTAATCCTGCTCGTGCCGGAGCAGGCGAGCCTCCAAATGGAGCGGGCGCTGGCGGCCGCGGCGCCGGGCGGAGGCTTTACCCGGGCCGCCGTCGTGAGCTTCTCGCGGCTCGCGCAGCGGGTCTGGGACGAGCTCGGGTACGAGCCGCCGCTGCTCACGGCCGAGGCCCGCACGCTGGCGCTGCGGGCGCTGGTCACGCAGCAGCGCGATACGCTGCGCTACTTCCGGGCGGCGGCGCATACGCCGGGATTCTTCACGCACCTGCAGCGCGTCATCGAGGAACTGCTGGTCGAAGGGACCCGCCCGGAGGCGTTGCACGCGGCGGCCGAGACGCTGACCGACGCCCGGCTGCGGGTGAAGACGTCCGAGATCGCGCACCTGCTGGCCGCGTACCTCGATTGGCTCGGCCCGCACCGCGTCGACCCGGCCCTGCGGCTGCGGCTGCTCCGCGACCAACTCCGGCAGCTCCCCTGGCTGCCTGGTGCGCGGGTATGGGTGGACGGTTTCGCCGGCTTCACCGGAGAGGAGATGGCCACGCTCGTCGCGCTCGCCCAGCGCGCCCGGCAGGTCACGCTCACGCTGCTGGCGGACCGCGTGCCGGCCGCAGGTCCGCTGCCCGCGACGACGCTCTTTCGCCGCCCGTGCGAGACCTACCGCCTGCTCGCAGACCGCTTCACCGAAGCTGCGGTCGAGCGCGTCCCCGACGAGGTCCTTCCCGCGACGGCGCTGCCGCGCTTCGCCACCAGCCCGGACCTGGTGGCCGTCGAGCGGTCGTTCGTCGAGCCCGAGCGGACGCCGGTGCTCGACCCGGCCTCCGCCCCGGTCCGCCTCGTCGCGTGCAACGACCAGGCGGATGAGATCCGCGCCGCCGCCCGCTTCATCCGCCGACAGGTTCAGTCGGGCGCCGCGCGTTATCGCGATTTTGCGCTGATCGCCCGCGACCTCGCACCCGTGGCCGAGCTCGTGCCTGCGATCTGCGCCGAGTACGCGTTGCCCTACTTCCTCGATCGTCGCCAGGCGCTGCGGACCCATCCGCTTTGCCAGCTCGTGCGCTGCCTGTTCGAGGTCGCCGAGAGCGGCGCCGGCTGGTCGGCCATGCGGCGGTTGCTCCAGCTCGAGCTGCTGCCGCTCAGCCGCGACGAGCGCGAAGGCCTGGCGGCCGTCCTCGCCCGGCACGAGATCACCGGCTGGGCCGCGTGGCGGCGCGAGGACTGGTCGGCGCTGCGGGGTGGGTTTCTGCTGCCCGCCGCCGGCGCCGCGCTACGCGATGAGCTGCGCGAGGCCCGCTATCGGCTGCTGGCCGGCCTGGAGCCGGTGCTGAGCGTCGCCGGCACGGCGCCGGCGCCGCAATGGGCCGCCCAGCTCTACGCCTGCCTCGTCGAGCTCGGCGTACCGGCCACGCTGGAAAGCTGGATCGCGGCGGCCGAGACCGCCAGCGCGTGGGACGTCGCGGAGTACCACCGCCTTGCGTGGCAGGCCTTGTGCGACTTGCTCGACGAATTCTGCGCGGTGCTCGGGGACACGGCGCTCGCCGGCCACGAGGTCAGCGACATCGTCGCCGCGACATTTCGCGACACGACAATTGGCCTCGCGCCACCGACGCTCGACCAGGTGCTGGTCAGCGGCATCGAGCGGAGCCGCCACCCGGAGATCCGCCACGCCTGGGTCATCGGCTTGAACGAGGGCGTCTTCCCCGCGCCGCCCACCGAGCACGCCTTGTTCACCGAGCGCGAGCGGCGGACGCTGGCGGCCGCCGGCGTTCCCGCGCCGCGCCCGCAAGAAGCCGAGGCCTTTGAAGAGGAACTACTCGCGTACATCGCCTTCACGCGGCCGTCGGAGTCGCTGACGCTGAGCTGGTCGGCCGTCGACGCTCGCGGCGATGCGTTGCCACCCTCGCCGTTCGTGACGCAGCTCGCAACTCGGCTCGGTCTCGAGGGACAACCGGCGGCGACGGAAGAGCCGCCGCTCACGCTCGGGGAGGCGGCCGAAGCGCTGCTCACAGCTCGGGCAGATCTCACTGGGTCCGCACGCCTGGCGCGCCTGCGCCGCCGCTTGCTTGCAGCGCCCGCCGTCGCCCCGAGGCTCGAACGGATGCTCCGCGGCGAGCACTATCGCAACGCCCCCAAGCCGGTGGGGCAGTACCGGCCGGCGCCGGCAGGGGGTGACGTCGCCTGGGCGCCGGCGCACTCGGAGCTCGACGTCGCGCTGCAGTGCCCGTTTCGGCACTTCGTTCGCTATGGCTTGCAGGTTGGGGACGAGCTCGGGCCGACGCCGCTCGCGTGGGAGCTCGGCTCGCTCGCGCACGACGTGCTCGCCGCTGTCACACGTCGGGCCACGGCGAGCGGCCACGCGCCCGCTGACATCGACGACGCGACCTGGATGAGCTACCTCGACGAAGCATTGCGGCCGCACGAGAACGCCCCGCCGCCGGGCAATCCCGGGCGAGCGGCCGAGCGGCGTTTCATCCTCACGCGGGTCCGGGCGCGGGTGACCGACCTGGTGCGGGTGCACGCCGAACGCTGGCGGCGCGGCGACACCATGCCGCAGGTGGTCGAGCACGCCTTGGCCGGCCCCGGGACCGAGCCGGCGCGCGTGCCGCTCCCCGCCGGCGATACCGTCGCGCTGCGCGGCATCATCGATCGCATCGACGGCGTTACGATCGACGGCCGCCAGCACTTCTTCATTTATGACTACAAGCCGCAGAGTGTGCGCTTCACGACGTCTTACCTGACCGGTGCGCGGCTCCAGGTGGTGCTCTACGCCTACGCCTGGGCGCAGCAGACGCAGCAGGCGTGTGCCGGGATCCTCGTCGCGCCGCTGCAGCCGGACGAGAAAGTGCTCGAAAGCCGATCCGCACGACAGGCCGACCCGCTGACGCAGTTGATGCTCATGTATCGGCCGCGGGGGTTGATCCGCGCTCGGGCGGCCGCTGCGCTCGACCACAACCTCAGCACCTCCGCCTCACCCGTCGCGAACCTGCGGCTCAAGAAGGACGGTGACTTCGATGCGCGCTGCGACGCACGCAACGATGACGCCTTTGCGGCCCACCTCGCGCTCGCCACCACCACCGTCGAAACCGCCGCCCAGCGGGTCCTCGCCGGCCGCGTCGAGGTCCAGCCGCTCGTCGACCAGCGTACGCTCGCCTGCCGATTCTGTCCCTACCGGCCGATCTGCCGCTTCGACCGCGCGTACAACCAGCCGGTGCTGGCCGAAAGCGTCCTGCCGGTGCTCGACGCGGAGGCGGACGCATGAAGCTGACCGCCGCCCAGCAGCAGGCGGTCAGCCGGCGCGACGGCGACCTCCTCGTCTCCGCCTCGGCCGGCGCGGGCAAGACCGAGGTGCTCGCGCGCCGCTGCGTTGCGCTGGTGACCGACCCTCAGCAGCCCGCCGAGGTGACCGAGCTGCTCGTCGTCACGTTCACCCGTGCCGCTGCCCGTGAGCTGCGCTCCCGCATCGCCCGCATGCTGCGATCGGCCGCCGCCGACGCATCCGGCCCGCGCCGCAACTTCCTGCAACGCCAAGCCGCCCTCGTCGAAGCGGCCGACATCGGGACGATCGACGCTTGGTGCGGCCGCATCGTCCGCGAGCACTTCAGCGAAGCGGGCGTGGACCCCGCGTTCCGCGTGCTGGCCGAGTACGAGGCGGCTGCGCTGCTCGAAGGCTGCCTCGACGAGCTCTTCCAGGCGCTGTATGGAGGCGAGGAGCCGCTGGCCGTCGCGACGCGGGCGTGGCTGGCGGCCGAGCGGGCGCTCGACGACCGCGGCCTGCGGCGCCTCGTGCTGACGCTGCATCGCTTTCGCGAGCACCTCGTCTGGCCGGCGCCGTGGTTCGAGCGCCAAGCCGCGCGGTTGGAAGGGGAGGCGGCCGAGCTCGCTGCCCGTCATGCCGAACGCGTACGGAACGCGGTCGCGACCGAGGCGCGCTACCAGCTAGCCGAGCTCGAAGGCGTCGCGCCGGCGGCACCGGCCGAAACGGCCGAATGGTTCGCGACCGTCAAAGAGCGGCTTGAAGCGTGTGCGGATGCGGCGGCAGGGGGGGGCGGTCTTGATGAGCTCGGCGAACAGGTCGACCAAGTGGTCGTCGCGCTTCCGCGGAAGCTGGCACCGGAGGCGAAGGCAGTCTGCGAGGAAGTGTCCCAGCGCTGGCTCGAAGAACGCCTCAAGAAACGGTGGGGCAGCGAGATCCTCGCGACGCTCGCGTCGTCGGTCGTGCCGATCACCGGCCATCTCCGAACGCTCACCGCGCTGGCGCAGCGCTACCACGAGCTCGTGCAAGCGCGCAAGCATGCGCTGGCGGCCTACGAGTTTGGCGATATCCAGCGCTTTACGCTGAACCTGCTCGCGACGCCCACCACGGACGGCGGGCTCGCCCCGACGCCGCTGGCCGGTGCGATCGGCGCCCGTTACCGCGAGGTCCTTGTCGACGAGTACCAGGACACCAGCCCGATCCAGGTCGCGTTGCTGAACGCGATCGCGCAAGGCCGCGGGGGCCGCCGCTTCCTCGTCGGCGACGTCAAGCAGAGCATCTATGGCTTCCGCGAGGCCGAGCCGCGGCTCTTCAGCCACGAGCTGGAGCGACTCCGCGCCCCGGACCGTGACGGCGTGTGCTTCCTGGCCGAGAACTTCCGCTCGCACGCTGGCGTACTCGCTCCGCTGAACACGCTCTTCGCCCGGCTGTTCGCGGGCGGCTTCGGCGGGACGCCGTTCGGCCCGGAGGAGCGCCTCGTCGCCGCCCGGGCCGCGGCCGAGCAGCCGAACCCGTCGCTCGACGATCGCCCGCGCTGCCGGCTGCACGTGCTCGAGGCCGAGTCCCGCCGCCGGTCACGCGATAACGACGACCCCGACGCGCTCGAGCCCGAACGCATCGAGCGCGAGGCCACCCTCGTGGCGCGCGAGATCCACACGCTGCGCGAACAGGACACGCAGATCCCGGCCGCCGACGGGGCGGGCCGGCGCCCCCTCGCGCTCGGCGACATTGTGATCCTGTTGCGCTCGGCGCAACAGAACGCAGGCCGGGTCGCCAGCGTCCTCCGCGGGCAGGGCATCCCCGCGGTGGCCGGCGGGCGCGAGCGCCTCTTCGACGCGCTCGAGGTGCAGGACGTTGCGAATGTGCTCGCGCTGCTGCTGCAGCGGCGGCAGGACCTTCGCCTCGCCGCGTATCTCCGCAGCCCGCTCGTCGGGCTCGACGCGGCCGAGTTGCTCGCGATCCGCCAGCAGCAGCGCGACGCCGACTTCGCCGCGGCCGTGCAGGAGTACCAGCTCAGTGGTCCGGACGAACGCCTGCGCAGCCAGCTTGCGAGCGCCTTTGCCCAGCTCGACCGGTGGGAGCAGGCTGCCCGGGTGACGACGCTCGAAGGCCTCGTTCGCCAGATCATCCGCGAGAGCGATCTGCGCCGCGTGGCGGCCGCCCTGCACGGCGGCGCGCAGCGCGTGGCCGCGCTCGACGCGCTGACGCAGTACTGCCAAGAGTTTGCGGGCGGCGGCGGCGCGGTGGGCGAGTTCGTGCAGCACCTCGACGAGCTCGCCCGGCACGGTCTTGACCCTGGCGTCGGCGCCGTCGGCGCCCCCGACGCCGTGCGGGTGCTGACCGTCCACGCGGCCAAGGGGCTCGAGTTCCCGGTCGTCTTCCTGCTCAACACCGGGGCGCCGTTCAACCGGCAGGTCGTCGGCGAGCCCTTGCAGTGCGACGAGACGCTCGGCCTCGGGCTGCGCTGCTTCGATTATCCGCAGCGCCGCGAGCTGCGCGACGTGACCAGCCAGGAAGTCCGCTACGCCCGCTATGCCAAGGAGATCGAGGAAGAACTCCGGCTGCTCTACGTGGCCGCCACGCGGGCTCGCGAGCTGCTCTACTTCGTTGGCCACAGCGAGCCCGGGCGCGCAGCGTTGCTGGCGGAGCTCTATGCCGGTCGGGGGCTGCCGTTGGTCGCGCGGCAGGCGGCCCGCGGCACGCTCGATTGGCTGCTGATGGCGGCGCCAGCCGTCCTCGCAGATGCATCGGGTGGGCAATTGCTGCTCGAGATGAGGGTGACCAAAGCCGCCGCCGTTGCGCCGGCCGACACGCCGCCCCGCGACGACGCGGTACCACCCCCGCTCTCGCCGGCCGATGAGCAATGGGTCGCAGTGGCCGTCGATGCCATAGCGGCGGATCCACCCACGGGCGTGCAGGTGCCGGCCGCGCTCTCGGTCAGCGCCTTGAAGCAGCTCGCCGGCCGGGCTGTGCCGACCGAGCCCACCGCGACCGCCGCGCCACGGCTGTCCACGCCCCGCTTCGTCACGAAGGCCGAGCCAAGCGGCACCGATCGCGGGACGGCCACGCACCGATTCCTGCAGCATGTCGCGTTGGAGGCGTTGGCGGATCCCGAGGCGCTGCAGCGCGAGCGGGCCCGGCTCGTGGCGGCGGGAGCGCTCGACGCGACCGCGGCGGAAAGCGTCGAGCTCGCTGACCTCGCGTGGTTCGGATCGACGCCGCTGGGACTCGCGCTGCGAGCGACGCCAGAGCGCGTGATGCGCGAGCTCGCGTTCGTCTACGCCTGGCCGGTGGGCGGCGACGACACGACGCTGCTGCGCGGGGTGATCGATGGCCTGATCGCGGGCGATGACGGGTTGACGCTGATCGACTACAAGACCGATCGGCTCGCCAACGAGGCCGCGTTGAAGCGGCGCGTGGCGGGCTACGCGATCCAGGTGCGGGCCTACGCGCAGGCCGCCGCCGCGGTGCTCGGCCGACCTGTCACGGCCGCGCACCTCGTCTTCCTGTCGCATCGTCAAACAGTGCCGGTTAATCTAGCGCCGGTCCCCGTGCCAGACCTTTTGCAACACCTTGGCGCGCAGCCTGCTGACTAGGAATCGAACCGTGAGCCCGCTCGCAGACGCACCGCTCATCACCAAGGCGACCGTGATCGGCACCGGCGGCATGGGCACGATCATGTCGCAGATTCTGGCGAGCAACGGCCTGCACGTCGCGCTGCTCGCCCGCACCGACGAGCGGGTCCAGCAGTTGATCGTGCAACGCGAGAACCGCCGCCACCTGCCCGGGCTGCGGCTCAACGAGCGCGTGTCGTTCACGGCCGACCCGCGAGCGGCGCTCGCGAACACTGAGCTGATCGTCTCCGCGGTCCCGTGCCAGTACCTGCGGGCGGTCTGGGACCGCTGCGTCGACTTCATCCCGCCGCAGGTGCCGATCTGCAGCGTCACCAAGGGCCTGGAGATCGAGTCCACCCTCCGCCCCAGCGAGATCCTGGCCGAGTTCCTGCCCTCGCAGCCGGTCGCGGCCCTCAGCGGCCCGAGCATCGCCCCCGAGATGGCCCGCTGCCTACCCACGACCGTCGTCGTCGCCTGCGCCGACCTCAGCGTGGCCGAGCAGATCCAGGCGGTGCTCACAACCTCCTGGTTCCGGGTCTACACCAACCGCGACGTCCTCGGCGTCGAGCTGGCCGGCGCGGTCAAGAACGTCATCGCCCTGGCGGCCGGCACGCTCGACGGGCTGCGGGCCGGCAACAACGCGAAGGCGGCCTTGCTGACCCGCGGTCTCGTCGAGATCACGCGGCTGGGTGTCGCCATGGGGGCCCAGCCGGACACGTTCGTCGGGCTGGCCGGCGTCGGTGACCTGGTGACCACCTGCGTCTCGCCGCTGGGGCGGAACCGCTCGGCCGGCGAGGCGATCGGCCGCGGCAAGGCGGTCGACGACGTCCTCCGCGAAAGCGACGCCGTGATCGAGGGTATCCCCACCACGCGGGCGGTCCTCGCCCTGGCTCGGCGGCTGCGCGTTGAGATGCCGATCACGCAGGCCGTCGGCGAGGTCCTCTTCGAGCGAAAGACTCCCCTAGAGGCCATCAGCGACCTCATGAACCGGCCTCTGAAGCCTGAGAGCCCCGCCTGAAGCCGGCAACTCTAGCGCAATCCCCCAGTTTTGTTTGACAAGCCTGTCAGCTGCTTCGTATTCTGCCGCGCCATAAGCGATCACAGGTGCGTCAAGCAAACGAACCGCATTACTTGCTCTGACAGAGTATCGGCAGACGAGGGATGGAATGGCGGCTCAATTCTCTTCGGTGCGGCAGGCCAACGGCACTTCGGCCCGACGCACCAGCCCCCCTGGCGGCAACGCACTCGCTCGCGATGTTCAGACACTACAGGACCAAGTGGTCGCGCTGCAGCGGCTCGCGGTTGCTGGGACGACCTCCGCGATGCTGGCTCATGAGTTCAACAACCTGATGACGCCGATCCTGGCCCGAGCCGTTGACGCGCTCAACCGCGATGACCCCGATGCCATGCGGCGGGCCCTCGAGCGGACCGTCGAGCAGGTCAAGAAGGCGATCTCGATGTGCCGCCACCTGCTCCGGGTGGCCGACCCGGACAACGAGGCCGCCCCGCGCGTTACCCGGGCGGCTGACGCGGTCGAGACCGCGGTCGAGGAGGCGATCCGCCCGTTTCGCAAGGACGGGATCGACCTCCAGCTCGCGATCCCCGGCGACCTCTGGATCGACACCCCGGCACTGTTGATCGAGCAGGTCCTGCTGAACCTGCTCGTGAACGCCCGCCAGGCGATGCAGTCGCACCGCGGCGAGTTGCGGGTCGACGGCTGGGGGGAGCACGGGTGCGTGGTGCTGCGGGTCCGGGATTCGGGCTGTGGCATCGATGCCGAGGAGCTCAACCATCTTTTTGAGCCATTCCTCCGGACTGACGCTGCCACCGATCAAACCGGCTGGCGGGGCATCGGGCTGGGGTTGCACGTCTGTCGACTCATCGTGCAGGAGCGCGGCGGCTCGATCCAGGTAGCCCGAAACGAGCAGGGGGGCTGCGACTTCGAGACCCGCTGGCCCGCGGCCCCGGCGCCGCCCTCGGTCTGAGCACCCCCCCCGCGATCCGATTACAATGACCACCAGCGGCGGGGCGCCCGCCCCGGACCACAGGGAATCGTAGTCAGAGGATCCAGAAGGGAGGCTCATGATGAAACGGCTGCTTTCGCTTGCATTGATTGGTGCGGCGCTCACGACGGTTGGGTGTGCCACGGTTCAGGGTACCTGGTCGAAGGTCGATATCAATCCGCCGGCGGCCGAGGGCGAGTTCGAGTTCGGCAAGATCATGCTGGCCGAGGACGGTGACTACTCCGCGACCGTCGAGTACGACGACACGACCCACCAGTACGACGGCACGTACACCTACGACAAGAATGCGAACGAAATCACCTTCGTGGGCGAGAACGGCACGAAGCGGACGTACACCGCCTATCCCAACTGGCTGGGCGACAAGCTGACCGTCGAGGGCGTTACCGACGAAGGCGCGGAATGGACCGCGACGATGAAGCGGCAGTAGGCCGCGGCCGCGTCGCAACGACGAACGCTTTCCGCCGGGCGCGCGCCGAGTCGCGCGCGCCCGGCGGGAAGTCAACGGGACGGAAGCCGCATGCAGCGTGAAGGTGTAGTGACGGTGGTGGCGCGGCATGGCCGCCTGCTGGTCATCAAGCGGGCGGAAGGCCTGCTGGCCGGGGGCGCGTGGTGCTTCGTCGGCGGCGGCATCGAGGCCGGCGAGGATCAGGCCGCCGCGGCCGTGCGCGAGTTCCGTGAAGAGGTTGCCGGCGCGATCCGTCCCGAGCGCAAGATCTGGGAGTACACGCGGCCCGACGGCGGGCTGAAGCTTCACTGGTGGCGGTGCACGCTGCTGCCCCGTCCGCTGGTCGCCAACCCCGCCGAGGTCGCCGAACTCCGCTGGCTGGAGCCGGCCGCCATCCAAGCCCTGCCGCAGCTTCTGGCGAGCAACCGCGCGTTTCTTGCCAGCCCCGCGTTCGCCGCGCTGGACCTGGCGCCGGTCGAGGACGCGGACAGCGCCCGCCTGACACCTTTTCACCGCGTCTTCGTCGCCTGATCAACGCGGACGACGGGGTCAGCCCGCCTTTTTCGCCGACGGTAGCCGGCCGCGCAGGTTGTCCATCACGTTCATGAAGTTGATGTACGAGTCATAGGGCGAGTCGTAGGGGTTGAAGTACTTGTGGACGTCGCCGTCCGCGAAATACTTCGTGCACATGTAGTAGAAGTGGTCGCTCGTCTGCAGCCGCCGCCAGTCGGCGAGCAGCTGCGGGTCGTCGGCGGTCTTGATGCGGTCCTCGAGGCGGAACAACTCGTGCATCGCGTTCGATTGCATCGCGTTGCCGAGCCACGCCGAGAGGTCGCGCTCGCTGTCCGCCCACGAGATCATGTGCGGCACGTCGTACTCGCCGACCGGTTCGTACGCCGCCGCAACCTCGCTCGGCGTCATGAAGTCGTCGCCGCGCTCGAATACCTCGTCGGGGAAGTGCGCCAGGAAATCGAGGATCCCCGTCTCGACCCACTGGTGCTCGCCGAACGTCTCGTAGTCCATGAACAGGTTGACAACCTCGCCGCCGTCCTCGTTTACCTGATGAATCTTTTCGGCAAAGCGGCTCGGCGTCATTGGCCACTCCGCCCAGCCGCGGTTGCTGAAGCGGAAGGCGATGTCGTCCGAGAGGCGGTAGTTCTTCAACAGCAGCCGCGGCCCCGGCACATCCGGCGGCGTGTACAGCCGGCTCGGCGGGCGATAGCCCAGCAGCGGCTCAGCCCCCTCGCAGAGCACCACGTCGAAACCCAGCGCCTGGGCGGCGGCCGCGACGTCGTTGTTATAGATCAGCTCGGTGTTGCGGAAGACCCGCGTCCGCTGGCCGAAGAGCGCGTCGATCCTTCGCTGGTGCAGCTGCACCTGCTGCGTGAACTCCTCCCGCGAGTAAAGAAAGCTCAGCGAGTGGTAGTAAGTCTCCGCCAGCAGCTCGACGCAGCCGGTCTCCGCCAGCCGCTGAAACGAGATCAGCACCTCGGGCATGAACCGCTCGAGCTGCTCGAGCATGATGCCCGACAGCGAGTAGGCGATCTTGAAGCGGCCCTCGTGGCGGTTGATCAACTCGTAGAGGACCGAGTTCGCCGGCAGGTAGCACTTATACGCCACCCGTCGCAGGATGTCGCGGTTCGCGTTCTCGTCGAGATAATTGTGCGACTGGTCAAAGATGCTGAACCGTCGCAGCCGGTCGGGCTGGTGAACCTGAAAGTAGCAACAAACGGTCGCCATGCCGGCCGCCCTCCTGGCAAGGTGCGCGAGCGGATCCTCCAACGGGCCAAAGCCCGTCCCGGCGCCGCGGAGCCGTCAGTTGACGCTGGCGTGCCGGTACACGTCGAGGCAATGTTTCGCCGAATCCGTCCAGCTGAAACGCCTGACCTCAATTGTACCATGGTCACGCAGGGTTTGCTGCAGCGGCGGGTGGCGGAGGACGGCCAAAATCTTGTTCGCCATCTCGTCCACGTCCCAGAAATCCACCTTCAACGCGTGGCGAAGCACCTCGGCTACGCCGCTCTGCTTCGAGATCAGCACCGGCACGTTGTTGGCCAATGCTTCCAGGGGAGCGATCCCGAACGGCTCGGAGACCGACGGCATCACGTACAAGTCCGCCATCTGAAAGACCTTCCGGACGTCGTCCCCGCGCAGAAAGCCCGTGAACAGCACCCGGTGCCCGATCCCCATCTCCGCCGCCAGCTCGATCATCCGCCGGGCCAGATCGCCCCCGCCCGCCATGATGAACCGGACGTCCTCCATCCGCTCAAGCACCTTCTTCGCCGCTGCGATGAAGTACTCCGGGCCCTTCTGCATCGTGATCCGGCCCAGAAACAGGACGATCTTCTCGTCCCGCTTGATCGGCGGAAACCGCAGCGTGCCGGCCCCACCGTCGTCGTCGATCGCGTTGTAGACGACCGTGACCTTCCATTCCGGCAGCCCGTAGCGCTCCACACAGATCCGCTTCGTGAGGTGGCTGACTGCGATCACGTGGTCGGCCGCATGCATCCCCGCCCGTTCGATGTCGTAAATCTGTTGGTTCACGTGCAGGCCCGAGCGGTCAAATTCCGTCGAATGGACGTGCACGACCAGCGGCCGACCGCTTTCCTGCTTGGCCGCGATCCCCGCCAGGTAGGTCATCCAGTCATGCGCGTGGACGACCTCGAACGCCTCGTCACGGGCGATCTGCCGGGCGGCAGCCGCGTAGCGGCCGACCTCGAGGAAGAGGTTGCCGCCATAGGGATCGGCGCTCCCCAGCGTCCGCGCCAACTCCGCCTGCGCGGCGGGGTCGGTCGCGGCCGTCTCGCGGTCGCGGATGCGACCTTCTTCCTCGGCAAGCCGCTCAGCTTCTTCCGGGGTCAGGTAAGGCCGAATGGCCGCGTTCACGGCCCGGAAGGCAATGTTGAATTCCTTGCCGAGACCAAGCGGGTCTTCCTCGTCGGCACTGAACTGGTCGGTGATCAAACCGCCAGGGCCGCTAATGAGCCGAACGTGCGAGCTGGCGCCGTTACCGACCGGGCGCGGCAGGACGAACGTGACCTCCGCCCCGAGCTTGGCCATGCCGCGCGTCAGCCCGAAGCAGGCGGTCCCAAGCCCGCCGCTGATATAGGGGGGGAACTCCCACCCGAGCATCAGGACTTTCATGAGTGTCCCTTGCGCTCCCGTGCGGACCTGGACCGTGCGCGGTCCCGGCATCACGGCACAGTTGATGTTTGCAGCGTCGGTCGTTGCGTGGGCGTACGGTTGACGACCCAACTGAAAACGCCCCGAAAAAGTAACCGCCGGAACGCTAGTGTGCAACGTGCTATCATGTCAATCAGTGTGGATAAAATCTCGCGCCGGAGGTTTCGTAGAGCCGCCGTAATGCGATTTGCAGCCCTCCAGCGGAGGGGACGGGCTGGCGTGCGGGACTCGCTCGTGCTATTCTTGAGGATCGCGGTTAGTGGCCGGGTGTCGCCCCGGCCCGGAACGCAGGCACGGGGCGCTGCCGGCCGCCGCCCAGTAATTATCAACAGTCGGCCGCTCCGACACGCGGCGCTGTCGTGACCGGCCGGCCGCGTGATCGGCGTCACGCGGCCTGAAAAAAGCGGTAAGGCATTAAGGAGCGTCATGATGCATCGCACGGCAGCCGGCTAAGTCCATGTGCATCGGACGACCCATCGTTAGGCAGTACGGAGGATTGCGTGGCCAAGACATTACGGGTCCACAATTTGGCCAAAGAGCTCGGCGTGGCCTCGAAGGAGGTCATCGCCAAGTGCCAAGCCGAAGGCATCGAGCTCAAGAACCACATGTCGACGATTTCCGTCGGCCTTGCGGAGTCGATTCGCGAATGGTTTAGCGCAGGCGACGACCTGACCTCCATCGAGTCCGCTCCCTCCGTCGATCTCACCAAAGTTGCTCGCCCTAAAATCACCGAGGACAAGCCCGTCGAAATCGCCGCCGAAGAGCAGGCCGAGAGCGAAGTGGCCGCCGCGCAGGCGCCCGTCGCACGCGGCGAGGGCCTGAAGGAAGCCGCCGCGGCCGGTGACGCCGGTGAAGCAACTCAAAGCGCGATCGCCGTCGAGGAACCGCCGACGGCCGAAACGCCGGCCGCCGCGAGCCCCGCTGACGAGCCCGAGTCCGTCTCCGAGCCGGTCGCGACCTCCGAGCAACCTCCCACCGAAGAATCACCGACCGTCACCGCAGAAACCGCGCCTGAGCCCGAAACCCCCACAGCGGCCGAGGAAGCAGACGCTGAGGCAGGGGGGCCGCCGGCGCCGTCCGCGCCGTTTGGTCCGGCCGGTCCGCAGCTTGTCCCGACGCCGGCCGAGCTCAAGGGCCCGCGTGTCGTTCGCATCGAGGCCCCCGAGCAGGTACGCGCGCCGCGACCCCGTCCCCCGGCCCGTCCCGCAACGACGCCACGGGGTCCCGCGCTCTCGCCCGAAGAGATCGCCGCCCGCGAGGCCGAGTCGGCCGCCGCCCGCAAAAAGTCAAAGGGCAAGGCCACCGATGAGCGCGACGATAGCAAACGCGGCAAGCAACGCCGTGCCAAGAGCACGGATCCCGGCGAGCGCCTGCGTGAATGGCGCGACCAGGACCTGATCGAACGCAAGGAACGTCTCGCCAGTGCGACCGGCCAAGGGTTCCGCTCCCGTAAGGCGGCCGAACGCCGACGGCAGGCGTCTTCCGGCAGCCAATCGACCGCCCCCCGCAAGGCTGAGATCGAGATCGAGACACCGATCACGCTTAAGGACTACTGCGCTGCCATCGGGGTGCCCTTCGCCCGTGTCATGCGGAAGGTGATGGAGCACACCGGCAAGATGATGATGATCAACCAGTCGATCGACGCCGAGACGGCTGAAATCGTCGCCATGGAGCACGGCGTTACGATCAAGATCGCCCACGCGAGGACCGAGCTCGAGAAACTCGAGGATGAGTACGCCGAGCGCGCGCGGACAAACCTCGAGGCCCGGCCGCCCATCGTCGCGATGCTCGGTCACGTCGACCACGGCAAGACCTCGCTGCTCGACCGCATTCGCGACACGACCGTCGCGGCCGGCGAGGCCGGCGGCATTACCCAGCACATTGGCGCCTCACGTATCGAGACGCCCGACGGCCCCGTGACCTTCCTCGACACGCCCGGCCACCAAGCGTTCACCAACATGCGGGCCCGCGGTGCGAACCTCACCGACGTGGTCGTGCTCGTGGTGGCGGCGGACGACGGCGTGATGCCGCAGACGGCCGAGGCGATCGCCCACGCCAAGGCGGCGGGCGTGCAGATCGTGGTCGCGCTCAACAAGATCGACCTGCCCGGCGTCGATGTGAATCGCATCTATTCGCAGCTGGCCGAGCACGAGCTCGTGCCCTCGGAATGGGGCGGCACGACCGACGTCATCCGCACCAGCGCGCAGTCCGGCGAAGGCATCGAGGAGTTGCTCACGCACCTCAGCACGCTGAGCGAGCTGCTCGAGCTCAAGGCGGATGCCACCGTGCCCGCCCGCGCGACCGTCATCGAGGCTGAAATGGTCAGCGGCCAGGGCGTCGTCGCCCGGGTGCTGGTGCAGGAGGGGGTTCTCAAGACCGGCATGACCGTCGTCTGCGGCCCCGGCTACGGGCGGGTGCGGTCGCTGCTCGACCCGCGCGGTCAGCGGATCGACGAGGCCGGGCCAGGTACGCCGGTGACCGTGGTGGGGCTCGATGAGCTGCCGGATGCCGGTGACCGGCTCTACCAGGTCGACGACAATAAGCGGGCTCAGCTGATCGCGGGCGAGGGCAAGGATCGCCGCCGGCAGGCGGGCCTGGCAACGACTCAAAAGGCGCAAGGGCTCGAGGCGCTGCTCGCCAGCGCGGGCGAGGCCGATACGCCGACCCTCAACCTGATCATCAAGGCCGACGCCCAGGGCTCGGTCGAGACGCTCAAGGCGCAGCTCAGCGAGTTCCCGCAGGACAAGGTGGAGCTCCGCATCCTGCACGCCGGCGTCGGGGCGGTCACCGAGGCCGACGTGGCGCTCGCCCAGGCGTCGGCGGCGATCGTCATCGGCTTCCACGTGGTGGCCGACGACCACGCCCGCCAGATGGCCGACCGGTCCGGCGTTGAGATCCGCACCTACCGCGTGATCTACGAGATTCTCGAGGATGTGCACAAGGCGCTTGAGGGCCTGCTCGAACCGGATCAGCAGCACGAGCAGCGCGGCGTGGCCGAGGTCCGGCAGATCTTCAACGTCGGGCGGCTGGGTACGGTCGCGGGGTGCTACGTCACCGACGGCATCATCGGCCGCAACCATCGTGTCCGGCTGGTGCGCGACGGGCGGATCGTACTGGAAAATGCGGGCATCGACTCGCTCAAGCGTTTCAAGGACGACGCGAAGGAAGTGCGGTCGGGCTTGGAGTGCGGCATTAAGATCGAAAAGTTTGACGACGTGAAGCCCGGCGATCGCATCGAGGCGTTCGAGATCATCGAGGTCAGCGCAAAACTGTAGCTTGGCCGTCGAGCCCGCGGCCCGCCCTGGCTAGACGGGGCACTCGCCGGCCGCGGTGCGTCACGACCCGGCGCGACGGTCGGGAGTGGGTCAGGATGGTGGTGGGCGTCCTGGAGGTGCGGCTGGCGATCTTCAGCGCCCAATCGCTCAAGGACAAGCGGCGGGTGACACGGAGCTTGCGCGATCGGCTGGGGCATCGCCACAACATCTCGATCGCCGAGGTCGACGACCTGGACCATCGCCAGGCGGCCACCTTCGGCATCGCGATGGTCGCCAACGAGAGCCGCTTCGTGCAGAGCGCCCTCAGCAAGATCGTCGACGAGATCCGGGCGTTTCCGCACGCGTCACTGGTGGAATACGACATCGAGCTGCTCTAGGCAGGGCGGCTCAGCGGGTGGTTGGAGTCGGAACGTGTCGCGACGAACAGAACGCGTCGGCAACGTGATTCGCAACGTGATCGCCAACGCGCTGCAGACGCAGCTCAACGATCCGCGGATCGAGCGCTTCACCTCGGTGACGCGCGTCGAGGTCGCGCCGGACTTCGCCACCGCCCGCGTCCACGTCAGCGTGATGGCCAGCGAGGCTCGCCGCCACCTCACCGTGGAGGCGCTGCAACGGGCCGCCGGCCGCCTGCGGCACGAGCTGCGGGCGCAGATGACCACCCGCCAGATTCCGACGCTGACCTTCTTTCTCGACGAGTCGATCCAGCAGAGCGCCGCGCTGGTCCAGACGCTGGACGAGCTGATGGCCGAGCAGGACGGGGAGGGGGCCGACTCGACCGATGCGGATCAGTCCGGACAATAACCGCGGCGGGCGTCCGGCGCCCGCCCGGCACGAATCAGGGAAACGCGCTTCATAGAGGAACGTTCATGCGGGGTGCGACGAAGTGTGCCGCGACGCTGAAGAAGGTGTTCAAGCGGCTCCGCGACAAGCACGGCAAGGTCTCGTTGCCGGTCACCGGCGACCCGATTTCACAGCTGCTGCTTGGAATCCTCTCGCGCGACGTGCCCGAGGCGAAAGCCCGCGCCGCGCTCGACCAGCTCCGCAGCGTCGTCGTCGACTATAACGAGCTGCGCGTGATTCCGTCGCTCGAGCTGGCCGAAACGCTCGGCGACTATCCCCAGGCCCGCGAGAAGGCCGCCGACATCAGCCGCGCGCTCAACAAGATCTTCTTCGATGAGCACGACGTCTCCCTCGACCGCATCGGCAAGCTCCCCAAAAAGGAGATGCTCGCCTACCTCGAGTCGGTCGACGGGCTCGACGCCTATTCGCAGGCCCGCGTGCGGCTGCTCGGCTTCGAGAGCCACGCCGTCCCGCTCGACGAGGCGATGTGGGCCTGGGCCCGCGCCGCCGCGATCGTCGACGACAAGTGCCCGCTCGCCGAGGCCCAGGGCTTCCTCGAACGCCAGCTGAAGGACGACGACACGCTCGAGTTCATCGCCCTCGCCCACAAGGAGGCCTGGGCCGAGTGTGGCGAAGCCGTCGCTGCCGGCGCGGTCGAACGCATCTCCAGCCAGCCGATCGAGTGGAAGACCAGCCACATGCTCGCCGACCTCACGCCCAAGGAGTCGCCCGCCCACGCCCTCGACGAGGAGTCCGAGGCCTTCGAGGACGTCGACGCCGCCGCCAAGCGCGATCAGGCCGCCCTCAAAAAAGCCAAGGCCGCCAAGCGCAAGGCCACCCGCAAGTCCACCGGCGAGAAGCCGACCACCAAGAAAGCGACCAAGAAGAAAACCACCGGCAAGCCCAACGCCGCCACCCAAAAAAAGACGACCAAGTCGACGGCCAAGCGGCCCAACACCAAGCAGGCCAAGAGCACCTCGTGACCCCCCACGCCGGCGCGGGATCCGAGGCCGATGTTTTCGGCGGCCCACCATCCGCCGCCCGATCGCCCCACTGTCGGCGGAGGTAAGCTGTGTCCGTGAAACCGTCGCGCCCCGTCCACGCCGCGTGGCTGCTGGCCGCGCTCGCCCTCACCGTCGGCGCGCAGGCCCCGCCGGAGCGCGCCCTCCCGCTCGCCGACGTGCCCTCCGCCGCGATCAACAGCGACGTGGCGCTCCCGCCTGAACCGCCCGCCGCCCGCGAAGGCCGCCTGCTCGCCCAGATGCTCCTCGATCAAGGCCGGCTTGCGCAAGCCGTCGAAAAGATCGACGCCGTCCTTCAGACCACCGACCAGCCGTCCGCCGCCTTGCTCGAACTGCTTACCCGGATCCAGATCGCCCAGGGTAAGACCGGCTTCGCCCGCGAAACCGCCGCCCGTGCCGTCGCGGCCGACCCCAGCTCGCCCGCCGCTCATTACCTTTACGCCCAGCTCCTCGACAAGTCCGACGCCGCCGAGGACGTCCTTCCCGCGATCAAGCACTACCGCGCCGCCACCCGGCTCCGGGCCTTGGCGCCCCACGACCCGCAGATCACCGCCGCTTGGTACCACCTCGGTAAGCTGCTCGCCCGGCGCGGCTACATCGTGGCCGCGATTGAAGCCTATGGCCGCTTCGACGAAGCCGTCAGCGTCAGTTATCCCGAGCACCGCACGACGCCGCCGGTCGCCCCGATCCTGGCCGAGTTCCCCAGCGGGCTCGTGTTCGAGCGGCTCGCGCTGCTCCGTCAGGCCGGCGCCGAGGCCGACATGCTGCCCATCCTGGAAGAGGCCCTCGGCTTTCGCCCGACCGACGTCCGCATCGTCGCGGAGTACCTCGAGCTGCTGCTCGAGCAAGATCGCGCCGCCGCCTGGCGCTTCGCCGTCGCGCGGATCGAAGATCCCGTGCTCGGCCGCCGGCTGCTCCCGCTCGCGATCCGCGCCGGCGCAGCGTCTGGTGAGCTGGAGCCATGGATTCAATCGCAGCTCAGGCAGTTCGACGGTGCACCGGCCGACCGGCAGCGCCTGCTGCACACCGCGCGAATCTGCGACGCGGTCGGCGCCCAGGACGAGCGCCGCCTGATCCTGGCGGCGCTGCGTGACGCCAAGCCCGGCGACGTCGGCGTCGCGCTGCGTTACGCCGCCGCGCTGCGGGCGTCCGGCGACCATGCCGAGATGTTCGCCGTGCTCGAAGCACTGGCGGCCGCCGACGGCTTGACGCCCGACCTCGACCCCGCGGCATTCGAGGAGGAGTGGCTCACCCCCCGCGCCACGGTGGAGTCGCTGCGTGCGGCCGGCACGAGTTACGCCGCCGACCATCCGGATCCGACCCCGGCGCAGGCGTTCGCCCTTGGCTTCGCTCAATTGGCGGCAGGCGAGGCGGCCGCGGGCCTCGCGGCGCTCGACCAGGCCGCCGACCGCGTGCCGCTCGCGCGGGTGGTTCTCGCGCTGCACGCGCTCGAGACCTACGCCTGGGACGCGGCCATCGGGCAGGCCGGCGTGCTCGCTGACGCTTATCCCAATGTCGGCCTGCTGCACTTCATCCGGGCCCAGGCCCATGACGCGCTCGACCAGAACGAGCAGGCCGAGCGGGCCTTCGAACGGGCCCTCGACCTCGCTCCGCAAAACGCCGATTACCGCGCGGCCTACGCCCGCCATGCCATCAAGCGGGCCGAGCAAACCGCGCTCAACATGAACGGCGGCGAGCTCGACGACATCCGCACGCGCGCCCGCCGCTACCTCTCCGCGGCCCAGCGTTACGCCCAGGAAGCGCTCGAGCGCGACCCGCTCGACCCCCAGGCCTTCGAAACCGCCATCAACGCCTACCTCCGCGGCGGCAAGGTCGAGATCGCCCAGGCCCAACTCGCCCAGGCGCGAACCCGCGGCCTCGACAGCGATGCGCTTCGCCGGGCGGCCACCCGCATCAAGTACGCCGAGACACCGTTCTCTCCCGCCCACGTCGCCGAGCTGGCCACCCAGGCCGAAGCCCATCCGGATGACGGCCGAACCTGGCTCACGTACGGCACGGCGTTGCTCGCGCGGTCCCGGTTCGACGAGGCTGATCCGGCCACCGCGCGGGCGCTCGCCCTCCGCCCGAAGGACGCCGACGCGATGCTGCTGCGCGCCCGCGTGGCGGCCAGCAACCACGACTACCCGACCGCCACCGAGCTTCTCGACGCCCTGACCGAGCGCTTTCCCAACCGCCCGTCGCTGATCTGGACCGCGGCCGCCATCTACGGCAACGACTTCCAGTTCGAGCGCAGCCGGGTGCTGCTGCAACGCCTCTACGAGCTGGCCGACTCCGAGACCATCCGCCAGTTCGCCATCGACCAGCTCGCCGACACCCACCTCCAGGTCGGCGAGGTCGCCGAAGCCGTGCAGCTCCTCGACCGCTACGAGGCGGAGGTCGCCGTCAACCTCGGCCTCACGGAGAAGCGCCTGATTGCCCTCGTCCGTGCCGGCCGGGCCGCCGACGCGATCCAGGCGGCCGAAGCCCTGGTCGCCGAGCGTCCGCAGGCGTTCGATCGCCGTCGGATCCTGCTCGACGTGCTGAGCGAAGCCAAGGCCGACGATCAGTTGCGCGAAACGCTCGACGATTGGCACCAGCCGGGCAACGCCGACCGCTGGCTCGAGCTGCTCGTCCGTGTCTTGATCGACGCCGAGCAGTACGACGCGGCCGCCGAGTTGCTCGGCACGATCGACACCGACCAGCGCGGGGCGCGGCTGGCCGTCGACCTGTTACGGTCCGAAGTCTTTTCCGCCCGCGGTCAGACCGACCAGGCGTTGGCACTGCTCGAGGCGGAGGAGCTCGAGCGCGGCCTCTCGCAACGCGCGTTGCGCCAGCAGATCATCGCCGTTCTCCTCGAAGGCGAACGCTTCGACGAAGCCCTGCAGCGGCTCGACGCCTGGCTGCCCGCCGCGGCGCAAAGCGAGGACGAGCTCTACTTCCTCCTGCGCCTCAAGCGGGCCGTCCACCAGGCGGCCGGCGACCTCGAGGCCGCCAACCGCACGATGGAGCGGATGCTCCGGATGAACCCGACCGCGCCCGGGCTGAACAACGATCTCGGGTACACGTGGATCGACATGAGCCAGAACGTCGAGCGCGCCCTCGAGATGGTGAAGCTCGCCGTTGCGCTAGAGCCGCGCAACGCCGCTTACCTGGACAGCCTCGGCTGGGGGTATTACAAACTGGGCGACTTCGAGCGGGCCCGCAAGTACCTGACGCGCTCGGCGCGGCTCGTCGATGGCCGCGATCCGGTCGTCTTCGACCACGTCGGGGATGTCGAGTACCGGCTCGGCAACATCGACGCCGCCCGCGCGGCCTGGCAGCAGACGTTCGACCTGCTGGCCGAACGCGACGCCGGCGGCATGCTGGTCGACGACGAGCAGCTCCGCGCCACCGTCCAGGCGAAGCTCGACGCCCTCGACGGCGGCACGCCCGCGGTGGCGCCAACGGTCGAGCGCGACGGAGAAACCACGCCCGAATGACACCGCACGACGAACTGCTCCAGATCGGCCGCCAGGTCGTCGCCGACGAAGCCCAGGCACTGCAGGCGCTGAGCGTCGAGCTGGACGACACCTTCGTCGCCGCAGTAGAGACCGTCCGCGATGCCCAGCAACTCGTCGTCAGCGGCCTCGGCAAGAGCGGCAACATCGCCCAAAAGATCGCCGCCACGCTCACCAGCACCGGCACCCCCGCGCTCTACATGCACCCCGTCGAGGCCCTCCACGGCGACCTCGGCCTCGTGACCGATCGGCACGTCCTGATCGCATTATCGCGCAGCGGCAACACCGAGGAGATCTACCGCTTCGTCGCCCATTTCCGCCGCCTCGGCGGTCCGGTGATCGCGGTCACCCAAAACCCCGATTCCAAGCTGGCGGAGATCGCCCAGCACGTGCTGCGCCTGCCCGGTTTGCCGGAGGCCGGCCCGTTGAGCCTCGCTCCGACCACGAGTTGCGTGCAAATGCTCGCGGTCGGCGACGCGCTCTCGATGGCGCTGCTGCACGCCAAGGGCTTCGCCCCCGAGGACTTCGCCCAGTTCCACCCGGAGGGCGCCCTCGGCCGTCGGCTGCTGCTGCGGGCCAGCGACCTGATGCGCAGCGGCGACGGGCTACCCACCGTCCCCGTCGATGCCTCCTTCGAGCGCCTGATCCTGACCATCACCGAGAAGCAGCTCGGCATGGCCCTCGTCGTTGACCGCGACGGCCACCTCGTCGGCACCATCACCGACGGCGACCTCCGCCGCCTGTTCGAGCGGGTTGATAATCCTCGGACGTTGACCGCCCAGGCCGCCTGGGAAAAGAGCCGCCGCAGCGCGTCCGCCCCGCCCGTCCGCTCGTCCGCGGTCCAAGCCGACACCCCGGCCATCGACTGCCTCCAGCGCATGCGGGAAAGCCGTATCACCGCCCTGGTCGTCACCGCCCCCGACGACCGGCCGATCGGGTTGCTCCGCCTCCTCGACCTCGTCGAAGCCGGCCTGGGCTGAGCATTATCAGCCGTACCCGGGCAGCGACGGTTGGCGCGTCCCGACGATCCCACGCGCCGGCTGAAACCGATCCACCCGCAACATCCCACCGGTTTAACGGACGCTGGCACGCAGGCTGCGCCCCGGTCGGTCGCCCCACGAGCTAGGTATTACCAAACCACGTCAGGTCCCGAGCCGATGAAACCCATGACGTCCGACCCGGAGGCTCCGGCGGGCGTCCTGGAGGCCCGTGCGAGGACCAGCCATGACCGCTCCGAAGCCGACTGACGTCACTCCGATGCTCGGGGTCGAGGTTTCGGCCGACAAACGCCAGGCCTGGCTCCTGACGCCCCCGGTGACGCTCGACGCCGAGCGGCCGATAACGGAAGCGGACGTCCGCGCCGCCCTCGAGAAAAAGAAGATCGCGATCGATGCGTCGGTCGAGCAACGCATCGCCGGCTATCTGGGGCTGATTGAATCCCAAGCCGACGCCGAGCAGCCGGAGATCCCCGCGAAATACCTCATCGCGGAAGGTACCGCGCCGACGGAACCCATCGACGCCGAGTTCATCTGGGACGAGCGCTTCGAGCAGCATAAGCCGCATGATCCCGACGAGCCGATCGACTACTACTCGCTCAACTCCATCGTCACCGTCGAGGCCGAGACCATCATCGGCCGCATCGTCCCCGAGACCGCCGGCGTCGCCGGCTGCAACGTTTTCGGCCAGGAGATCCCGCCCCAGCGCCGCCGCGGCGCCCGGATCGAGCTCGGCAACGGGCTCGAGCTCGGGGCCGAGCAGCCGGACCAGGTGATCACCCATGCCGCCGGCCGGGTCGTGGAAGAGATCGGCCGACTGCGGGTCGACGAGGTGCTCCAGATTCCCGGTGACATCGACTTCGACACGGGCAATGTCGAGGCCAAGGTCGAGGTTGATGTCCGCGGGGCGATCCGCAGCAACTTCAAGGTCCACGGCAAGAAGTCGCTCTCGGTCGGCGGCACGATCGAGGCGGCCGACGTCGACCTCGCCCGTGACGTCACCTGCATGAAGGGCGTTGTCGGCAACAACCGCCAGGGGCGTGTCTGCGCCGGCGGCACAATTACCGTCCGGTTCGCGAATGAGGCGCACCTGACCGCGGCCGGCGACATTCAAATCGCCCGCTCGGCCATGAACAGCCTGATCCGCACCGACGGCTTCCTGCGGATCGAAAATGGCGCCATCGTCGGCGGCGAGGCCTACGCCCGGGCCGGCGTGCAAGCCAAGATCCTCGGTAGCGAGGCCGGGGTCGTGACCGAAATCGCCGTCGGCGTCGACCCGGTCGTGCTGGTCAAGCTCCGCGATCTCGACCGCGAAATCCAGCAACACACGAAGATGGCCGATCAGATCCGACAGCGGGTTGAGCCGCTGTTGGCTTCGCTCAAGCGCCTGTCCCGCGAACAGCGCGAGAAGGCGACCGAACTGCTCGAGAAGGCGGACACGTTCGAGCTCAAGATCAGCGACCTGCAGACCGAGAAGCAGCGGCTGCTTGAACGCTCCGTCCCGGCCGAGCCACCGCGCGTCGAAGTCACGAAGTGGATCAACCCCGGCGTGCGCATTTCCTTCGGGCTGCGGGTCTGGGAGGTGTCCAGCGCGCTCAAAGGCCACCACGCGATCGAGCAGCGCGAGATCTCGGACGTCACCGAGGTCGTGGCGTGCAACAAGCTGACGGGCTCGATCAGCGTGCTGAAGACCCGTGAACTCGACATCGAGCAATTCCGTCCCATGGCGGAAAAACTTGGAGAGCCGGATGGCAACACAACGGACCCCGACGACCAAGCCTGAGCTCGCCGCCATCGTCGCGGAAGTGCTCGGCGACCTCGCGTTCTTGATCGCCGATACCGCCCCGCCCGCCGAGACCACCGGCACCATCTGGCTCCAGGGGGACGTCCGGTACGACGGAGCCGAGTCCGGCCGCCTCACCTGCTGGTGTACGCGGCAATTCGCGATTCAGCTTGCTGCCAACCTATTGGGCACCGACCCCGACGACGCCGAGGCGCTTACCGACGCCGAGGACGCGCTCCAGGAATTGCTCAACGTGCTCTGCGGGAACCTGGTGACGGCGTGGTACGGCGACACGGCCGTCTTCAACCTGTCGATTCCCAGCGTCAAGGAATGCATCGACGCGCCGGAAGCAACGGCAGCGGACGGCCAGCAGGCCTGCTGGCTGTCAGTGTCCGACGAGCCGGTGCTCGTGGTTCATACCCAGGGTTGAAACGGCTGTCGGGGCGGGGATTCGAACGATGGCCGAAACAGACGTCCAGGATCTGAAGCGCGAGGAGTACCAGCTTTTCCGCGAGCTGATCTACGAGAAGGCCGGCATCAACCTGGGCGACCAGAAGATGCAGCTCGTGCGGGCCCGCCTCGGCAAGCGCATTCGGCAGCTCAACTTCCGCTCCTTCCGCGAATACTACGAGCACGTCCGCCACGACCGCAGCGGCGGCGAGCTGACCCAGTTCATCGACGCGATCTCGACGAATACCACCCACCTGTTCCGCGAGATGCAACACTTCGACTTTCTGCGGGACCAGCTGTGCGACTGGGCCGGCGACCGCGCCTGGTGCGCCCGCCACCGCAACGAGATCCGCATCTGGTCGGCCGCCTGCAGCAGCGGCGAGGAGCCCCACTCGATCGCAATGCTCTGCGCCGACGCCCTCGGCAACACCCCGGTCCAGTTCCGCATCCTGGCCACCGACATCTCGACCCGCGTGCTCCGAAAAGCCAAGCAGGCCGTCTACGACCCGATTCGCCTCGGCACCGTCCCAGAGCCCTACCGCAAGCGCTACTTCGCCCGCGTCGACCGCAACAGCACCGCCGTCCAGCTCCGCCCCGAACTCCTCAGTCGAATCACCTTCGCCCGCTTCAACCTGATGGCCGACCGCTTCCCGTTCCGCCACAACTTCCACTTCATCTTCTGCCGCAACGTGATGATCTACTTCGATCGCCCGACCCAGGAACGCCTCGTCGCCAAGCTCGCGCTGCACATCCTGCCGGAGGGCTACCTGCTCATCGGCCACTCGGAAAGCCTCAACAGCATCAACCACCCGCTCAAATATGTTCAGCCCACGATCTACCAGAAAGCCTGACCCGTGCGTCCGCGCCGCCTGCCCGTGGACCTCACGTTGTACGCCGGCCAGTACGGCGTCTACGCTCGCCCGCTGAGCGTCAAGACCGTTCTCGGCAGCTGCGTCGCCCTCTGCCTCTGGGACCCGCAGCGCAAGCTCGCCGGGCTCAACCATTTCCTCTTACCGCAGCCCGCCCGCCCTGACGATAATGAGCTGTTGTATGGCCCGAATTCCTGCGCCCGCCTGCTGGCCGACTTCCGCGCCGCCGGCGGTGACCCGACCCGCTGCTGGGTCGCGGTGGTCGGCGGCGGTTCGCCCACCGGCCAGCGCGAAGGTCAGGCAAACGTCGGTGCCGCCAACGTCGCCGCGGCGCTGCGCGCCCTACTCGACGTCGGGCTCCGGCCGCGCCGCCAAGAGACCGGCGGGGTCTGCGGCCGCAAGCTGCTCTTTAACACCGGCGACGGCAGCCTGCTGGTCCGCCGCCTGGAACGCAACATGATCGCGGCCGCGCTGCCGGCCGTCGCCACCGCACCGCCGCCGACCGGACTGCTGTTCCCGCCGCCGGCCGACCCCGCGTCCCGCGGACTGAGTGGAGCGCCGTGAGACCTGCCGCCGTCAAAGTTCTCGTGGCCGACAGTGCCCCGGTTTACCGCACGCGGCTGTTACAGCTGCTGACCCGGCACGCCGGCGTTGCGCCCCTAGCGGGCGCAGCCGATGTCGCCGCCGCCCGCCAGGCCGTCATCGACTGCCAGCCCGACATCATCATCCTGGACCTCGACCTGCCCGGGGACTCCGCGCTGCCGTTCCTCCGCAAGCTCCGCGAGCATTACCCCGTGCCGACCTTCGTGACCTGCCAGCGTGACCGCCGCCAGGCGCCGGCCGCCCTCCGAGCCATCGAGCTCGGCGCGCTTGACCTGCTCGTCAAGCCGATTCCCGGCGACCGCGCCGGCCTCGAGCAGTTCGCCGAGCACCTCGCCCAACGCGCGATCGAGGCCACCGCCCACGCCCGCCCCGTCCCGCCGCCGCGGGTCATCCGGCGCAAGAGCTACTCCTGGACCGACGCGGATCTCGACCCATCGCAGTGGCTCGTCGCCATCGGCGCCAGCACCGGCGGCACGCAGGCGATCCAAACGCTCCTCGCCAGCGCCCCGCCCGACTTTCCACCCGTCGTGATCACGCAGCACATGCCGGCCGGCTTCACCGCCTCCTTCGCCGAGCGGCTCAACGATACGTCGCCCCTGACCGTCACCGAGGCCGCCGGCGGCGAGCGCTTGCACCCCGGCATGGCACTCGTCGCCCGTGGTGACACCCACCTCGAGGTCCGCCGCCGCGGCGGCTACTGGATCGCCGGCTACACGCACCAATCGCTGGTGAACAACCACTGCCCCTCCGTCGACGTGATGTTCCACGCCGTCGCCCAGCACGCCGGCCGGGCGGCCATCGGCGTCCTGCTTACCGGCATGGGCAGCGATGGCGCGGCCGGCCTGCTCGCCATCCGCCAGCGCGGCGGCTTGACCTTCGCGCAGGAACAACGCTCGTGCGTGGTGTACGGGATGCCGAAAGCCGCGGCCGAGCTCGACGCCGCCCTCGGGTTCGGGACGCCGCCGCACCTGCCACAGCAGATCCTGCAACACGCCCAACAGCGCGTTCCCGCCCGCGCCTGAGCACCCGCCGTCGCGATCAGCCGCGCCGGCCCGCGTGCACCGCCTCGAGCCCGGCCACGAATTGCTGCCCTAGCTTGTCGCGCGAGAACTCGCGCTCCGCCAGCGCCCGCGCCCGCTGCCCCATCGCCGGCAACGTGTCGCGCTGCTCCTTCAGCTCGAGCACGGCGTCCGCGAACGCCTCGGCGTCATCCGGCGGCACGACGCGACCGCAGTCGTTCTCCGCGATCATCCCCGCCAGCCAGCCCGGGTAGTTGTTCAGCACCGGCAAACCGCTCGCGATGTAGTCGAAGAACTTGTTCGGCGACGTTCCGTAATAAAACGCGGGGATGTTCTTCAGGATCATCATCCCGACATCCATGCTCGCGACGAGCTCCGCCAGCTCCGCCTTCGGCACCGGTTCGTGCCAGATCACCAGCGCGCCCAGCCCCTCGGCCGCGCTGCGCGCCACCAGCCGCTCCTTCTCACCACCGCGTCCGATGAAGATGAACTTTACGTCGCCGACCCCACGCCGCTTCAGCACCGCCGCCGCGTCCAGCACCGCATCCAACCCGTTCGCCCGTCCATGCGCCCCGGTAAATACAAGCCGGAAGTCATCGGGCCCGCCGAAGCGCTCATCCAGCGGCCGCCGCTTTTCCGGGTTGAACAAGTCCAGGTCGCTGCAGTTGGGGATCATCGACACGCGGTCGGCCGGATAGCCCGTCCGGCAGATCCCGTCCTTGATCCCCGGTGAGAGGGCATAGATATGCTCGGCCGCAAAGTAGACCCGTCGCTCGAGCCGCCGCAGGTACCACTTCAGCAGGGGGTGCTTGATGATGCCCATCACGATCGGCAGCTCCGGCCACAGGTCGCGGACCTCGAACACGAAGGGCGCGTTCAGCCTGGCCGCCCCCTTCATCCCCGGCGTGCCCACGGTCAGCGGCGTCGAGGTCGCGAACACGAGGTCCGCATTCGTCCGTGTCACGAGCCCTTGCGCCGCCCGCGCAAACTGCCCGAACGCCAGCACCCGCTGCGCAAAGCCCATCTTGTTCGAGTACCGCGCATTGACCCGCAGCACGCGGATGCCGTCGACCTCCAGCTCTGACGCCCCCCCGGCCGCGCTCGGATCGTAATCCGTGCCCTCGGTGGCGCCGCAGATCATCGTGACCTGGTGGCCGGCCGCGATCAGTCGCCGGCTCATCTCGTACGAGCGCGTGCCGGTCTGCCCCTGCCGGGTCGAGAAGTGCTGGTGAATATACGCCACGTGCATGCGTTCAGGCCTTTGCGTCGCCGGTCAGGTTTGGACGGGGCCGCCATTCTTGGAGCCCCGGCCGCGCGGGTCAAGCCGCGGCTACTCCGCCAACGCCGTCCCGAGCACGATCTCCATCCGCACCGTCAGCGGCAGCGTCCCTGCGAGCGACCAGACCAGCACGGGTTGCGGCCGCTTCTCGGCATAGTACAGCGACTCCCAGCCCTGCACGTGCGGGGCCTCCTGCCCGCGGCTCAGAACGACCGCGGGCTCGGATTCGCCGTCGGCCGCGATGCTCAGCCGGACCACGCCCCCCGGCAGCTCGAGCGACCACCGCGTCCGCGCCGCGTCGAGCGCCCGCACCGCGCCGTCGGCCAAGTGCCAGAACCCGCTGACCGCGTGCTGCCCGCTGCCCGTGAACCGATCCGTGACGACCCAGCTGTGCTCGCCGCTGCGCTTGATCTGCCGCTCGTGCGTCACGCCGCACCGCTTTAAGAAACTCAGGTCGCGGCCGCGAAACAGCACGCCGTCGCCGTCCGGTCGGAAGGTGACCACCTCGGCCCGGATCCAGTTTCGCCAGAGAAACCGCGGCCCGCGGACCATGTGTGTCTGCCCGTCGACCAGCACCGTGTTGTGTGCGCGGGACAGCGTGAAGTAGTCCTTCCAATCAGCCGCCACGTTGTACTGGTAGGTTCCCGCATCCCGCAGCACGTTCTCACCCCGCCACCACAGGTCCACGTGCAGGCTGTCGGCGTGCCCCGGCCGCGTGCGGTAGCGATGGCAGCGCGTCAACAGCCAATGCTCACCCGCCCGCAGCGTGTAGTACCCGCTCTGCGACGCCGCCAGCGATCGCCGCGGCTCCGGCAGCGTGGCCGCCTCCAGCGCCGATGGTCCGAACAACCACAGCAGCGGCTCATCCCACGGCCCCGCGTCAAACCGCCGCGTCCGCGTCAGCAGGTACACCAGCGTCTGCACCACCGGCCGATAGTCGAGGTAATCGCACCCGTCCAGCGGCAGGATCAGCGCGCCGTCGTTGGGCCCGTAGTTCGGCACTCGCCCGCTGTCGTCCTGGACCTGGTAAACGAACTCGGCCGCCGCCCGAAGCCGGTCCCGCGTCGACATCGAGAAGCGATCGCCACTCAGCTCCGCCAGCCGCAACACCCACGCATAGTCGTGCAGCATCAGCCGGTGGTAATTCAGCGAGTGCTGAATGTAGCCGCCATCAGGGAAGATCTGCTGCTGCGCGAGCTGCTCGAGCAGCCGCTTGCCGCGCCGCCGCCAGTCCGCCGCGGCCGCGAGCTCCGGCAGCAGTGTGCCGATCGTGTAGAGCCCGAGCGCCTCGCTGATCGCGTGGTTGTTCTGCTGCGAGCGGGCGTAGCCAACGTTGCCGGCGATCCGCGCCCCCTGTTCGGCCAGCGTCTGCACGAGCGCCGCAACCCGCTCCGGCCTACTGCTCGGCGCGTTCCAGAACGCGTAGAGCCCGAAGGTGAACGCCATTACGCGGAAGCTGCACTCTTGGCCGCATTGCCAGTGCGGCCCCATGTTCGGCGGGTTCGCCTGCCGCCACGACTCGAAGAGCTGCCAGAAGCCAGCCGCGTAGCGGTCCTCGCGCTCGATCCCGTACGCCCGCGCCAAGTCGTAGACCCAGCCGCCGCGGCCTTGCTCCCAGATGACCTTGATGTCCCCCTGGTCGGCCTCGAAGTCGCCGCGGTCACACCAGTGCCGCGTCGCGTCAGTCCGCTGGTCGGTGAACGGGTTCGCGAACCAGTCGAACGGAAAACCGACCTCCGCCCGGCGGTGGTAGAAGAACCGCGGCCGCCCGGCCAGCACGGCGTCGCCCTGCGCCCGGGCGTCGACCTGCCACTCGTCCGGCAGCTCTGGCGGCTCCCCTGCGGGAAAGAAAAACGGCGCCTGGTGCGCCGCCCGGTAGGCGTGATAGCCCACCGCTTCCGCGGGAACGCCCGCTCGGAGCCAGTACGCCGGCGGCCGGGCCTTCCAGCCGCCCGTCGGAAACCGCCGCTTCAGCCAGCCCAGCTTGCGGCCCAGCGCGTAGCGGATCCGAAAGAGCGTCCACCGCAGCCCGAAATGCCGCCACACGTCGTAGGCGAGCTGGAGGCGTCCGAGCATCGGGCGGGTCGTCCGTGCGGGTTGGGCCAGGGCGCCGCGTACGCTACGCTGCGCGAGCAGGCGACACCCCTATTCTCAAAAGCCCACACTAAGGGGTCAAGCAACGCGGCCAAAGCGCCGCCCGTGCGGCGCCGCCACCGCTATCGGAGGATCGATGTTCTCGGACCGGGTACAACAGCTCATCGCGCTCGCGATCGACGAAGACCTCGCCGCGGCCGGCGACCGTACGAGCGGCCTGCTGCCCGACCCCGCAAAGCCGACGCGGGCCGCGGTCGTCGGCCGGGAAGCCGGCGTGCTGGCGGGAATGGCGGTCGGGCCGCTCATCACGGACGCGTTCAGCCGGCGGCTCGAGACGGCGGTCCGCTTCGAGCCGAGCGACGCAAAAGACGGTTGCCCGGTGACGGCAGGGGGGTGCGTGGCCGAGCTGGTCGGCCCGCGCGCCGCCATCCTGACCACCGAGCGGACGCTGCTCAACTTCCTCGGCCGGCTCAGCGGCGTCGCGACGCAGACGCAGCGTTACATCGCCGCCGCCCGCAGCACGAACCCGCTGGTCCAGGTGCTCGACACGCGCAAGACGCTCCCCGGCTGGCGCGAACTCGACAAGTACGCCGTCCGCTGCGGCGGCGGCACGAACCACCGTTTCGGGCTCCACGACGCCGTGCTCCTGAAAGACAACCACCTCGCGGGCGTGCCGACCGAGCAGTGGTCCGCGAAGCTGGTCGACCTGCTGAACCGCATCCCACGCGAATCGCCGCCCGCGTTCATCGAGGTCGAGGTCGACACGCTCGCGCAGCTCGAGCAGGTCCTGGCCGTTCCCGGCATCGACATTGTCCTCCTCGACAATTTCAATCTGGAAGCGCTACGGAATGCCGTCGCGCTGTGCGGCGCTATCCCGCCCGACCGTCGCCCGCAACTCGAAGCCAGCGGCGGGGTGACGCTCGATTCCATCGCCGCCATCGCGGCCACCGGCGTCGACCGCATCTCGGTCGGTGCGCTGACGCACTCGGCCGTTCAACTCGATTTCGGACTGGATCTCGAAGACGATCGCGGCTGACCGTCTACTCCGTGTCCTCGGGTGACTCGGTCACGTCCGGTTGGTCCACCGCTTCAGGGGCCCGCTCGCCGGCCGCCTCGTCGGCCGCTTCGTCCTCTTCCTCGGCCGTAACGATCTTCGCGACGGCCACCACGCGGTCATCGTCATCGACGCGCATCAGCCGGACGCCCTGCGTGGCCCGCCCGATCGCCCGCAGTTCGCGCAGCGCCTGGCGGATCATGATTCCCTTGGCCGTGATCATCATCAGCGAGTCGTCATCCGTCACCGAGCGGACCGCCACCACCGGGCCGTTGCGGTCGGTGGTCTTGATGTTGATCACGCCTTTGCCGCCGCGCCGCGTCAGCCGGTACTCGTCGACCACCGTCCGCTTGCCGTAGCCGTTCTCGCAGACCGTCAGCACGCTCCAGCCTGACCGCACCGCGCACATGTCGACGACCTCGTCCTCATCGCTGAGGTTGATCCCCTTCACGCCGCGGGCCGTGCGCCCCATCGGGCGAACGTCGTCCTCGTGGAAACGGCACGCCATCCCCAGCCGCGTGCTCAGCACGATCTCCTCCTCGCCCGTCGTCAGCGAGGCCGTGATCAGCCGGTCGCCGTCTTCGAGGCCGATCGCGATGATCCCGCTCGGCCGCGGGCGTGAGAACGCCGACAGCGGTGTCTTCTTGATCAGCCCCTGCGCGGTGGCGAAGACGACGTAGTTCTCCTCGAACTCCCGCACCTGCAGCACCGACATGTGCCGCTCCTCGGGCTGCATGGTCAGGACGTTGACCAGCGCCCGGCCGCGGGCAGTGCGGCTCATGTTCGGCAGGTCATAGGCCTTCAGCCAGTAGACCCGCCCGAAGTTGGTGAACACCAGCAGGTAGTCGTGCGTGCTCATCACCAGCATGTGCTCGGTGAAGTCGCCGTCGCGGGCCTCGGTGCCGCGGATGCCGCGCCCGCCGCGCCCCTGGCTGCGGAAAGTGTCGATCGGCGTCCGCTTGATGTAGCCCTCGTGCGACAGCGTGACGACCACGTCCTCGCGCTCGATCAGGTCCTCGTTCTCGACGGAGTCGATCGCGCCCGCGATCAACGTTCGCCGCTCGTCGGCGAACTTCTCGCGGATCTCGTGCAGGTCCTCGACGATGATGTCGCGGACCCGCCGCTCATCGCTGAGGATCAGCTCGTAGCCGGCGATCTCCTCGACCAGCCCGCTGTACTCTTTCGCGAGCTGTTCGATCTCGAGCCCCGTCAGCCGCCGCAGTTGCATCGCCAGGATCGCGTCGGCCTGCGTCCGCGTCAGGAACTGGTCGGTGTTCGACGCCCGCTGCACGAAGATGTCCGGCAGCAGCTGCCGCACCGTCGCCGCCTCGCTCAGCCGCAGCGGCTTCTCCATCAGCCGCTGACGGGCCGTGTCGACATCCGGGCTCCGGCGGATGATCTGGATGATCTCGTCGATGTCGGCGACCGCGAGGATCAGCCCCTCGAGCACGTGCGCCCGCTGCCGCGCCTTGCGGAGCAGGAACTGCGTCCGCCGCCGGATCACCTCGATCCGGTGGCCGATGAACTGCTCGAGCAGCTGCTTCAGGCTGAGCGTCTTCGGCACTCGGTTGACCAGCACGATGTTGATCGCCTGGATGTTCGTCTGCAGCGGTGTGTATTTCCACAGCTGGTTGATCACCACGTTGACGTTCGCGTCCTTGCGCAGCGTGATCACCAGTCGCACCTGCGCCTGCCGCCCCGACTCGTCGCGAACGTCGTCGATCCCCTTGATCGTGCCGCTCTGGATCGCGTCGATCAGCCGTTCCTTGATCGTCGGCAGCAGCACCCCGTAGGGAATCTCCTTGACCACGATCTGCAGCCGCCCGTTCTTGGTCTCCTCGGTCTCGAGCTTGCCCCGCAACGTCAGCGCGCCGCGCCCCGTCTCGTACGCCGACCGGATCCCGTCCCGACCGCAGATCATCCCGCCGGTCGGAAAATCCGGCCCCGGGACGATCTTCATCAGGTCGACCACCGTCAGGTCCGGGTTCTCGAGCAACCCGATCACCGCGTCGCAGATCTCGCCGAGGTTGTGCGGCAGCACCCGCGTCGCCATCCCGACCGCGATGCCCTCCGCCCCGTTCACCAGCAGGTTCGGGAACTTGCTCGGCAGCACGACCGGCTCCTGCGTCGTGCCGTCGAAGTTGTCCTCGAAGTCCACCGTCTCCTTGTCAAGGTCCTCGAGCATCGCCTCAGCCGGGCCCGCCAGCCGCGCCTCGGTGTACCGCATCGCCGCCGGCGGGTCGCCGTCGATCGAGCCGAAGTTCCCCTGCGGATCGATCAGCGGGTAGCGCATCGACCACTCTTGCGCGAGCCGCACCAGCGTCGGATAGATCACCTGGTCGCCGTGCGGGTGATAGTTGCCGCTCGTGTCACCGGAAATCTTCGCGCACTTGCGGTGCTTCGCGCGCGGGCTGAGATTCAGGTCGTTCATCGCCACGAGAATGCGGCGCTGCGACGGCTTGAGCCCGTCCCGCACGTCGGGCAGCGCCCGCGCCATGATCACGCTCATGGCGTACGTGAGGTACGACTCCTGCATCTCCTGCGTGATCAGCGTCTGCCGTTCACGCTCCGCGGGCATGCCACTCATACGCGTTTCCTGTCACGCCGTCCTGTCGCCGATCCCCATGCCGGCCAGACCACCAAAACGGGACGCCGCCGGGCGCCCGACGGCCGCTCAATTCCGTGGGAAATACAGGGCCCGCATCGAGCTCCCTCGACCCGCGCCGCAGCCTGCTATTGTAGGCCGAAACACCCCCCCACGCACCTCGCTCAGACGCCAAATCAGGGCCGCACCGCCCCGGCTTTTTCGCCCGTGCTTTCGCCGCCACCAGACCCGATCGTCACCGCCGTGCCCCCGGCCGGCACCAGGTCCACCACCGCCAGCTCAGGCCGACAGTTCAGCCGCAACGGCGGCGCCCACAACCGCTCCATTCCCACCCCGCGGCTGACATAAATCCGCTGCCCGGCGTGCGCGCTCAGCCCGCCGGCCGCGATCGACCGCGGCACGCTGCTGGCCGTCGCCAGCGGCCCGATCCCCGGGACCTGAATCTGCCCGCCATGCGTGTGCCCCGCGATCAGCAGGTCCACCCGCTCCGCCGACGCCACGCCCAGCACCAAATCCGGCACATGCGTCAGCGCCACCCGTACATCCGCCGCCGTCCCGATCAACTCCCGCAGCACCGCCCCCCCATTACGCCGCGATCGATAGTCGACCCCGCCCAACGCCACCCGCACCCCGCGCACCGTCCGCGTCACCACCGCGTCCCGCAGCACCCGTACCCCACCCGCCTCCAGCAGCGGCACGATCCGCGCTGGATCGTCAATGTTTCCCAGGCACGCGTACACGCCGTGCGGCGCTGCCAACGCGCGAAAGAAATCAACAAACGCCCCCGCGTGCCGGTCAAACGACGCTTGCGGACCGTGATAAAAGTCCCCCGGCAGCACGATGATATCCGGCCGCGCTGCCGCCACCTGCTCCAGCACCGACCGCTCGTATCCGTCGATCTCCGTCGTCTGCAGGTCCGCCAGCACCACGATTCGGACCGAGTCCGCCACCGTCGCCACACCCGCCACCGGCACCGCCGTGTGTGTCACCTCCAGCCAGTACGGCTCCACAAACGACGCATACACCCCGATCCCCAGCGGCGCCAAGCTCAACACCAGCCCGCCCGCCAGCAGCCTCCGCCCGCCCCACCGCGTACGCCGCCACAGCAGCGCCGCCGCCAACCCGCTCACCAGCATCGGCCCCGCCACCAGCCAGACATAGCTCACGTGAATCGCCGCGAATGCACTGTCCACCACGATCCCGAGAAAAATCGCCAGGAACAGCGCGACCACCCCGCTGACCAACCCGGACCAGGCGATCGCCACAGCCAACCGCCCCGGCCCGACACGCCGCCACCCGCGCACCAAATCCCGACGCAACGCCACCCAGGCGGCCCCACCGCTGACGGCCAGCGCCAGCCACGGCATAATCCAGAAATAAGTCGCCATCGCGGACCATTATGCACGCCCCCAGCTCCCCGGTTCCGCTCGTCGGCAAAAATTTCACGGCGTGCGACGTCCCGCCATCCTCGGCCGAACCACGTTCACAGCCCCAATTGGTGACCATCCCGCCCGATTGCCGGCCACCCACCTCCCCAATTTCCGCGTCTCAGCCGCCACCGCTACGGTCCGATCCTTGTAAACAGTCTTGTAGCAACTTAGAATTAACCATCGCGAGGCCGCCGATCGGCCTCTCCTCGCCTGCCCCGGAGACGTCGCCATGTCACCCGTCGACGAGCGTGTTCGCCAAGCCCAGGGCCGCTTGAACCTCAACCTCTTCCTCGATTGGCTCACGCGCGCGGTCACCGTCGCCCTCGCCATTTGGTTGCTGCTGCTGATCGCCCAACGCCTGTTAGTGTTCGCGGCCGAGCGTCCGGTGCTCCTGACCAGCGCCGCTGTCGCGCTGGCTGTCGGACTCGGCGTCCTGTTCTTCGGCCTCGTCCGACACTGGATACGCCGTGCCCAGGCCGCCCTCGCCCTCGACGAGGCCGCCCACTTGAAAGAACGCCTCAGCACCGCGCTGAGCATTCGCACCGATCCCCACGCCTTCGCCCGCGCCGCCTGCGAGGACGCCGAGCGGACCGCCCGCGGCCTCCGTGTCACGCAGCTCTTCCCGTTTCGTCGCCCGCGCACCCTGCCCGCCGGCGCCGCCGTGGCGGTCGTGGCCGCGCTGGTCTGGCTCTTCCTTCCGCCGCTGAACCTGCTCGCCAAGAGCGAAGAGGCCGCCTCCGAAGAGCAGCAGGTGACGGCCGAGCAGGACCGCCGCGAGCGCGAGGCGATCGAGCAGCGCTACAACGAAGAAATCGAAAAGCTCAAGGAGCTCCAGCGCCAGTCACCGCCGCTGGCCGGCCTCGAGCTGGCCCTCGATCCCCTCGACCTGCCGCCCGATGCGCCGCAGCGCCCCGAGGACGTCCGCCGCGACGCCATGCAGAAACTCGACGAGCTCGCCGACCAGCTCAAGGAACAGCGGGCCGCCGGCAATCTGGCGATGCTCGAAGAGCTCCAGCGCCAACTCAAGGGCCTCGAACAGCTCGAAGGCAACGACCTTGCCGCCCAGCTCTCACGCGCACTCGCCCAGGGCGACCTCGGCGCCGCCCGGCAGCAGCTCGAACAGCTCGCCAAGCAGCTCGAGGCCGCCGCACAGAGCGACGATCCGCAGCAACGCCAACTCGCCCGTGAGCTCCAGGAGCAACTCCAGGAGCTCGCCCAAAAGCTCAACCAGGTCGCCGACAACAAGCGGCTCCAGAAGGAGCTCGAAAACAAGGCCGGCCTCAACGAAGAGCAGGCCAAAAAGCTGCTCGAACAGCTTCAGAAGCCGGGGGCCGACCCGCAGCAGATCCAACAACAACTTCAGCAGCAGCTGGGCGACAAGCTCAGCAAGGAAGAGCTTGAGCGGCTCGCCAAGAAGATCGCCCAGAACCAGCAGGCCCAACAACAACTCAAGCAGCTCGCTCAGCAGCTCCAGAAAGCCTGCCAGGCCTGCGAGGGCGCGCAGGCCGGTCAGCCAGGTCAACAGCAGGCACTCGACGCGGCGATGGCCGGCGCCACCGACCAGCTCTCCGATCTCGAGATGGCCCAGCAGATGATGCAGGATCTCCAGATGCGGATCGCCCAGCTCGACCAGGCCCGCGACCAGATCGGCCGCGGGGCGCCGAACGCCAATCCTTCCGAGCCACCCGGCGGGACGGCCGACTTCGGCCAACTCGGCCGCGGCCAGGGCCCCAACAGCCAGCAGCGGGCCCCGCACCAGACCACCCCCGACCGCCTCGATAACGAGCTCAGCCCGGGGCAGATCATCGGCCAGACGCTGATTGACCTCCCCCCCGGCGACCAGGAAGCCGAGGCCGCCCTTGGCGAGGCCATCGCCGCCGCGTTGCGGGCCTACCAGGATCCCGTCCAGCGCGAGCAGATCCCCCAGCAGTACCGCGCCGCGCTCAAGCACTACTTCGAGCGCATCGCCGGCCTGCAAGGCAACTCAGCCGCCGAGTGACCGCGGCAACCGAATTGCTTACTGGCGTAATCGCAAGATGAATTCGACCTCGCCGAGCGGCAGCTTGAGGTGCTCGGCGATGTGCATGGCCGAGCGCCCTTCGTCCGCCAACTCGTAGACCTGCTGGTTGGGGGTCCCCGGGGGCGTGGGGCCGACCCCGACCGGCTTGGGCTGCGAGGCGTCAGTGGGGGTGGGTTCAGCGCGAGCAGAACGCTCACGCCTCACGCGGGGGATTGGATCCTCGGGAATGTCGGTTCGCGATCGGGTGGCGGTTGGCGCTGGTTGAGGAGTGGCGCGCCCTCCCGTGTGCTGGCCGGCCCCCAGCTTTTCCAGCCGGGCAATCCGCGCATCCGCGTCCCGGATCAACTGCTCCAGCTTCGCACACTTGGTATCGAGCTGCGCGTTGGTTCGCCGGCTGAATTCTTCAAGATCCAGCAACAGGCCGCTCATTGCCTGCTGCGTGTGCACGTTCTGCTTGATCTCGTCCAGCCGCTCGCGGGCCCGCGGCTGACGCTGTCGCCGGTTCGTCGCCCGCCGCAACGTCCACAGGCTGACCACGACCGCGGCCGTGATCATCAGCGTCGGCAGCATCGAGTCAGACCAATCGGCCAGCAGGGGCGCGGCCAACGAGGACGTCGCGTTTACCGCGCGCTGTCCCGCTGTTGCCATGCCCACAATGCTGCCTCCTGAACCTGCCGCAGCGGCACCTGGTGCTCACGCGCCCGGGCTGCACAGTCGTCGTACTCCGGCCACGCCTGCAGTCCGCCGCCCGGCCGGCTCGTCACCTTGACCGGCAGCGACCCGTAGGGCGTCTCGACGGTCTCGAACCGCCGGGGGAGCTTCGTCCGCCAGACGGTCGACCGCCGCACACCCAGGGTCGACGTCTCGGACAGGAGGATCCGCTCGGTGGTCGCCACCGCCGCCGGCGGCGTCAGGACCGTGATCAGCTGCCCGGGGCGGCCCTTCTTCATCATTATCGGCACGAGGTAGGCATCGAGCGCACCGGCCGCCAAGAGCTGCTCGACCGTGTACGCCAGCCGCTGGCCGTCGCTGTCGTCGACCTGCGCCTCCAGGACCGCCACGCTGTCGGTTTCGCCGTCCGGGGTGGCAACGATCTCGCCGACCAGCACGCGCAGCACGTTGGGGCGGGTCTTGCCGATCCGCGTGCCGGCCCCGTAGCCGACCTGCTCGATCCGCATCTCGGGTAGGGGCCCGAACTCCGTAACCAGCGTCTTGACCAGCGCCGCGCCCGTGGGCGTTGTGAGCTCGCCCGGCTCCTCGACCGGCGCGATCGGCACGCCCTTCAGCAACTCCGCGGTCGCCGGCGCCGGAACCGGCATCAGCCCGTGCGCACACTGGACCGTTCCCGACCCCGTCGGGACCGGCGAGCAGTACACCGCCTCGATCTCGAGCGTATGCAGCCCAAGGCACGCCCCGCAGATATCCACGATCGCGTCGGCCGCCCCGACCTCGTGAAAATGAACTTTGTCTGGCGTGGTGCCGTGGACGCTCGCCTCGGCCTCGGCCAGCCGCTCAAAGGTATCGATCGCCTTCGCCTGGACCGGCTCGGTGAAGTCCGCCCGCTGGATGATGTCGATGATGTGCGGCAGGTGGCGGTGCGCCTTCTTTTCGGATTCGTCGATCCGCACGTCGACGTGGGTGGCCGCGATCCCGTGCCGCTTCGCCGACTCGACGTGCAGCGTGACGCCCGGCAAGCCGAGCCGCTCGATCATGTCGCGCAGGACCGCCGGATCGAGCCCGGCATGAATCAACGCCGCCAACGTCATGTCGCCGGCGACCCCACTAAAGCAATCGAAGTAGGCGATCCGCATCGGGCCACCCTCAAAGCGTGGTCACGAAATCCGAAGAAGCAGCGCGCGACGCGCGACGGCCGGCAGCGGCCGGGTCCACGCGGCGATCCCTATTCGCGCTGGTTGCTGGGTTCCGGCATCGCCTCTTCCCGCGCCGCTTCCCGCTCGGCCGCCTGCGAAGGCTCGTCGCCCTCCGCTTCGTCCGAGTGGCCTTCGCTTACGTCGGCGGGCTCTTCGCCCTTCGCGTCGGCCAGCTCATCCTCGTCCGGCTTGAACGCGCCCTTGACCGGCGCCAGGATCATCGTCATCTGCCGGCCGTCCATGCTCGGCCGCTTCTCGACCTTGACCTTGTCCTCGCCGAACTCGCGGGCGATGTCCTCGAGGATTTCGAGCCCGATCTCGCGGTGGAAGCGTTCACGGCCGCGGAACTGGATCGTGAACTGAACCTTGTCGCCCTTCTTGAAGAAGCTGATCGCCCGGTTGACCTTGATGGAGCGGTCGTGCTCGTCGGTCTTCGGCCGGAGCCGCACCTCCTTGAGCTGCTGCTCGTGGTGCTTCTTGTGCTTCTTCTTCTGGGCGTACTTCCACTTGCCGTAGTCCATGATCCGGCAGACCGGCGGCCGGGCCGTCGGCGCGACCTCGACCAGGTCCATCCCCGCCTCGCGGGCCATCGCGAGTGCCTGGTGGGTTTCAATGATTCCCACCTGCTGCTCGTTATGGTCGATCACCCGAATGGGGGAAATGCGGATTTGCTCGTTGGAGCGCAGATTCTGATTGATGGCGTCCTCCTTGTGATGAGCGCCTCAGCCGGCCGCCACGCCGGTGAGTTCAGTTTGGGGACCAAGCTGCCGCTCAGCGATTTCGATCGCACACGCGTGCAGAAACTCCGGCACCTTGACCGTCCCCAGTTGTTTCCCGTCCCGCGTCCGGACGTTGATCGAGCGGTCAGCCGCTTCGGCCTCGCCGATCACGATCACGTACGGAACCTTCTCCAGCGTCGCCCGCCGGATCTTCGCGCCAATGCGGTCGCCGCTGTCGTCGAGCTCGACCCGCAATCCCGCGTTCAGGCACTGATCGAAGACTTCCTTCGCGTAGCCGGCCGACTTCTCGCTCACCGAGCAGATCGTCGCCTGCACCGGCGCCAGCCAAAGCGGGAACGCCCCCGCGAAGTGCTCAATCAGGATCCCGATGAAACGCTCGAACGAGCCCAGCGGCGCGCGGTGCACCATCACCGGGCGATGCTCGGCATTGTCGTCGCCCACGTAGGTGAGCTCGAACCGCTCGGGTAGATTGTAATCCACCTGTACCGTGCCGAGCTGCCAGCTCCGCCCGATTGCATCCTTCGCGTGAAAGTCGATCTTCGGCCCGTAAAACGCTGCCTCGCCAATCGACTCGACGTAATCGAGCTCGCGCCCCGCCACCGCCTGCTTGATCGCCGCCTCGGCCTTCTCCCAGTTCTCGTCCGACCCGACGTACTTATCGCTGCTCGGATCGCGCAGGGAAACCTCGACGCTGTAGTTCGTCATCCCGACCAGGTCGAGCACGTACATCGCCTGGTCGAGGCAGTCATTGATCTCTGCGCCCAGTTGCTCGGGCGTGCAGAAAATGTGCGCATCATCCTGCGTCAGCCCCCGCACCCGCGTCAGGCCCGACAACTCGCCGGTCTGCTCATTGCGGTAAACCGTACCAAACTCCGCCAGCCGGATCGGCAGCTCCTTGTAGCTCCGCTTCTCCGAGCCATAGATCCGCACGTGGTGCGGGCAGTTCATCGGGCGCAGCAGGTAACCATCTTCCTGCCCCAGCCATTGCTCGATCCGCCGTTGCCGCTTCTCGGCCGGCAGGTCGAACGGATAGCCCGCGTTGCGCAGGTCAGGATACTGCTCGGCCAATGCCGTCCAGAGCTCACGCTCCGCCGGCGACGCTTCGCCCGGCGCGCTCGCCCGCGCCTGCTCCCACAACGCGTTCAACTGCTCCGCGCGCGGCGAGTCGAACATCGGGGGAAACTGCTTGTCACGGTAATACGGGAAGTGCCCGCTCGTGCGGTACAGGCTCAGCTTGCCGATCTGCGGCGTGTATACCGGCTGGTAACCATGCTCGAGCAGCATCTCGCGGACCACCTGTTCCAGGCAATGCCGCACCACCGCGCCCCGCGGCTTCCACAGGATCAGCCCCGGCCCGACCTCCGGGTCCAGCGTGAACAGCCCGAGCTCCTGCCCGATCCGCCGGTGGTCGCGCTTCTTCGCTTCCTCCAGCCGCTGGAGATAGGTCTTCAGCGCCTGCTTGTCCGGCCACGTCGTTCCGTAGACCCGCTGCAAGGCCTGCTTGGTGACGTCGCCGTGCCAATGCGAGCCGGCCACGCTCATCACCTTGAACGCGCCAATCTTCCCGGTGCTCGGCACGTGCGGCCCGCGGCAGAGGTCCTCGAACTGACCGCTCCCCGGCTCACCCGTGACATAGAAGCTCAGTTGGTCGCCGGTCGCGCGCTCCGCGTTGTCGATCTTGTATTCGTTCCCCTCCACCTGCAGCCGCTGCATCACCGCGTCGCGCGGCGCCTCGTACCGCGTGAACGGCCGGTCCTCCTTCACGATCGCCTTCATCTTGGCTTCGATCTGGCTGAATTCTTCCGGCGTCAGCGCGTGGTCCAGGTCAATGTCGTAATAGAAGCCGTTCTCCACCGGCGGGCCGTAAGCTAGCTTCGTCTGCGGCCATAGCTGGCAGATCGCTTCGGCCATCACGTGGGCGGCGCTGTGCCGGGCGACCTCGAGCCCCTCGGGGTCGTTCAGCGTTAGCGCCTGGAAGTCGACCTCCGGCTCATTGATCGGCTCGAAGAGCTCGACCAGCCGGCCGTTGACGTTCGCCGCAACCGCCTGCCGCGCGAGGCCGGGACCGATGGCTCCGACCACCTCGCGGGCGGTCACGCCGTCGGCGAACTCGAGTTGTTTTCCGTCAGGAAGGCGAACCGTAACCATGAATCAACACATTCCAACTGCACAGATCGGGCCGTTGCTCAACATCGAGCCACTTCGCTTGCCTCGGGCAGGTGGAAGATCAAAGACAGTGAGGAACGCTTTTCGTCCTGCCACGACCCGACACACCGTACCCGCCACCACGTCGCGTGTAACGCGTGTCATGCGGATGTGGCTGTCTGTGTACGTCGCGCCAAGGATCACTCCGTGAGCGAAAAGCGTGGCTTGCAAGTACCGGTAATGATTGCCAACGGCCGCGGGCAAGTCAAGCGATTGGTGCGTTTCTGGGGGAATTACCCTGGGTTCAGGCGGTAACGCCCAGATGACCCTGGCGGTGGTTCTCCTGGAACGCAACGCTCGTGACCGTGAACATCACGAGGACCACCGGAACCAGCAGCGCCCAGCTCGCCGCCCAGCTCCGGAACGTGTTGCCGAATACGGGGAAAAACTCGCTCGAGAAGCCCACGATCCCCACGAGGAGCAGGACCACCCCCTGCAGCGTCGTCAGGACCACGACGTTCGCCCGGCTCGCCACCAGCTCGAACGTCGCCCCGAACGCCAGCCCGGTCGCCCCTAACCCCAGCACCCACATCGGCCCCAGACCGAATTGCTCGGTCAGATACGCCCCTAAGAGTCCCCAAACCAGCCCCGTGACCGTGACCGCTGCCGCTTTCGGCGCCAACGCCCCCAGCCCCACGCCGAGCCCCAGCCCCGCTAGCCCGCCCAGGCCCGGCGGGTTGTCCGACAGCCCCGCCAGCAGCGACCCGCCGACCCAGCCGAAAAAGCCCGCACTCAACCCCAGCAGCGGCCGGTAGAAACGAAACCCGATAAAGCCGTAGATCCCGCCCAGCGCCAGCAACAACAGGCCGAGCGAGCCGGGCTCGCGTGCGATCCACTGGAGCAGCAAGTCCTGGTATCTCATGATGTTACGCCTCGGATCCGCCCCAAAGCCACAGCGGCGGTTACCTCAGCTTTATCGTGCAAATGGTTGGGTCGAATGAGAAAGGCAAGTGCCCGTCAAATCCCGCCGCGGGGCTTTCGAGGAACGGCGTCGTTGCGTGAGCGGAAACGCGGTCGCGGGTGTCAGGTGGTGGCCGGCGCCTGCTGCGGGGTGGCCGGCGCGGGAGGCGGCGCCGGGGCGGGCTGCCGCCGGCCGCTCCGTCCGTCGAAGAGGTTGACCACCAGGCTCAGCAACCAGATCGTCCCCAGCCCGGTGAGGTACCAGTCGGTCACTTGGTTCAGGTGTTCGCCCCATCCGACCAGGTGGACCAGCGCATAAAGACCGATAACGAAGGCGATTGTCCCCGTCGTCGCCGCCACCATCGCCCGCGACAGCCAGGGCAGCAGCAGTCCAAGCACCAGACCCGCCAGTCCCGTCGACGCCGCGATCGCCACCAGGCTCACCTGCAGGTTGGGCACGTGATCGACCAGGTACTGCCATCGTCCGCCATCAAAGAAGCCCGGGCTCGCGGCGGCCGCCTCTGATCCTGGCAGCGTGAACTCTTCGATCGTTTGGCCTTCAGCATATTCCTTCAAGTGGGGCGGGAGGACGTTGATGGCGTAAACCGTCAGCCCGATGCCCGCAAAGACGCCAGACAGTAGCAGGGCAACCCAGAACCGCACCAGCACGACGCCCAGGATCAGGCCGATCGCGCCACCCACCATCGTCGACGGCCAGTACGGAAGTCCCGTCGCGGTCGCGCTGGCCGCGCCGATGAACCAGCCGACAACGGTCAGGACGGTGGCCGCCAGGAACGGCGTCAGCCGGGCGCCTCGGGCCATCAGGATCAGCCCGGCCACCGCCACGCTGATGCAGATCATGATTGGGTAGCGTGTGTCACCCGAGGCCAGGTGGCTCTGCAGCGCATCCAGCGGGATATCGATGAGCTCGTGCATCGCGGCGTGCTCCTGCTCTGCTCTCAAAATCGACGCCCGAAGGCGCACAGACGACGGCTCATGCGTAGATCTTAACGGCTTGAATCCCGGATGAGCACGCGTTTCGTGTCGCTGACGTCAATCACCGGGCCCCCGCCCGACAGCTGTCCGTGCTGCTCGAACAGCGCCTGTAACGCCACCAGCTTCTGGCCGGCCGTCGCGTCCAGCCCAACTTCCTTCCCCGGCGTTCGCCCCCAGAGAATTTCTGTCGGGCCCGTCGTCGCCAACCGCAGCGGGCCGTCGGCCAGCGGCCGGAATCCTGACACGTCGATGGCTCGTAACTGCCCGCGGTAGGGGAGGTTACCGTCGCGTTCCGCCGTCTGGAGCACCTGCGCCAGCGTCAGGGCGGCTTTGAGGTCCGGGCCCGTCCAGGTCTCACCCACGCCCGGCGGGGGCGTGTCGACCCCGGTAATCGGCAGCCACCGCGTGCGGTCCAGGTAAGCCGCCGATTTCCCGCCGGTGAGCTGCACCCCGTCCCGCGACACCAAGTACATCAGCCCGCGCCGGTCGATCACGTAGGTCGCCGGCTCGCGGAACGTTGCATAGACCCGGATCACGTTGTCGCTGCGCTTCGTCACCTGGTCGACGTGAGCCACGAAGGGCGAGGCGCTGACCGCGTCGTGCACCCGGCGGCACAGGTCCTCCCACTTCCAGACGTGCACCTCGTTGATCGTGTAGGTGCCGTCGTCGTGCCAGCGAAGGCGCTGCTCGATCTGCGGCAGGACTTCCACGAACGCCCCCGCCTGTGTCCACGCCGGCGCGTTAACCCATTCGATGCTCGCCGCGGCGATGCTCGGCGACTGCGGATCGTTCAGGACATAATCTTCCAGCCGCGTGAAGCCGTACACCACGCCCGCCAGCAGCCCCATCCATAAAAAGCCCGCCGAGACCCGCAGCGCCATCGCCCGTGAGATCAGCGGGGCGTCGCGGCGCCGCTTGCGGCCGCCGCTTGTTTTTTTGGCTCTCGCCATGGGCCTTCCTCCACAGCCATCCACACCAGGCGCTCGACCAGCTCGGTGAACGACCAGCCATGTCGTGCGGCCGCCTTTGGCAGCAACGAGTGATCAGTAAAGCCTGGCAATGTGTTCACCTCCAGGAACCACGGCCGGCCATCAGCATCGATGATCCAGTCAACCCGCGCCAGATGGCGGCATCCGAGCGTGCGACAGATTCGCAGCGATCCCTGCTGGAGCGCCGCGCTCGCAGCCGCGTCGAGCTTCAAATCGAAACAGTATTCCGTCGCGTCGTCCTCGTACTTCGCTTTGTAGTCGTAGAACGTGCGTTGCGGTCGGATCCAGATCGGCGGCAGGGGGGTGGTGCCCACGACGCCGACCGTCAGCTCGTCGCCGGCGATGAACGCTTCGATGAGCGCGTGGCCGTAATCCTGAACCACGTCGCACACCGCCGTCTGCAATTCCGTCGCCGTCTGCACGATCGTCGTCGCGATGCTGCTGCCCTCGGCCACCGGCTTGACCACCGCCGGCAGCGTCGACGCGAGCGTATCGGCCGCGAGATCGTCCGCGCTCACCACCTGGTGCGCCGGCGTGCTCAGCCCGAGGCTGCTCACCGCCTGCTTGCACGCGACCTTGTCAAAGCACAACGCGGAGGTTTTCTCATCCGCGCCGACGAACGGCACGCCGCGCGCCGCCAGCAGCCGCTGCAGCGCACCATCCTCGCCGAACACGCCGTGCAACGCCGGAAAAAACACATCGGCGTCCTGCTCGAGTGCGTGGGGGTCGTCCGGCGTGATATCACGCAGCACGACCGTGTGGCCGGCAGCGCGCAGCGCTGCCGCGATCGCGGCGCCCGACCGCTGGCTGACCGTCCGCTCGGCGCCGGGCCCGCCCGCGAGCACGACGATCTTCAACCGGCGATTGGGCAGTGAGGCGGTGGGCACGGGGAGCATCCGTTCACCAGAGTTCGATCTCCGTCTCGAGGGCAACCCCGAAACGGTCCGCGACGCGATCCTTCGCTAGCGCAATCAAGTCTAACACATCCTGCGCGCGGGCGGCAGGATCGGCCACGATGAAGTTCGCGTGCCGCGGGCTGATCTCCGCGCCACCCCGCCGCGCCCCCTTCAAACCGCAGGCGTCGATCAACTGGCCGGCGGCGGCGCCGGGCGGGTTCTTGAAGATGCAGCCGGCCGAGCGCTTCGCCACCGCGGGCTGCTCCGCACTCTTTTCCTGCCAGACCCGGCGATAGGTCGCCGTCATCTCGCCCGCATCGCCCGGCCTCAGCCGCAGTTCCGCCCCGACCACCACGCAGTCGTCGAGCTGAGTGTGGCGATAGCTGAAGCTGACCGCCGCCGCCGATCGGCGCTCGATTGCACCCCCCGGCGTCAGCACATCGACCGTTTCGACCACCTCGCCGATAAAGCCGTACTTGCCGCCGGCGTTCATGCGGATGATGCCGCCGACCGTTCCCGGGATGCCGGCCAGCCCTTCGAGCCCGCCCCGCCCGCGATTCGCCGCTTCGCGCACCAAGTGTGGAAAGTCGTAACCCGCCCCGACGGAAACGCCCGCTCCATCCCAACGGCATGCCTGGAACGCCGGCTGGTCGAGCACGATGACCGCGCCGTCGACGCCCGCGTCGCTGACCAGCACGTTCGCGCCCTTGCCGAGCACCCGCCAGTCGACGTTCTCAGCCCCGCACCGCGCGACAAGCGCCGCCAGCTCCTCGACCGACCGCGGCCGCAACAGCCACCGCGCCGGCCCACCGAGCTTGTACCACGTCAGCGGCGCGAGCGGCGCGTCGTCCTGGCAGATCGCCTCAAAGTCTGCAGACCAGCTCATCGGCCACCTTCCAGATCGAGCCGGCCCCCATCGTCAGTACGACATCGCCCGCGCGCAGCTCCGCCGCGAGGTGGTCGACGATGGCGTCAAAGCTCGGCATGTAGACCGCGGCCACGTTGTGCGCCTGGAGCCGCGCGACCAGGTCGCTGGCGTTCACCGCCTCGCGCTCCCGAACGCTGTCACGGACGAAGTAGATGTCAGGCACGAGGACGTGATCGGCGGCCGCGAAGCTGTTGGCGAAGTCCTCCAGCAGGAAGCGCGTCCGCGAATGCTGGTGCGGCTGAAAGACGCAGAACAACCGCCGGGGCGCAAACCGCTGCCGCGCCGCGTCGAGCGTCGCCCGGATCTCCGTCGGGTGATGGGCGTAATCGTCGACGACCGTGATGCCGTCCCGTTCGGCTCGCAGCTCCAGCCGCCGCCCGATCCCTGCAAAGCTCCCGACCGCTTCCGGCAACTCGTCGAGTGGGACGCCCGCCCAGTGCGCCAGCGCGATCACCGCCAGCGCGTTGTTGACGTTGTGCCGACCGGCCAGCGTCAGCGCAAATCGCCCCCGCCTCACGCCCTCATGCTCGAGCTCGAAGCTGTGCCGCCCATGCGTCGCCGCCAGGTCCGTCGCCCGCCACGTGTTGCCCGCGCCAAGCCCGAACGTTTCGACCTGCGCCGAGGTCGCCGCCCGCAGCCCTCGCGACGGTGCGTCGTCGCCGTTGATCAGCAGCAGTCCCTCGTCCGGCAGCCGCGCGGCGAACGCGCCGAACGCCCCCTGGATCGCGGCCAAATGCTCGTAGCAGTCGAGGTGATCCTCGTCCACGTTCAGCACGACCGCCGCCTTCGGGCTCAGGTTCAAAAACGAGCGGTCGTACTCGCACGCCTCGGCCACGAACAGGTCACTCTGCCCGACCCCGCTGCCGCCGCCGAGCTGCGGGCTCAGCGCCCCGACGATGAAGCTCGGATCGCGGCCCACTGCCCGCAGCACGTACGCCAGCCACGCCGTCGTCGTACTCTTGCCGTGCGTGCCGCTGATCGCGATCCCACGACCCGTCGCCATCAACGCGCCAAGCAGCTCCGCGTACTTCAAGACCGCTACGCCCCGCGCCCGGGCCGCAGCCAGCTCGGGATGCTCCGCCGGCACCGCCGCCGACGCCACCACGAGTGCCGCGTCCGCCGGGACGGCCGCGGCAGCGTGCTCGTGGCCGATCCGCGCGCCGGCCGCCATCAGCGTGTTCGTGGTTATCGAAGGCGTGAGATCGGTCCCCGAAACCCGGGCCCCGCGGGCGAGCAGCAGCGCCGCCAGCCCCGACATCCCGCTGCCGCCGATCCCCACCATGTGAACGCAGAGCGACCCCAGGTCGCCATTGAGCTTGGGCGGGTGCACCGCAACCTCCGTTGTTGCCGTGGTCGACATCCTGTCCATCGGCCAACTCTAGCCCGCACGCTGCCAACCGACAATCCCTCCCCTTGCCCACGCCCGCATGCCGCGCGACTTTGCGTATTTCCGCGCCGCGTGGTACACCGCGCCACCGACGGGAACGCAGCACGAACGGCACCTGGCGGCTGAGGATCCGGTGACCCCGACAGCACAGCAAGCGAAGCGCCAGCCGCAGAGCGTTGCGATGCGAATCGCCCGTTACGTGGCCGCCCTCGCCGCCCTCGTGCTCTTCGGCACCTTCTTTCTCATCAGCCCGCCCGCGTCCCCGCCGCGCCCCGGCGTCGAGACCTGGCAGCCCTACTCGCCGCTGCGCTTCATCATCGACGCGATGGCGCTGAACCACTCCGTCCGTACGGTCGGCGGCGACGAGATCAAGACCTGGATCGTCCACGGCGGCGCGGCCGTGGCGCTGCTCCTCGCCGCGATCGTCCGCTGGCAAGCCCCCCTCCGCCGCGGCTGGCGGTCGGCCCTCCGCCGCCCGTGGTTCGCCGGCCAGCTCCTCATGCTCGGCTGGGTCGGCCTGGCTTTACTGAGCGGGCTCTGGTCCAGCGCACCGGCCATGTCTGTCGCCCAAGGCCTCGCGTACGCGTTGCTCGTCGCCTGGGCCGTCGGCCTCGCCTGGACCCTCGACCCGCCCCGCATTGAGCAGATCCTCAAAGTGCTTGTCGGCCTGACCGCCGCCGCGAGCGTCCTGACCATCTGGTACTACCTCGAGCGCGCCCCGACCCACCGCCCCGGTTTCCCTTTTGGCAACCCCGGCGTGCTGGCCGCCATCCAGCTCCCGGCGCTGCTGATCGGGGCCAGCGTCCTGCTTCGTCACGCGCGCAACGCGCTGACCCGCGGCCAGCGGCCGGATTGGCGCGGCCTTATCCCCATCACCGTCGCCCTCGTGCCGATCGGGATGGCGTTCTGGCTGGCGGACGCGCTAGCCGCAAAAGTCGGGCTGCTCGCGGGCCTGCTGATCGTCGCCCTCGCCCATTTGCCGCGCCGCGCCCGGTGGTGGGTGATCATCGGCGGGGGAGGGGTCGCGCTCGCCCTCGTGAGCTGGCGCTTCTCGCAAAGCGAAGAGCTCGCGCTCGGCCGCGGCGCGTCAGCCCGCTTCCGCCTCTATACGTGGAACTACGCCGCGACGCTCTGGCAACGCGCCCCGTACGTCGGCTTCGGGGCCGCCATCTTCCCCCGCGCCGCCAACGAGCTCGCCCGCACCGATCGTCTCCTCGACCCCGCCGCGATCGGCGACGAGCTCATCGGCCACGCCCACAACGAGCTGTTCGAGATCTTCGCCGAGATCGGCCTGATCGGCGGCGTCACGTTCGTCGGGGCGCACGTCGCCACCGCGCTGACGCTGCTGTACCTGTTCCGCCGCCGGCGTGCGAGCTGGCAGGCCCCATGGTGTCTCGGGCTGGCGGCCGCGTATGTCGCCTTGATCGCCGAGTCCTTCGGCAACGTCGCGCTGCGCCTGCCGGGTGTGCCGGCGGTCTTTTACCTGCTGGTCGGGATGATCTGGGCCTGGGGCCGGCAGGAAGACCGCCCGCAAACCTTGGCCGAAGAGCTCGAAGGCTTCGACGCCCCGGCCCGCGCCCGCCGCAAGCGTCGGCTCGCGCAGGTCAGCAGCGTCGGCCTCGGGCTCGCCGCAGTGGGCGTCGCCGTCGTCGGCTTCGCGAACTACGTTGGCGCGACCAGCGCCGCCGCGGCGGAGACCGCGCTCCGCGAAGGCGATCCCAAGACCGCGCTCCAGGAAGCGACCGTCGCCCGCGCGCTCCAACTCGATCCCGTCGACCGGATCTTCGCCGCCTGGCGCGCGATCCAGGCCCGCGAGCAGCAGGCGGAGTCTGCCGCCCGCGCTTTTGTCGCCGCCGCCCAGCAAGGCGAGGCGACCCGGGCGCAGCGCGACGCCGTCGCCGCCACGCTGGTGGCCGTCTACCAGTCCGCCCACGAGCTCAACGCCCTCGTTCCGAGCTACGGCGCCCTGAACGCGCTGGCCGCCCGCATCGCCGAATCCCTGCACAACCTCTACCGCGACGACCCGCGGCAGGCGGCCGCCTGGCGCGAGCGGGCGTTCGAACGCTGGCTCACCCAACGCCAGGAGGATCTCTACCACGTCCCGACATTGCTGACCCTTACCCGCTACCCCGGCACCACGCAGCAGCACACCGTCATGCTCCGCGACGCACTTCGCCGGGCCGCCGTCACCCGCCCCGCCTGGCAGGCAGCTCTCGCCCGGCTCGCCGCCCGACCCGACTTCACGACCGCCCTCGCGCGGCTCGAAGCCGTCGCCGGCCCCGTGGTTCCGGAGACCGAGATCACCGCGATCATCTCGTCCTTCGCGCCGGAGACGCGCCGCCTGTTGGCCGCGTGGCACGCGCGCGCGGGGCGCTTCGCCGAAGCCGCGGACCAGGCCGAGCGGGCCGCCGCCCTGTACCGGTCCATGCGCAGCCGCTTCCCGGCCTTGCCCGCGCTCGCCCTGGCCGAGGCGGCCGAGTACCGCTTCCGCAGCGCGCCCGCCGATCCGACGGTCGCCCTGGCACTCATCGAGCGCGCCCTGGCGAGCCTGCCGCCAATCCAGCCCGACCAGCGGCTGATCCGCGCCCGCCCGCTCGTCCGGCAGCAGGCCCGCTACCTGCTCGCCGCCGGCCGCGAGGCGGAAGCCGACGAGGTGCTGGCCCGGATCGTCCCGGATTCGGCGCAGCGCGCCGCGTTGCTCGCCGAGCTGGCCGCGACGCTGCCGGCCGATCAGCGGGAAGCAGAGGAGTAACCTGGCGTCACGCCGGCTGTCGCCGGTGGTGCCTGCGCGCTGCCGCGGTTACCCTCGCCGCTGGCGTCGCGCCGTGCGGCCGCGCTTCAACATCGTCTTTTCAGGAGATGCCACAGATGCCGATCGGATGCACGAGCCTGAGCCAGTTGGCACGGCTGCGAGACTTTCAAGCCCAGCGCGTCAGCAGCTACGACCGCACGGGCGGCAACGCCGACTGGATCGTGATCAAGCCGGGGAAGAAGTTCACCATGGCCGAGATCGACGGGCCGGCCTGCATCAAGCACATCTGGTGCACGACCAGCGTCGCCCACCTGCGCGACGCCAACCGCAGCGTCGTGCTGCGCATGTGGTGGGACGGCGAGCAGACGCCCAGCGTCGAGGTGCCGATCGCCGACTTTTTCGGCGGCGGCTTCGGCATCTGCAAGAATTTCTGGTCGCTGCCGCTGACGATGAACCCCGACGAAGGCCGGGCGCTGAACTGCTGGTTCCCGATGCCCTTCGCCCGCCACGCCCGGCTCGAGGTCGAGAACGAGTGGCGCGAGCCGATGAACCTCTACTACTACGTCGATTACGAGGCCTACCCGGGCTGGGAGGAGGACCTGGGCTACTTCCACGCCCAGTGGCGCCGCGCGAACCCGACCAAGGGCTGGGGCCGCAAGGACATCAAGGGGCCCGCCAACGTCGCCAACCTTCGCGAGTACTGGGCGACGCCGAATACGACCGGCGCCGAGAACTACGTCATCCTCGAGGCCAAGGGCCGCGGCCAGTACGTCGGCTGCCATCTCGATATCGACTGCTTCCGCCGCGAGAAGAACGACTGGTACGGCGAGGGCGACGACATGATCTTCGTCGACGGCGAGCCCTGGCCGCCGAGCCTCCACGGCACCGGCACCGAGGACTACTTCTCGACCGCCTACTGTCCACGGACCGTCTACAGCTCACCCTATTCCGGCATCACGCAGTACAACGGCAGCGACTGGGGCGAGGAGACGCAGAAGTGGCCGTTCCGCGGCAAGAACTCGATGTACCGTTTCCACGTCGAGGACCCGATCAGCTTCCGCAAGTCGATCAAGGTCACGATCGAGCACGGCCACAACAACAAGCTCAGCAACGACTATTCCAGCACCGCCTACTGGTACCAGACCGAGCCGCACGGCAAGTTCCCGAAACTGCTGCCCGTGGCGAAGCGGCTCGCCCGGCCGGACGTCCCGACGTTCGAGCCGCCGCCCGGCACGCCGGAGAAACCCCCAGCGACCTCTCGCGGCCGCAGCCGCGCGAAGCCTCGCCGGCGCTAGCGTGCGCTAGTCGCGGTAGCTGCGGTAGTAGCGGACACGGACATAGTCGCGCGTGCGCGGGCTGCGGTAACCGTCGCGATAGTGCGCGTAGCTCCGCGTGGCCGGACGGTAATCGCGATGCCCGTCGCGGTAGTAGCGGCCGTGGTAGCTGCGCGGCGCGCAGTAGCTGTCGCTGTACCGCTTGACCGTGTGGCTGCGGTAGTGCGTCGTCGGGTAGTACGTCCGCGAGCGATAGACCTTTTCGCGACTGTGCCCATAGGTATGCCGCGGGGCGCGATACGTGTGCCGCGGATAGTGCCCCGACGAGGCATATACGCGGACCGACGTGCGCGGCGCCCGGTGCCGGTACACGGGGCGGCTGTACCGCGGTGTGGCGCGACTGCGATACGACTTGCCGTGGTGCCCGCTGCTATAGCCGAAACTGACCCGAAAGCCGTCCGCCGACGCCGCCGGTGCGGCCCACAGCAGCCCCGCGAGGCCGGCCAGCGGGAGGATCCAAAGCGAGGTTCGCATACCAGGCTCCTTGGAGAACAGTACAGTCATCATGACAGACGCCAACGTCGTTGGACACCCGACTCGCCCGGCGGTTAGGACTTTTTCCGCCCGCTGCCGTCGGGCCGCAGCCGCGTCAGCACGCTCAGGGGCCGAACGACCCGCATGATCAGGGAAATCCCCTTTTCCATTGACCTCGCCCGGCAACGCCTCGCGGCCGCCCCCATGACCGACCAGCTCTGGCTCGATTCCGCCGGGGCCGCCGACGACCCGCTGTCCCGCTACAGCTTCGTGGCCGAGCACGTCGCGGCCACACTCGAGCAGCCGCTTGCCGGGCCGGCCGTCTTGCGGGTAGGAGGGGGCGTTGTGGCCGAGCATGCCAGCGCGTGGGAGCTCTGGCGGCAGGTCCACCAGGATTTGCCGCGTGTCGACCGCGGGCCGGGCAGCAGCGGCCTCGGCTGGATCGGCTACGCGGGCTTCGAGAGCGCGCGGCACCTCGAACGCCTCCCCGCAACCGCCGTCCCGCCGCTCGGCCTGCCCACCGCCCGCTGGGCCCTCGTCGATGCCGGCGTCCTGGTCGACCACCACGCTCGCCAGGCCTGGGCGCTTGCCGAGCCCGAGCTAACGGCCGGCCTCAGCGGTTTAGACAGCCCGCACGACGCGCTGCCGCCCGCCGAGCCCGCCGCGTCACCCGGGCGCCCCGACCTCTGCGCGCCTACCCTCCACCCCACTATGGACCGGGCGGCATACGAGGCGATGGTCGCGCGAACACTCGAGTACATCGCCGCCGGCGATATTTACCAGGCCAACCTCGCCCAGTGTTTCAAAGTGCGGGGTGTCGTCGACCCGCTCGCCGCCTACCTCCGGCTGCGGGAGCTCAACCGCCCACGCTTCGGTGCATTCTTCCGCTGGGGCGAGCAGGCCGTCCTCAGCTCATCCCCCGAGCTCATGCTCCAGCTCGACGGCGCCATCGTCCGAACCGCCCCGATCAAGGGCACCCGCCCCCGCACCGGCGACCCGGCCGCCGACAAGGCCGCCGCCCAAGAGTTGCTCGCCTCTGCGAAAGAGCGGGCCGAGCTCACCATGATCGTCGACCTGCACCGCAACGACCTCGGCCGCGTTTGCCAGCCCGGCACCGTCCGTGTCGTCGCCCCACGCCGTCTCGAGCACCACCCGACCGTCCTGCATACCGTCGCCGATGTGGTCGGACAACTCCGCCCCGAGCACGACGCGATTACCACCCTCGCCGCAAGCTTCCCCGCCGGCTCGATCAGCGGCGTCCCCAAGATCCGCGCCCTCGAAATCATCGACGAGCTCGAGCCCGTCGGCCGCGGCGTCTACACCGGCGCCATCGGCCACGTTGGCCTCGACGGCCGTGCGACGCTCAGCGTCGCCATCCGCATCGCCCAGTGGCAGGGGGGCACCGCGGCGATCCACGTCGGCGGCGGGATCGTGGCCGACTCCACGCCGGCCGCCGAGTACGCCGAGACGCTCGCCAAGGGCGCCGCGCTCTTCCACGCTCTTGCCAGAGTCGAGACGACGACGGCGCCCGCCGCGCCGGTTTCGCCATTCCGCGCCTGAAGCGGTCCCGCGGCTGGAAATCACGTCGCAAACGCATTACGTTCAGCGGGTTAAGCGGATCGTCGCATTTCCACGCCACTGGAAGGAGCCCCCATGCCCTACTGGGCCTGCGTCAATAGCGAGCTCGTCGGCGCGGCCGACGCGCAGGTCAGCGTCTTCGACGCCGGCTTCATGCAGGGCATTGGCCTCTTTGAAACGATGCGCAGCTACCACGGCCGCATCTTCCGCCTCGACGAGCACATCGAGCGGCTGCGGAGCTCCGCGCAGCGACTTGGGTGGACGGTCCTGCCAGACCCTGGTCGTCTCGTCGGCGACCTCGATCGGCTGATGTCGATCGCCGAAGGGGAGAGCCTCCGCGTCCGCCTCACGGTCACCACCGGCTCACTGCGGGCTACCGCCGGCGACGCACCGGAACTGACCGTCGTTTGCACGGCTACCGACGGCGGCGCCTATCCCGACGAGCTCTACCAGTCAGGCGCGACCGTGATCGTCACCGACTACAACCAGAACCCGAAGGACCCGACCACCGGCCACAAGACGACCAGCTACTTCGCCCGCCTCGCGTCCCTGCGCGAAGCCCACGCCAAGCAGGCCCTCGAAGCGCTCTGGTTTACCAGCGACCACCACTTGGCCGAGGGCGCGATCAGCAACATCTTCCTCTTCGTCGACGAGGTCCTCGTGACGCCGCCGCTCGACACGCCGGTGCTGCCGGGCATCACGCGGGCGGCCGTCCTCGAGCTCGCCCAGCGGCTGAACATCCCGACCGAAGTGCGTCCGCTCACGATCGACAACCTCCTCGACGCCGACGAGGTCCTTCTGACCAACAGCTTGATGGAGGTCATGCCCGTCGTGCGGATCGAGCGCGAGCCCATCGGATCCGAGAAGCCCGGCCCCGTTTTCGCCGAGCTCCGCGAGGCCTATCATCTCCTCGTGCAGGACGAGTGCACCTACCAGGGCGAAGACGAGCCGCTGCTATGAGCACGTCAAGCGTCAGCGAATTGTTGGCCGCCGTCGACACCGTCGCCCCGCTGCGGCACGCCGCCGACTGGGACAACGTCGGCCTGCTCGCCGGCCAGCCGCACTGGCCGGTCAGCCGCGTGCTCGTCGCCATCGACCTGACCGACGCCGTTGCCGCCGAAGCGCTCGAGCGCGAGGTCGACGCCGTCCTGCTCTACCACCCGCCGATCTTCAAAGGCCTCAAGACCATCACCGCGACCAGCGACGCGCCCACCAGCCGCCTGCCCGACCTGCTCGCCGCCCAGGTCAGCCTGCTGGCTGTCCACACCGCGCTCGACAACGCCGCCGGCGGCACCAACGACGTCCTGCTCGACGCGTTCGAGCTCGGCGACCGCCGCCCGCTGACGCCCATCCAAGCCACCGGCCGCCAGTACAAGCTCGTCGTCTTCGTCCCGCCCGCCGAGGTCGCCGAACTCCGCCGCCGCCTGTCCGCCGCCGGTGCCGGTGTCATCGGCAACTACACCGAATGCAGCTACGAGCTCGCCGGCCGCGGCACCTTCCGCGGCAACCAGGCCAGCGATCCGACCGTCGGCGAAAAGCTCCAGTTCGAAACCGTCGACGAGACCCGCCTCGAGCTCGTCGTGCCGCAGGCCCGCCTTACAGACGTCGTCGCGACGCTTTACGCCCACCACAGCTACGAAGAGCCCGCCTTCGACCTCTACCCGCTCACCGCGCTCGCCGCCCGCGGCGCGATCGGCGCCGGCCGCCTCGGCACGCTCACCGCCCCAACTGCCGGCGACACGCTCCTGCAACAGCTCAGCCGCGTCTGCGACCTCCGCAGCGCTCAGGTCGTCGGCGACCTCGAGCGACCCTTCAGCCACGTGATCGCCGCCGCCGGCGCGTTCGGCGTCGACGCCTTCACCGATCCGGAAGCCTTCGTGATTACGGGTGAGTTCAAGCACCACGACGCGCTGCAACTGCTCAAGCGCGGTGTCACCGCTATCCACGTCGGCCACGACGCCACGGAGCGGCCGGTGCTGCCGGTCCTGGTCGAGAAGCTCCAGACCGACCTCCCCAGTGTCGAGTTCCAGTTATCCACCCGAGATCTTTCGCCGTACACGCCGGCGCTGTCCGCACCGTGAAGCGGCCGCCGGCGCCGGCAGGGAGCGCCGCCTGATGCAACGCACCACGTGGGGGGTCATCATCGCCGTGATCGCCACCGTCGTCCCGCCGGGCCTGGCCCAGGACGACAGCGGCGCGATCGCTTATGTCAATGGACGCCCGATCGCCCGCGAAACCCTCGTCGACACGCTGATCGAGGCCCGCGGCCTCGAGATCCTCCAGCAGCTCATCTTCCTCGAACTCGCCAAGCAGGAGGCCCGCTCGCTCGACCTCGAGGTCACCAACGCCGACATCCGGGCCGAGATCGAGCGCACCCTCACCAGCATGGTGCCGCCCGACGAAAACAACGACCCCGCCCAGAACGCCCAGAACCAGCGCCAGGCACTCGAGCGCGTCCTCGCCGACCGCCGCCTCTCCAAGACCGAGTTCGAGATCGGCATGGAGCGCAACGCCTACCTCCGCGCCGTTGTCGAAGGCGAGTTCAGCGTTAACGAATCCACTCTCCGCGAGGAATTCTTCCGCACCTACGGCGGCCAGGCCCAGGTCCGCCACATCCAAATCCCCAAGCGCAATCGTGCCGCCCTCCACGAGGTCCAGACCCGTCTCAAGGCCGGCGAGGACTTCGCCGCCGTCGCCCGCACGCTGAGCCAGAACGCCGAAACCGCCCCCCGCGGCGGCCAGCTCGCCCCGTTCTCCTTCAACGCTTCCGATGACCAGGTGCCCGCCATCGTCCGCGAGGCCGCCTTCTCGCTGGCCGAGGGCGAAACCTCGAACCCGCTCGACGTCGGCTTTTCCTACCAGATCATCAAGCTCGAGCGCCGCATCCCGCCGCGGAACGTCCGCTTCGAAGAGGTCCGCGACGAGGTCCTCCAGCAGATGCGCGAACGCGTCGTTCCCGAGCTCATGGAACAGAAGATGATCGCGCTCTTCGAGCGGGCCGGCATCCGCGTGCTCGACCGCGACCTCCGCCAGGACTATCTCAAAATGCTCCAGGAAAACGAGCGCCGGCGCAATTGACCCGTCGTACCCCGGCAGCACGGGTGCCGGGTTGAAGCGCTCTTAGCACCACAGCGACTGCAGCAGCTGATCCACGCTAAACGGCTTGCCGATTACCCGGTACTCCGCGCCCCGGCAGTCATACGCGTCGCCCGTCGCCAACACGATCCGCAGTTCCGGCGCCTGCGTCCGTAACCGTCGCGCTACATCCCACCCATTCGCGTCCGGCAGGTTGACGTCAACAACCGCGCCCCCGATCGATGCCGCCTCCCGCGCATAGAGATCCAGGCCCAATTCGCCGCTCTCGGCCGCATGCACCACGTACCCCCGCTGGCGCAGGATCGCCCCGAGGCAGTCTCGGATCGCCGCCTCGTCGTCGATCAGCAACAGTCCGCGCGGCAACGCCGTGTCGCGCTCCCTGACCTTCGTCGGTGCGTTACCGGAAGCCATGATGTGTCTCCCCGGTCGCGCCTCGCCGGCTGAGAGGGGAACGTCGGCGCCGGCGTCGCAACCGCCGTCACCGCCGATTCTAGCCGCCGACGGTTGGCTTGACAAAGTATCCCGATCCCAACCCTCCACCGGTACGCCCCGCCCGCTTGCGTTATAATTGCCCCTCTCGACGCCCTGACGGTGGTAGACGATGCGGTTGATCTCCCTCTCACTGGCGGCCAAGTACCGACTCCTGTTCGGCCTGGCCGTCCTCCTCATCATCGGGGCCGCCCTCTGGGTGCCCTGGTACCGGATGGAGACCCTCGTCCTCGAGCAGCCGCTCCAGGAAGCCCGCCGGATCGCCGACGACTATTTCCGCCTCACGCTCCCGGTCCACGCCGAGGGCGCCCTGCCCGCTGCCGCCGGCGTCCACGCCGAGGGCCTCGACGCCCGCCGGCGGACCTTCGACCACCAGCCCCGCTTCGTCCCGCGCCCGCCGACGGTCGACCGGCTCCGCCCACTCGAAGCCGAGGCCGCCGCCGCCCAGTTCGACCCCTTCGTCTCGCGAGCCTTCGGTACCTTCACCCGCCAACCCGCCCAGCAGCACGTCGCCCAGGTCACCGAAGCCGACGGCACCCCCGTGCACCGCTACGCCTTCGCCGTCCGCGTTTCCAAGAGCTGCCTCGCCTGCCACGACGAAGGCCAGACCGCCGAACCCTACTACCGCGAGAACGAGCTCGCCGGCCTGATCACCGTTCACATGCCGGCCGACGCCAGCCGCGCCGGCCTGCTGCTGAACCGTGTCATCATCGTCGTCGCTGGCGCCCTGGCCGGCATGTTCGCGATCCTGGTCTTCTACCTGATCACGCACCGCTTCATCCTCGGCCCGATCGAGGAGCTCAGCGGCGTCGCCGAGCGCGTGGCCGAGGGCGATCTCGAGGTCCGCTCCACCCTCCGCACGGGTGACGAGTTCGAGCAGCTGGCCGACTCGATGAACACGATGCTCGCCCGCCTCCGCGATTCCCAGGAAGAGCTCAAGCGCGCCAACCGCGCCCTCGACCAGAAGCTCGGCGAGCTGGCCGAAACCAACGTCGGCCTCTACGAGGCCAACCGCATCAAGAGCGAGTTCCTCGCCAACGTCTCGCACGAGCTCCGCACGCCGCTCACCAGCATCATCGGCTTCGCCGAACTGCTCCGCGAAAGCCCGATCTCCAACGAGTACCCCAAGAACACCCGCTACGCGGAGAACATCCTCATTTCCGGCCGCATCCTGCTCGAGATCATCAACGACCTCCTCGACCTCGCGAAGATCGAGGCCGGCAAGGTCGAGCTCCAGATCGGCCCCGTCGACGTCGCGACCCTCTGCACGACGCTGATCGACTTCCTCGCCCCGCAGACCGAGAAGAAGCGCCTCGAGGTCCGCTTCACCGAGGTTGACGCCTTGCCCGAGATCCGCACCGATGGCGGCCGCCTGCGCCAGATCCTCTTCAACCTGCTCTCCAACGCGGTCAAGTTCACCCCCGAGCACGGCGTGATCTGGGTCCGCGCCCGCTGCGCCCCCGACGGCGGCGTCGCGGTCGAGGTCCAGGACACCGGCCCCGGTATCCCGCCCGAAAAGCAGGACATCATCTTCGACAAGTTCCGCCAGATCGACCAATCCGCCACCCGCGAGCACCATGGCACCGGCCTCGGCCTCGCGATCGCCAAGGAGCTCACCGTTCTGCTCGGCGGCCGCATCAGCGTCGCCAGCACCGTCGGCGAGGGGGCGACCTTCTGCGTCGAGCTGCCGCGGCAGGCGCCGCGCCAATCCCACCAACGTGACCTGATGCTCGTCTGAGCCCGCCGCTGGAGCCAGCCTGCTGACCCGCGTAGACTGCCACCGCCCTCGACGAAGACGCCGCAACGGCGCGGCCTTCGCGAACGGTGCCTTGGCCGTGAGACCGCGTCCGTGATCGAAGCCCGTGCGCTGACCAAACGCTTTCCGAGCCCCGACGGCCGCGAAAAGGTCGCCGTGGACCACGTCAGCTTCGCCGCGCCGGCCGGTGAGATCTACGGCCTGCTCGGCCCCAACGGCGCGGGCAAGACAACCACCCTCCGCATGATCAGCGGGCTGCTCCGCCCCAGCGCCGGCCAGGTTCTCATCGGCGGCGTCGACGTCACGGCCGAGCCCGAAGCCGTCAAGCGGCAGATCGGTTACCTCACCGCGAACACCGGCCTGTACGCCCGCCTGACGCCGCGCGAGATGCTCGAATACTTCGCCACGCTCTACGGGCTGCCGCCCGAGGCTGCGGCCGCCCGGATCGATCAGCTCGTCGACTGGCTCGACATGCGCGACTTTCTCAGCCTCCGCTGCGGCGCGCTTTCGACCGGTCAGCGGCAGCGAACCAGCATTGCCCGCGCCCTGATCGCCGACCCGCCGGTGCTGATCCTCGACGAGCCGACGCTCGGCCTCGACGTGCTCAGCAACCGCCTGATTCTCAGCTTCATCCGCAGCCAGGCCGAGGCCGGCAAGACGGTCATCCTCTCGACCCACGCCCTCGACGAGATCGAAACGCTGTGCGCCCGCATCGGGCTGATTCACAATGGTCGGCTGGTGGCCGACGACACGCTGGCCGGCTTGCAGGAGGCGACCGGCCGCGAACGCCTGAGTGAAGTCTTCCTCTCCTTGATCGGCGCAACGGATGAGCCGCTTCGTACGCATTCGCACGGTATGGCGTAAGGAACTCACGGACACGCTGCGCGATCGCCGCACGCTGATCGCGATGGTCGTCGTCCCGATCCTGCTCTACCCCGCCCTGATGCTGGGGTCGTTCCAGGCCTTCGAGCTGCAGCGCTCGCAGGCGGTCCAGCAGGAGTTCATCGTCGCGGTCCCGGACGAAGCCACCGCCACGTGGCTCCGCGCCCGCATCGACAGCGACCTCTCCCGCCGCCTCCAAGCCGCCGGCGTGCCCGCCGAAAAACTCCCCGAGCTCGAGCAGCAGCTCCGCGACATGACCGCGGCCGAGCTGCGCGACCTCGGCGGGCTCGAGCTCGCTGAGGACCAAAAAGCGCAGATCGCCCAAATCCGCCCCTACGCGTATCAGGTCAAGGTCGTCGCTCCCCCCGAAAACGCCGTCACCCCCGAAGAGCAGGCCGAGTATCTGCGAGCGGCCGTCCGCCGCGGTGAGGCGGCCGCCGCGGTCATGGTCCGCGGCGACCTGCCGACCTACCTGGCCGCGGGCACCAGCGCGGTGACGCTCTACTTTGACGCGACGCGGTTCGAGAGCCAGGCCTACGCCGCCCGGGGCCTCGAGGGCATTCTCCAGCGGCTGGCCGACTTCATGATCCAGCGCCGCCTCACCGCCGCCGGCGTCGACCAGGCCGTCCTCGAGCCGATCCGGCTCAATGCCGAGAGCGTCGCGACCTCCGAGCAGGAAGCCGGCTTCCGCCTCGGCATGATCCTGCCGCTGATCCTCATCACGATGACGATCAGCGGGGCGATCTATCCGGCCATCGACCTGACGGCCGGCGAGCGCGAGCGCGGCACGCTCGAAACCCTCATGGTCGCCCCGGTGCCGACGCTCGACTTGATCGCGGGCAAGTTCCTCGTGGTCACGCTGATCGGCATGCTCAGCGCCGTGCTCAACCTCCTGGCCATGGGCGCGACGATGTACTTCGGCGGCATCGGCCAGGCGCTCACCGGCAGCCAGGCGTTCGCCTTTCCCCTCTCGGCGATCCCCCTGACGCTGCTCGTCATGATCCCGATGGCCGTCATGTTCAGCGCGATCCTGCTCGCCGTCTGCAGCTTCGCCCGCAGCTTCAAGGAAGCCCAGAACTACGTCATGCCGGTCCTCGTCGCCGCGATGGTTCCGGCGATCGTCGGGCTCCTGCCGGGCTCGCGCCTCGAGGGACCGCTGATCGTCCTGCCGGTCACGAACATCGTCCTGCTGATGCGCGACCTGTTCGTCGGCCGCATCGACGTCGTCGACATCACCCTCGTGGCGTTTTCGACCACGCTCTACGCCAGCGCAGCCGTCGCCATCGCCGCCAAGCTCTTCGGCCAGGAAGCCGTCCTCTTCGCCGACAGCGGCTCGTTCCGCACGCTCTTCATCCGCAAGTTCTATCAGCCCCGCCGCACGCCCACCGTCGCCCAGGGCTTCCTGCTGCTGGCCGTCCTCTACCTGCTGAACTTCTTCGTCCAGGCCCAGCTCCAGCAGATCCCCGGCCTCGCCCAGGACCCGCTGTTCTTCTTCATCATCGGCGCAACGCTGATCGTGCTGTTCATCGGCGTGCCGCTGCTGGCGGCGCTCTACTCGCGCGTCCACCTGCGCAGCGGCTTCGGCTGGCGCCCGCCGCCGGCGCTCGGCTGGGTCGCGGCCATTTGCTTCGGGCTCTCTACGTGGATCCTGGCCCAGGCCTGGCTCGGCCTCCAGCAGCAGTACCTCACGATGCCCGACGAGGTGATGCGGGCCTTCAGCGAGATCGAGGCGGTCCTCCAGCAACTGCCGCCGCTCTGGCTCATCATCCTCGTCGCCGTCATCCCCGCCATCGCCGAGGAGGTCTTCTTCCGCGGCTATGCCCTCCGCGCCCTCCAGGGTGGCCTCGGCTGGACCGCCGCCATCGTCATCACCGCAATCGCGTTCGGCCTCAACCACCACAGCGTCCACCGCGTCTTCATCACCGTCGTGCTCGGGCTGGTGTTCGGCTTGCTCGCGATGCGCTCGGCCTCGATCTGGCCCGCGATCCTCGCGCACCTGATGCACAACGGGATCAGCGTCGCCTCCCGCGCCGTCGACGGCCTGCGAAGTTTCCTGGAAGCGCTCGGGATGCCGGCTGATCCGACCGCGGCCTGGCCGGCTGTCTGGCTGATCGTGGCGGCCGCGCTCGCGTTGCTCGGCCTGCTGCTTTGCCTGCGGATGCAGGCCCACCGCGACGACCCCGCCTTCGCCCCCGAACCCCGCGTGGCGGCCGAGCCCGCCGTGGCCGCTAGAACGTGAGCTGCCACCCGCCGTCAGGCGTCGGCACCCCGTGCCGCGCGGTGAGCTCGACGTAGGTCTCGCTGACCTGCTGATCCGGCTGCAGCGCGAGTTGCTGCGCCAGGCCCTCGATCGTGTCGGCGTCGGGGCCCTCGATCTCGCAGAACCAGCCGAGCTGCGGCAGCTCATCCACCGTGACGACGCATGCCCCGCAGTGCCACGTCTCGCGCGATTTCTCGAACACGATCGTCAGTTGAAAGCCCAGCCGCTCGAGCAACTGCTCGAGCTCGTCGGGCTGTCCGACAACCGTCTCAAGCTCCTCGCGGGCCTTGAACCCGCCGGCGATGAACCGCGGGTCGAACTCGCGTGGCCCCTTGTAGGTCAGCGTCGCTCGCCGCCCGCCGTCGTCCGCGGTCTCACGCCGCAGCCGCAGCCCCGCCCCGCGATGCAGCAGTTGCCGGTCCGTCGTGTCAAGGATCGCGTTGTGCTCCTGCACCCGCTGCTGCCGCGCCGCGCCGGCATCGCGTAGCCGATCGCAGAACGCCTCCGGCGCCGGCAGCTTGTACTTGATTTCGAGCTCTCGCGCCATCGTGATCGGGACCCACGCGAACCTCGGTCAGACCAGCGCCGCACCGCCACCGATCGCCCGAAAGAAGACGTTGACAGGCACCGCACGCGAAGCGATCCTACCGCCGGTCGGCGTGGTTGCCCAGCAGCCGCCGAACAGCGACCAGCAGCGCGGCCGTCGCGAACCCTGCATCCCGTCACGCGTCCGGAGCGAGCATCCTGTGATTGGCGAGCGATCGATCGGCCTGGCAGCCATCATGGTCCTGGCGGGTGGTTCCGTCACGACGCTGGCCCAGGGGACCACCGCCCAGCAGCAACAGAGTCGCACCATCCAGAACATCCTCGACCGCCAGCGACAGATCGACGACGCCCTCGAAGCCGAACGGCTTGCGCAAGAGCCGATCGCGTCGCTGCTCGACTGGCAGTGGGGCGGCTGGATCGAGCACTACTCGTTCTTCTTCGACGACGGCGTCCAGTCATCGCGCTGGCTCCACCGCCCCAGCACCTCCCTCTGGACCCGCCTCACCCTCGACGGCGGCAACCACGAGCTCTTCGCCCGCGGCCGCCTGACCTACAACTACTTCCACCCCGGCGACGAGTACGACCGCCAGAAAGACTGGGAAGGCCCCAACCTCGAACGCGGCTGGTACCGCATCCGCGTCGGCCGCGCCCTGCGCCTGCTCGAGCCCGATGACCCCTACGGCTTCGAGGTCAAGGTCGGCCGCCAGGAAGTCGTCTTCGGCACCGGCTACACCCTCGACCTGCCCCTCGACGGCGTGACCTTCAACGCCCGCTGGCACGACTGGACCCTTACCGGCCTGATCGCCCGCTCGATCGCCTCGACCCCCAACATCGACGTCAGCGATCCGGTCGACAGCCACATGTCCCGCCGCTTCTACGGCGTCCAGCTCGACTACACCGGCTTCGAAAACCACCAGCCGTTCGTCTTCGCCCTCTGGAACGACGACTTCACCGACGAACGCCCCACAATGTTCTTCCAGAACTACTCGTACGACACGCAGTACTTCGGCCTCGGCTCGCGCGGCCAACTCGTCCCCAACCTCAACTACTGGACCGAGTGGGTCTACGAGACCGGCAAGAGCTACGGCGACCGCCAGTGGCTCGCCCAGGACGACGTCCGCGCCTGGGCCTGGGACATCGGTCTCGAGTACTACTTCAACCACCCGACCAAGCCCCGCGTCATGTTCGAGTACCTGTTCGCCAGCGGCGACGGCGACCGCTTTGGCAGCCCCACCAGCGCCGCCGGGGGCAACACCCGCGGCGACGACACCAGCTTCGTTGCCTTCGGCTACCGCGATACCGGCATCTCCGCCGGCCTGATCCCCAGCAACCTCCACATCTTCAAGTTCGGCGGCTCGTTTTTTCCCCTGCCCGAGCACCGCGTCTTCCGCGACCTGGAGCTCGGCAGCAACTGGTTCATCTACCACAAGCACCACCAGTCCGGCGCCATCTCCGATCCCACCGCTGACCGCGGCGGCGAAGGCTTCGTCGGCTGGGAAATGGATTACTACGTCAACTGGCGGGTGCTGACCGACGTGTCCTGGACCGTCCGCTGGGGCGCCTTCTTCCCCGGCGAGGCCTACTCCGACCGCGGGATGCGCAACTTCCTCTTCACCGGCGTGACGTGGAGCTTCTAACCATGCGAGCGCGCTTGATCGCCACCAGCTTCGTGATGACCGGGCTCCTCCTCGGCTGCCAGGCCCCCCAGCCTCATTCCCCCGACCCCGCCCCGACACGCGAACCCGTCCCCGTCGACAACGTCGAGCTCGTCAGCTATATCGGCCAGCAGCCCTTCATTACCGCCGAGCCCGCCTACCGCGCCGCTTACCTCCTCCGCTACGGCGACGCCTTCACCGGCGACTACGACCAACTCCGCACCCTCCTCGAGGACGAGGGCCTCGTCGGCCGCGCCTGGCAGCACGCCCCGACGGAGCGCCTCAACCGCGGCGCCATCGGCTACCTCCTCTGCCGAACCGCCCAGATCGAGCAGAGCCTCAACTGGATCCTCTTCCGCCTCGGCCGCTACGCCTACCGCGACCTCCAGATCCTCGGCATCGCCGGCCCCGGCGGCGAGTTCAGCCTCGTCAGCGGCGGCGAGTTCCAAGGCATCCTCCGCCGCACCGAAAACTACATGCAGGAGGCCGGCATCGAGCTCGCGCCCGACCCGGTCCTCGGCGCCGCCCCCTAACGCGGCCTCAAGTCAATCCTCGTCGTGGATACCGCGGCTCAGATCGCGTGCCGCGTGAAATAGAAAAACACGCCCACCGACAGGCACACCGCCAGCCCCGTCGCCCCCAGGAAAAAGCCCAGCCACGTCTTGCCCATCTGCTCGTTCCGCCGCGCACCGGCCGCGGTCCACGCCAGCAAGAACGCCACCCCGTTCGCCGCCAGCGCTCCCAGCAGCAGTCCCCCGAACACCATCAGGAACGGCCCGCCGCCGTTGTAGACGGTCATAAAGTCGCTGGCGCTGAAGTTCCGGACCAACAGACCCAGCGGCCCGATCGTCAGCACCAGGCCGGCGATCGCCGCCGCCAGGCTTAGCCGGGCCTTGTCTTCCGCTGTCTTCAACTTGGCCACGTCGTGTATTCCTTCCACTGTCGCTTGCCGGGTAAAGCTCCCGCCCGGGTGCATGTCCCACCGGTCACCCGCCACGCAACCGCACCGCCGCAGGCCGGTCGCGCCGAATTCTAACGCCTCAAACGCACCTCGCCAGCAGCCGGCAACCGCCTTGGCCTGCCGCGCCGTTCGACTACGATGCCGCCATGACCGCGCCCCCCGCTAACCGCCAGCCCCTCCGCCTTGGTGTTCTGATCTCCGGCGGTGGTTCCACGCTCATGCACCTCCACGCCGCCATCCAGTCCGACCGCCTCCGCGACGCCCGCATCGACAGCGTCGTCAGCTCTCGGGCCCGCGTCGCCGGCGTCAAGCGGGCGCACGAAGCCGGCCTGCCCGTCACCATCATTCGACCCATCGACTACCCGAGCAACCAAGCCTTCTCCGCCACCCTCGCCGAACACCTCCGCGCCGTCGGCGTCGACCTCGTCGTGATGGCCGGCTTCCTCGTCTTCTGGGACTTCCCCCCCGACTTCAACGGCCGCATCATCAACATCCACCCCGCGCTGCTGCCCAGGTTCGGCGGCCAGGGCATGCACGGCCATCACGTCCACGAGGCCGTCATCGCCGCCGGCGTCCCCGAGACCGGCTGCACCGTTCATCTCGTCGACCACGAGTACGACCACGGCCCGGTCCTGGCCCAGACCCGCGTCGCCCGCCGTCCCGACGACACCCCCGAAAGCCTCGCCGAGCGCGTCCAGCAAGCCGAGCGCGACCTCTACCCCCGCGTCATTCAGCAGGTCGCCGACCACGGCCTCGCCTGGCTCACCACCACCGCCCAACGCAGCCGCCAAACGTCCGAGCTTTAGTTCCCCTTCGGCCGCCGCCCGAGCTGGCAAAGCGTGGCGAGCTCCGCCACCTGCATCTGCAGCCGCTCGATTGTGACGCCCGCCTCGGCCGCACTCCGCAGGTTTTGCCCCATCTCGGCGAAGACCTGCATCCCGCAGGCCTGCGACGCCGACTCGAGCGACCGCGCCAGCCGCGCGAAGTCTCCGAGGTTCTCCTCCGCCAGCACCTGCTCGAACTGCCGGAACCGCTCCGGCAAATCGGCCATGAACTGCTCCAGCTTGGACATGACCTCTTCGGCCGACTCCGTCGCGGGATTCTCCGGCGCCTGATGGCCCGCCACCGCATCGCGATACTTCTCAGGCTGGAAGGCTTCGGAAACGCACTCGTCAATGCCGGCGTCCTTGCAGCGCTCCTGAAACGCCGTCGACGTGTCCTGTGACAGCGCGACCAGCAGGTCCTTGTACCCCAGCCGCCGAATCGCCTGCGCCGTCACGAACCCGTCCAGCCCCGGGATGCTCATGTTCAGGAAGATCACAACCGGCCGGACCTCCAGCACGAGCCGCAGCGCCGACGCGGCCTGCGCCACCTCGACCACCCGCACCACCAGCGGCTCAAAGCCCTGTCGAATCCGCTCCGCCGCCCCGGAATCCGCGTCGATAAGCAGGACTGGCAATGCCGGCGCCTCCTCCTGGAACAGGTGCACGTCGATCGGTTCGTCAAACTGGACCCCTACAACGTGAACCGCGCCGGAACCGGGGTAGTAGTAACAGTGCCTCACCGTCCCCGTCACCGCTTGCGTCTTGCGGTTGGCCTGGACCAGCTTGATCTGGCAGCGCGTTCCTGGATAGACGTAGTTGCCGACCAGGAACCCCATCCCCCGACGGCTCACGTTCCGCGTGGGCGCGAGGTGCTGCTCTTGCTGGCCATTCGAAACCTCGAACCGAACGCTGGTTGCCCATAGCCGGTACCGGTAACGGATGTCCTCGCGAACCTCGTTCGCCTGCGGGTTCACCTCGGCGTCGAGCTTGTTCAGGATCCGCTCGATGTTGCCACGCTCCTGGCGGATGCGGCGCGGCTCGCTGTCAGCCATCTTTGGTCCCCGGCGTCGGCCCCCCGGCTCGTATTGGATGTATCGCCCCGCGTCGATGCCGAGTTAAACCGAGCCCATGGGCGACCTTGATGCACCGCCCGCGGGCTTTGCGTGACCCGCTCGTGGCGAGCAACGCCCGCCGCGATTACGATGCTTTGAATTGATCCTCCAGACCGTCTTCAGGAGCGGCGTGCGCGATGCGGGTGCTGATTACTGGCTCCAGCGGACAGATCGGAACCAATCTCGGCCTGGCCTTGCTGCAGCGGGGCGACGACGTGGTCGGAATCGACAGCCGTCCCAATGCCTGGACCGATAATATTCAAACAGTAGTCACCGACATTCGGCAGGCCCGGGATGGAAATTTTCCCGTCACCGGCCGCTTCGACGTCGTCGTCCACCTCGCCGCCCACGCCAAGGTCTTCGAGCTCGTCGAAAACCCCGTTCGCGCGATGGAGAACGTCGAGTCCCTTTTCGCCGCCCTCGAGTTCGCCCGCCGCCAGGGCAACGTCCCCTTCATCTTCGGCAGCTCGCGCGAGGTCTACGGCGACATCCTCCGCCATGTCACCAACGAGGCCGAGGCCGACTTCGTCGTCGCCGAAAGCCCCTACAGCGCCTCCAAGATCGCCGGCGAAGCCTTCATCTACTCCTACGCCGAGTGCTACGAACTGCCCTGCCTCGTCTATCGGTTCAGCAACGTCTATGGCCGCTACGACTGCGACCTCCAACGGATGGAGCGTGTCATCCCGCTCTTTATCCAGCGCGTCGCGGCCGGCGAGCCGATCGTGATCTTCGGCCCGGAGAAGGTCCTCGACTTCACGTATGTCGACGACTGCGTCGCCGGTTGTCTGGCCGGCATCGACGCGCTCGCCAGCGGCAAGATCGTCCGCGAAACGATCAACCTCGCTTACGGGCAGGGGGCGACGCTGATCGATCTCGTCAACCTCATCGGCCTCTCGCTCCAGCGTGAGCCCAACGTCAGCCTCGAGCCGACCCGGGCCGGCGAGGTCACCCGCTACGTCGCCGACATCTCCAAGGCGCGCCAGCTCATCGGCTACCGCCCCCAGACGCCGCTCACCGCCGGCGTGCCGCGGTCCGTCAAGTGGCAGCGCGAAAACGGCTACCTCGAGACCTGACATCCTCGCCGCTCACACCCAACAGCCCCGGGGGCCGGACATGAAGCTGATCAAGCCGCGTCCGCATCTCTGGCACTACCGCCGCTGGCTTCGGCCGGCGGCAGGGGGGTACGCGGCCGCGATTCGGCTTCGCAATCTGCGCTATGACCGCATCGGCGGAACCCGCGTCTCAGTGCCAGTGATCAGCATCGGCAACATCACGGTCGGCGGCACCGGCAAGACACCCACCGTGGCGACACTTGTGCAGTGGCTGCGGGAACAGGACGAACGACCCGCCATCCTGACGCGCGGCTACGCGGCCCCGGCCGGCCAAACCGCCGACGAGGTCGAGGAATACCACGCCCGCGCCGCGGACGTGCCTGTCGTCGTCAACCCCGACCGAATCGGAGGCGCACGGTCGGCGATTGACGAGCACGACGCGACGGTCCTCGTTCTCGACGACGGCTTCCAGCACCGCCGCCTCGCGCGCGACGTCGACATCGTCCTGCTCGACGGCTTGAACCCGTGGGGCGGCGACGCACTCCTCCCGGAAGGACGCCTCCGGGAGCCCCTCTCCGCGCTGCAACGCGCCGACCTCATCGTGATCACGCGAGCGAATCAGATCACCACCGCTGAGCGCACGGCGATCGAGCAGCGCCTGGCCGTCATCTGCCCGGGAATCCCGATGACGGTCGCCAACGTGGAGCCCAGCGGCTGGGGCGGTCATGATTCGGCCACCGCGATGGATCTCGCTGATCTTTCGGACAAGACCGTCCAGCCCGTCTGCGCGATCGGCAATCCGGAGACCTTCGTCCGCTCGCTGTTGCCCCTTGCTTCAGCCGTGCGCTACCCGATTGCCTTTCCCGACCACCATCGCTATACCGAAGTGGAGGTGGCCGAGATCATCCGGGCGGCCGCGTGGCGCGACGTCGATGTCGTCGTGACAACCGGCAAGGATTGGGGCAAACTAGCGCCCCGCTGGCCCGCCGATGCCCGGCCGTTGTTGCGGCTCGACGTGGCCATGCACCTGCCGGACGCCGAGGCGGTGTTCGCAGCGGTCATCAAGCCCCGGCTCGGAGACCCGCGTGCCTGACGCGCTCCCGCAACCGACGCACGCCCCACTGGACCTGACGCGCCTGCGACTCATGTCCCGCGACGATCGTGCTCACAAGGTCGCCGTCGACGCGCTCGGCCGCGCGCCCGAACCCGGCGCCAGCTTCAGCCAGTGGTGGACGACGTTGCCGAACTTTCTCGGCACGCGCGAGCTGCGGGCCATCGTGACGGCCGTCGTCGCCGCCCGCCGCGCCGGCCGACCCGTGCTCTTCGCCTACGGCGGCCACGTGATCAAGACCGGCTGCACACCGCTCGTCGTCGATCTCATCGAGCGTGGCGTGATCACCGCCGTCGCCACTAACGGCTCCGGGGCGATCCACGACATCGAGCTTGCCGAGACCGGCGCCACCAGTGAGGAAGTCGCCGAAACCATCCGCGACGGCAGCTTCGGCATGGTGCACGAAACCTGCGAACGCATGAACACCGCCGCCAAGCGCGGCGCCGCCGGCCTCGGCTTCGGTCACGCCGTCGGCGAAATCCTCAACGAGAACCGCCCGCGCTATGGCGACCTGAGTATCCTCGCCGCCGCGCGACGCAACGAGATCCCCGCCACCGTCCACGTCGCACTCGGCACCGATACCGTCCACATGCATCCCGACGCCGACGGCGCGGCCATCGGCTCGGCCACCCTCAAGGACTTCCACACGTTCTGCAGCGTCGTCGCCGACCTCGGCAGCGTCGCCCCCGGCCAGCCCGGCGGCGTCTACATCAACATGGGCTCGGCCGTCATCATGCCCGAGGTCTTCCTCAAGGCCGTCTCCGTCGCCCGGAACCTCGGCGCTGACCTCGACGCCATGCACACCGCCAATTTCGACATGCTGCGGCACTATCGCCCGAGCCAGAACGTCGTATCGCGGCCCGTGAAGCCCGGCTTCGGCCACAACGTCGTCGGCCAGCACGAGATCCTCCTGCCGCTCTTCCGTCAGGCCGTCCTGGAGCAACTCGCAGAAACGTAGTCACTGATCCGCTGCCGCAGAAGGGGGCCACCGTGGCTGACGAACCCCGCCAACCGCCGGAGATGCCGGCCGATCCCAATATCGAAGCCCCTCCTGATCTCGCCAGGATCGAGGCCCACCTGGCCGAAATCCGCGCCCAGCTCGAGTACGGCGCCCGCGAAGAACGCTACGAGGAGTTCTCAGCGGCCCGCTACATCTCCGCCATTGGCCAGGCCCTCACTGTCGCGCTGCTCGCGTGGGCGCTCTCGGATTGGGTGTTCGGCGTCGCCGTCGACCAGATCCTCGTCAAGCTCGGTTTCGCCACCGTGATCCAGCTCTTCTCCCTGACCGCCGCGATTCTCGCCCGCCGTGATTGACCGGTCCTCCGGGCTGCACGCCGACGAATGCGTCCCGTGGCCGCCCGCGGCCTTCGACCGCTTCGTCATCACTGTCGCCCGACAACTCCTCAACCAGCTCCTCGTGCGGGAAACGTCCGCCGGCCGCGTCGTCGGTCGCATCGTCGAGACCGAGGCCTACCTCGCCCACAGCGACCCGCCCAGCCACGCCTACCGCGGTCCGAAGCCGCGTAACCAGGCCATGTTCGGCCCACCCGGCCGCGCTTACGTCTACGCCATTCACGCCCGCTGGTGCTGCAATGTCGTGACCGAGCCCGCCGGCAGCGGCAGCGCAGTCCTGCTACGCGCGGTCGAGCCGATTGAAGGGATTCCCCTGATGCAGCAGCGCCGACCGCGCGCGACAGACCGCAACCTCGCCCGCGGGCCCGCCCGCCTCTGCGAAGCATTCGCCATCGATCGCCACCAGAACAACTGCTTGCTCATCCCCGCTGCGGGGCTTTGGATCGCCCAGGCCCCGCAACTGCCTGAAGGCGATATTGCCCTCTCTCCTCGGATCGGCGTCACGTCGGGTGCCGATACGCTGTTGCGCTTCTCCGAGCGCAACAGCCGTTTCGTTTCGCGTTAGCGTGCCTGGAGCCGCCGCCGTGCCGCTCGGGACAGGCGCCGCTACGGTGCGAGCAGCTCCTGCCCCAACGCCGCCAGCCGTTCCAGCGACTGGATTTCATGCGTCCGCGGATCCTGTGGCAGCTCGAGCACCCGCGTGGCCCGGCCCCCCACGGCAAGGTGCGTGTGCGGCGCATCCAACGCCAGCTTCTCGGCAAACCGCGTCAGGTCTGAGGACAGCCCGGCCGGATCGTGGCTCGTGCTGACCGACAGCCAGACCAGCCGCGGGCTGTACTGCTGAACCGCTCGCATTAGGACGCTCGTCGGCGTGTCCGCTCCCAGGTTGATCGCCCGGAAACCGACCGAGCTGAGCACCGTGCTCGCCGCCAGTGACGGCAGCAGGTAAGGGTCCCGCGCCGGCGCCCCGCCAATCGCGATCTGCGTCCCCTCGGACGGCTCAACCGTCATCCGCAGCTGGTTCAACGCCTGGAGGCAAATGTCCGTCGCCCGGTGCTCGACAAAGATCCCCGCATCATCGTGCTGCCAAAGATCGCCAATCCGGGCCATCGACACGCGGATCGGCCCGTCGCAGATCTCCGCGACACTCGTCCCGCTCAAATAGAGCGACAGCACCAGACCCCGTGCCTCTCGGGCCATCCCCCGCTGAAGAAAATGGAACAGCCGCTCCGAGGCACTCTCCACGTCCTGCGGGCGATCTTGCGGCAGGTCCGTCAGCCCAAGCAGATCCGGCTTTACCAGCGTCGCGTTCCGCTCCCGCACAAACCGGATCGCCTCGCTGAGCGCGATCCGCCGGTGGCCGCCGGCCGTGCGGCTTACCCGCAACAGCCCGTCATCCGCCCAACGCTTCATCGAGGATTCGCTGACGCCGATCGCCTCCGCAAACTCCTTCGGTGAAAGAACTGTCTTCATCCACGTTTCACTTGTGAGCCCCAATAAACGATTTGAACGATTCTAGCACGGCCCGGTTGAACCCCGCAACCCCCAATTTCACGCAGAAATTCACTCCGTGAGCAGAAAAATCGCCACACCATTTGACTTCGGCCAAAACCGCCCGATACTTCAGATGACCGAATTGAACGAATGTTAAAACGTGTCGACCGGCGGCCGTTTGGCTGCCTCCCGATTCAGGTGGTGTGTCGGAATGGTTTCTGTTGATCGGCTGGCTCGCCTCGGTGATGTGGTTCGGATGCCACATCCTCCGGCACACCACCTTTTTTTGAATATCCTGGCCTGAGTTGCAGGCATTTCCGCCGCTTCCACGCCTTCCAATGGAGATAACGCATGAAAGTCATCGATGTGATCGCGGCCGTCCTACTGGTAGTCGGCGGGCTGAATTGGGGCCTGGTGGGCGTCGCCGACCTTAACGTCGTAGCGCTGCTCTTCGGCCAATCGGTGATCGCGACCGCCGTGTATGTCCTCGTCGGTCTCGCCGCGATCTACCAGGCCGTCAGCGTGCCCGCAATCCAAAAGCGCTGGCACGTGCAGCCCGCGATCGCCTGACAACCAGCACAAACTTCACGATAGCTCATCTCTACGCCCCTGGTGAGCTATCGGGCCCACGGCGCGGTGCCGTGGGCTTTTGTTTTTCCGGGCCCCGGGCCGCGGCACGACTTCTACCGTGCCCGCCCGTGGTGGCCCTCCAATCCAGCGGAGACTCCCCATGGCCGAATCCGAAACGACCCCCGTCAAGCCCGTCTATCTCATCTACGGCGCCACGGGCGGGATCGGCTGCGAAGTCGTTCAGCGCCTCAGTAACGAGGGCGCACGTCTCGTCCTCGCCGGCCGTGACGAGCAAAAGCTCGCCAACCTCGCCGAAGGCAAGGACGCAACCACCCTCGCCGTCGACGCCACCAGCTTCGCCGAAGCCGAGAAGGCAACCACGCAGGCTGTCGAGTGGGGCGGCCGCCTCGACGGCGTCGCCAACCTCGTCGGCTCGATCCTGCTGAAGCCGGCACACCTGACCACCCCCGATGATTACGATGAGGTCATGCGCCTTAACGCGACCTCAGCCTTCGCCGTCGTCCGCGCCGCCGCGAACGCCATGCGCAAATCCGGCGGCGCGATTGTCCTGATGGCTTCCTGCGCCGCCCGCGTTGGCCTGCCCAACCACGAAGGCATCGCCGCCGCCAAGGGCGCCGTCATCGGTCTCGCCCAGTCCGCCGCCGCCACCTATGCCAGCAACGGTATCCGCGTGAACGCCGTCGCCCCGGGTCTCGTCAAAACTCCGCTCACCGAGCCCATCACCGCCAACGCGACCTCGCTGAAGGCCTCCGTCGCCATGCACCCGCTCGGACGCATCGGCGAAGCGACCGAAGTTGCCCTGGTCGTCGCCTGGCTCTTAGGATCAGAGAGTAGTTGGGTCACCGGCCAGGTGATCGGCGTCGACGGCGGCGTCTCTTCGGTCCGCAGCAAACCGAGGGCCTGACCATCCGCTCTCCCCGCGGGGATAGGCCCTTGTCGGCCATCGAGCCAACCAAACGGGTCTTCGTCACCGGCGCCAGTGGTTACGTGGGTGGCCGCTTGGTCCCACGCCTTCTCGACGCCGGCCACCAGGTCCGCTGTCTTTCACGCTCACCCAGAAAGCTTTACGACCGTCCTTGGTCAAAGCATTCCAATCTCGAAATCGTCGCGGGCGATGCCGAGGACGAAGCCCTCCTCAGCTCCGCCATGACCGGCTGCCGTAGCGCTTTCTACCTCATCCACTCGATGATGGCCCGCGGCGAGTCCTACCGCGAACACGATCGCCACCTTGCCGCGATCTTCGCCCGCGCCGCCGCCGCCGCCGACCTCGAAAGAATCATCTACCTCGGTGGCCTCGGCGAAACCGGCCCTGGACTCAGCGAGCACCTCGCCTCCCGCCGCGAAGTCGAAGCCGGGCTCCGCCAAGGCAGCGTCCCCGTCACCGTGCTCCGCGCCGCGATGATCATCGGCTCCGGATCCGCCTCCTTCGAGATCCTCCGCTACCTCGTCGAGCGCCTCCCGATCATGATCACCCCGCGTTGGGTCCGTACCGAATCCCAGCCCATCGCCATCCGCAATGTGCTCGATTACCTCGTGGCCGCGCTCGACCTCCAAACCACCACCCACGAGACCATCGACATCGGCGGACCGGACATCATCAACTACCACGACCTCATGCAGACCGCGGCTGAAGAGCTCCAGCTCCGCCGCCGCTGGATCATCCCGGTCCCCGTACTTACCCCCCGGCTCAGTTCCGCCTGGATCCACCTCGTCACGCCCCTCAGCCACCGCATCGCCCGCCCGCTCGCCGAAGGCCTTCGCAACCGCGTCGTCTGCGGCGACCACCGCGCCCAAGAGCTCATGCCGCAGAACCTGCTCACCGTCCGCGAGGCTATCCGCGAAGCCGTCGTCCGCACCCGCGAGCGCCGTGTCCCCACCGCCTGGTCCGACGCCGGCGTCCTCCCCGGCGACCCCGACTGGGCCGGCGGCACCGTCTACGAAGACCAACGCCAAACCCGCGTGGCCGCGCCCGCCGCCCGGGTCTTCACCGCCCTCTGCCGCATCGGCGGCGCCAACGGCTACTTTGGCACCGCCTGGATGTGGCGGCTGCGGGGCGTCATGGACCGGCTCGTCGGTGGACCCGGCCTGCGTCGTGGCCGCCGCGATCCCGAGCACGTCCAGTTCGGCGACGCCCTCGACTTCTGGCGGGTAACCGACATCCAGCCCGACCGCCTGCTCGCCCTCCGCGCCGAGATGAAGCTCCCCGGCGAAGCCCTGCTCGAGTTCGCCATCGACCCGCTCGCCACCGATCCCGACGCCTGCACCCTCACCCAGACCGCCCGCTTCAAGCCCCGCGGCCTCGCCGGCATCCTCTACTGGTGGGCGGTGACGCCCTTCCACGGCGTCGTTTTCAACACGATGCTCAACGGTATCAAGCAAGCCGCCGAGCAGGAGCCGGCCGCCACGACCCCCGCCCCCCACGCCTGAGCGCGACACGCGGGTTCCTCACAGGCATTCATTTGGTGGGTAGGGGCGGGCCCCGGGGAGCCCGGAGACGCTAGCCGTGCACGCGGTGCCGGATGATCTCGCCCGTCGACAAAAAGATCACTTCCTTCGCGATCGTGCCGGCCTCGTCCGCGATCCGCTCGAGGTTCTTCGCCACCGACAGCAGGTCGAGCTGGGCGGCCATCCCCTCGGCCGAGCGGCTCGGCTCCGCCACCGCGTTCTGCACGATCTGGGCGTAAAGCGCGTCGATCGCCGAATCGCCGCCGAGCACCTCGTACGCGAGCGAGACGTTGTCCCGGGCGTACGCCTCGACGCCCTTGCGCAGCGCCTGCCGCACGCCGGGGATCAACTCCTTTAGCTCGATCGACTCGCGGGCCAGGTCCTGGATCACCTGGTGGCGGGCCCGCTCGGCAATGTTGACGGCCGAGTCCGCAATGCTCTCGAGCTCGTTGTTCACCTTCAGGATCGTGCACAGCCGCCGCAGGTCGACGCTTACCGGCTGGAAGAGCGCCAGCAGCCGGATCACCTCGGTCTCGATCTGCACTTCGGCGTGATCGATCTCGTGGTCCCGCTCAATCACGGCCAACGCGGCCCCCGCGTCGCCGCTGAAGACGGCGTCGCAGGCCTGCTGGAGCATGTCCTCGACCTGGCTCGCCATCCGCAGGGATTGTCGCAGCAGGTCGTCGAGCTGTTGCACGAAGTGGGCCGTCATGGATCCGGGTCCTCGAATCGCCGCCGGCAGTTGCGCCGATTGCGGCCGGCGATCATCTATTCGGAGTATATCCGAAGTTGATCGGCAATTCCCGCCGGAATCCCTTAGCCGAAGCGGCCGGTGATGTAATCTTGCGTCCGGGGATTGGTCGGGTTGGTGAAGATCCGGTCGGTCTCCGCGAACTCGATCAACGCGCCGAGGTAGAGAAAGGCGGTCTTATCGGAAACCCGGGAGGCCTGTTGCATGTTGTGCGTGACGAGGACCACCGTGAACTGCTTCTTCAGCTCGTCGATCAGGTCCTCGATCCGCGCCGTGGCGATCGGGTCGAGGGCCGAACAGGGCTCGTCCATCAGCAGCACTTCCGGCTGCAGCGCGATCGCCCGCGCGATGCACAGCCGCTGCTGCTGGCCGCCGGAGAGCTCGTAAGCGCTCCGGTGCAGCTTGTGCTTGACCTCCTCCCACAGCGCCGCCTGCCGCAGCGAGCGCTCCACGAGGTCGTCCAGGTTCCCGCGGTAACCGTTGATCCGCGCGCCCCATGCCACGTTCTTGTAGATCGTCTTCGGGAACGGGTTCGGCTTCTGGAAGACCATCCCGACGTGCCGCCGCAGCTCGACCGGGTCGCAGCTCTTCGAATAAATGTCCGTCCCGTGGTAGCGCACGGCGCCGCGCGCCCGGAAGTTCGGGATGAAGTCGTTCATCCGGTTCAGCGCCCGCAGCAGCGTCGACTTCCCGCACCCCGACGGCCCGATCATCGCCGTCACCCGCCGCGGCTCGATCGTCATCGTCACGTCCTTGACCGCGCAGAAGTCGCCGTAGTGGATGCTCAGCCCGTCGATCGCGTACACGGCCGGCGCCTCCTCGGCATCGCCCGCTTCGTGCCGCACCGTCAGCGGCGCCTCCACCGGCCGCGCGCTGTCCACCATTCGAAGTGCGCTCGAGGATCCGTTCATACGTTCCCACCGTGCCGCTGTTGGAGTCCGCGGATCAGCACGCCGACGCTGTTCATCGCGAGCAGCACCGCCAGCAGGACCAGGATCGCGCCGGCTGTCAGCTGCTCGTAGATCTCTGCGTTCTCGCTCGCCCAATAGAACACCTGGATCGGCAGGACCGTGAAGTCCGTGCCGAACACCCGTGGCGCCTGCGACATGTACGTCGCCGCCCCGACCACGATCAGCGGCGCCGCCTCGCCGATCGCCCGCGACAGTGACAGGATCATCCCGGTGATGATCCCCGGCAGCGCCGCCGGCAGCACGTGGCTCCGCACCGCCTGCCAGCGCGTCGCGCCCACCGCGTACGCCGCCTGCCGCACCGAGTCCGGCACCGCCGCCAGCGCTTCGCGGGCCGCGATGATGATCACCGGCAACACCAGCAGCGCCATCGTCAGCGCCCCGCTCAACAGGCTGTCCCCGAACGGGTTGAACCGCTGCTCGACCCCCGCCTGATCCAGAACCCGCGTCATCAGCCGTACGAAGATCGTCAGCCCCAGCAGCCCGTAGACGATCGACGGCACCCCCGCCAGGTTCGCAATGTTCAGCTCGATCAGCCGCGTCAGCCACGTCGGCCGGGCGTACTCGTGCAGGTAGATCGCCGCCCCGACCCCCAGCGGCACCGCGATCACCGTCGTCAGCACCATCAGCCAGAGCGTCCCCAGCAGCGCTGCGTAGATGCCGGTGTCCGCCGGGTTCAACTGCGACACGTACGACGTCAAAAAACCCCAGTCGATCACCGCGAGGCCCTGCGACACGATCCGCCAGATCAGCGCCGCCAGCACCAGCAGCGACGACGCCGACGCCACGACGCAGAACGCGACGAACAGCAGCCCCATCGCCCGCCGCCGCGCCAGCCGCGGCGCAAACACGTCCACGCGCTGCGCCGCCGTCATTCGTACTTCTCCCGAAACCGCGCGAACACCCGCTGCGCCAGTAGGTTGATCCCCAGCGTCATCACGAACAGCGTCAGCCCCACCGCGTAGATCGAGGTGTACTCGATCGAGCCGGCCGACGCGTCACCCTTCGCCACTCCCACAATGTACGCCGTCATCGTCTGAACGCTGTTGAACACGTCCAGCGACAAGGTCGGCGTCGAGCCCGCCGCCAGCGTCACCGCCATCGTCTCGCCGATCGCCCGCGCGAACGCCAGCAGCACCGCCGCGATCGTCCCCGACAGCGCCGCCGGAAAGACCACCCGGATCGAGACCTCCAGCCGCGTCGCCGCCAGCGCGTACGCCCCCTCACGCAGCGTCCGCGGCACCGACCGGAACGCGTCGTCCGACAGCGAGACGATCGTCGGCAGAATCATCACCGCCAGCACCACCGCCGCGCTGGCCGCATTGAACAACGGTACCTGCTCCAGCCCCAGCCACTGCCGGAAGACGATCGGCGTGATGAAGGTCAGCGCGAAGTAGCCGTACACCACGCTCGGTACCCCCGCCAGGATCTCCAGTACCGGCTTCAAGAACTGCCGCACCCACGGCGGCGCGTACTCGCTCAGGAAGATCGCCGTCGCCACCCCCGTCGGCACCGCCAGCAGCAACGCCCCCAGCCCCACCATCAGCGTGCCCCATACCAGCGGCAACACCCCAAACGCGGCCGGCGCGAACTGCGGCGACCACGTCGTGCCGAACAGGTACTCGACCAGCCCCACCTGCTCGAAAAACGGGAGCGACTCCGTCACCAGCACCACGACCACGCCCAGCGTGATCAGGATCGACAACCCCGCGCAGCCCGCGAAGCAGGCCCGGATCAGCACCTCGCGCGGCCGCATGCGTCCCCGCAAGCTCGTCGTCGCTAGCGTGGTCATGACGCCCCGCGCGCCAGGCCAAAGTGTTCGTACAGGCTCTTGTGGTGCGACGCCGTGTCAGGATACAGCGTTCCCGTCACCCGCTCCTGGTATCGTGCGCGGATCGTCTCGTAGAGCGCCGGGCTCAGCGGGACATACCCCACCCGCTCGTGCGCCACGATCTGCTCGGCATGGTCGATCAGGAAGAAGACGTACGCGTCGACCGTCGGCTTCGTCTCCGCCGCCTGCTTGTTGATGTACATGAAGATCGGCCGCGCCAACGGCCGGTAGCTCAGGTTGCTGATCGTCTCCGGCGCCGGCTTCACCGGCGCCGCGTCACCGTGCTTCACCGCCAGCAGCTTCAGGTCGTCCTTGCCACGCAGGTAGTACGCGAAGCCGAAGTAGCCGATCGCCCCACGGTCGCCGGCCACGCCCTGGATGATCTGCTTGGGCTCGCTCGCCGCGTAATCCTGCCGCGTCGCCCGCGCTTCCCCGTTGATCATCTCGGTGAAGTACTCGAACGTCCCGTGGTTCGGCGACGGCCCGTACGGCTTCAGCGGCAGGTCCGGAAAACCCGCGCGCACCTGCTGCCAGTTATCGATCTCGCTGCCCGGGCCGTAGATCCGGTTTAGCTCCTCGACCGTCAGGTACTCCACGAAGTCGTTGCTCGGGTGCACCACCACCGCGATCCCGTCGTACGCGATCGGCAGCTCGAGGTACTCGATCCCCAGCGCCTCGGCCGTTTCCTGCTCGCTCGGCTTGATCGGCCGCGAGGCGTTGTTGATGTCCGTCCGCAGCCCCGGCTCCGGCACCAGGAACTTCTTGAAGCCCCCGCCCGTGCCCGACTGGCCGATCGAGACCTGGGCCTGCCCGTGCTCTTGCCGGAACATCTCCGCCGCCGCGACCGCGACCGGGTGCACCGTGCTCGAGCCGTCGATCTCCAGCTCGCCCGCCAGCCCACCGCTGTTCGCCCCGTCCTGCTGGCGACAGCCGACCGCCGCCGCCACAATCAGGACGGCCCCCAGACCAACCAGCAGCCGACACCGTCCGAGACGTTCCATCATCGCGTTATGCTCCCGAAAGCCCGATTTCGCCCGCCACGCCGACCGCGACTGCCGAATCCGGAATTTATACCAGGAGATTGTGAGTGTTGCGTTAGGGCTCGCTATCCCCCACGCCACCGCACACTCGCCGGCGGCCTCAGCCCGCGACCTGCACCCGCTGCGGTGTCCCCAGCGGCAGGTACAGCGTGATCCGCGTCCCGTGCCCCTCGACCGATTCGAGCTCCGCCCGCCCCTTCATCGCCCCGACCGCATGCCGGACGATCGACAGCCCCAGCCCCGTCCCGCGCTCCGCGCCCGACCGCCCGCGCTCCACCTGGTAGAACCGCTCAAAGACCCGGTCGCGCTCAGCCGCCGGGATCCCGCAGCCATCGTCCACGACCGCGATCGCCACCTCCTGGTGCTCCCGCGCGTGGTGGATCAGCACTTTGATCGTCCCGCCGGGGTCGGTGAACTTGATCGCGTTCTCCACCAGGTTGTCAATCGCCAGCCGCAGCAGCTGCGGGTTCGCGGACAGCATGCCGAACTCCGGCGGTGTCACCTGCGCCCTCCAGTGCAGTTCCTTGCGGTCCAGCGATTCCGCGAACCGCGCGTGCAGGTCCTCCAGCAGGTTGTGCACCGCGATCGCCTCCGGCTCGAACGGCTTGTTCGGCGCCTCTAGCCGCGACAGGTCGAGCAGGTCGGAGACCAGGTCCTGCAGCCGCGCACTGTGCCGGTCGATCGCGTTCAGGAAGTTTTGCGCCGCCCCCGCCTCCGTCGCCAGATCCATCGCCAGCAACGTCTCAATCGCCGCCCGGATCGTCGACAACGGCGTCCGCAGCTCATGCGAAGCGTTCGCCACGAAATCCGTCCGCAGCTGGATCGTCCGCTGCAGCTCCGTCACCTCCGTCAACACCAATGCCCGCCCCGGCGTGTCCTCGTCCGGGTTGTCCGGCGACGCCAGCGCCAGCGTGCTCGCGTCCGCCAGGACGTACGTCGTCCGGTCCGGACCCTCGATCGCAATCGGCTTCTGCTCCAGCGCCGGCGGGACCTCGTCATCCGCCGCCCGCACTGGCACCCGCGGGTCCAGCAGCAGCCGCTGCAGCGGGTGCTGCGGAATGCACTGTTCCACCGGCCGCCCGACTAGGTCGATGATGCCATTCGAATGCACGTCCAGGTTCAGCAGCCGCACCGCCGCCGGGTTGATCAGCGCGATCCGCCCATCATCCCGCGTCACCACCACACCCTCGTGCAACTGGTTCACCAGCGCTTCCAGCGTCCGCCGCTGGCGATCGATCGTCTCCACCTGCGCCAACAGCCGGCTGCGCACCTTGTTCAACGCGTTCGATAACAGCGCCAGCTCATCCGAGCCGGAGATCTCGATCTCCGTCCGCAGGTCACCCTTCGACAGCCGCCGCGCCGCCCGCACCAGCCGCCGGAACAGCCGCGCCCGCAGCCGGAACATGAAGAACGCCAGCAGCACCGTCACCAGCGCCATCAGCGCCGCCGCGAGCCCCAGCACCCGCGTCAGCCCGCTCGTGTCCGCCGTCAGGCTCCACGCCGGCTTCGCCAGCCAGATCACGCCCTGCGGTTCGGCCGAGCTCGCGATCGGCAACGCCGCGATCGCGTACTGGCTCCTCGCCGCCCCCCACGATTGCAGCCCCGTCACCGCGTTGCGCGCGCCGTCCGCCGCAAACGGCAGCTCATCAAACCCCGCGCCCGGCGGCGACGCTCCCAGCTTCCACCGCAGCTTGCGCTCCGGCCCCAGGATCAGCAACGTCACCTGCTCCGACTTCAACGCCGGCTCAAGCCGGTGCAGGTCCGCCGCCGCCAGGTTCGGCCACGTCTCCTGCAGCGTCGCCCGCACCACCCGCCCCAACAGCAGCAGCTCCTCGCTCTGCTCCAAGTCGAACTGCCGATCGCGCTCGTTGCTGATGACCCAGAATGCCAGCGCAAACGCCACCGCGACGAACACGCCACTGAATAGCAGAATGCGCCAAGGCTGATTGCTGAGCGTCATGCCAACAAAGCCACTCTGTGAGCGGTAGGGCGGGCCCGCCGGCGCCGCTTAGGCGTGCGCGACGTCGTTCTCGCCAACCCGAAACGCATAGCCGACCCCGCGGATCGTCTGAATGCACGGGGCCGCATTGCCGAGCTTCTTCCGCAACGCCGCAATGTGCACGTCCATCGCCCGGTTGGTCACCGCCGCCCCATGCCCCAGCGTCGATTCGATCAGCTGCTCCCGCGACATCACCCGCCCCTTGGCCGACATCAGGCTGGAGAGGATCCGGAATTCCGTCGCCGTCAGCTCCACCGGGTTCGCGTCGACCGTCACCTCGTGCCGGCCGTGATCCAGCACCACCGGCCCGATCGTCAGCGTGTCCCGTACGCCCGCGTGGCTCGCCTGGTCCCGCCGCAGCACCGCGCTGATCCGCGCCATCAACAGCTTGATCGAGAACGGCTTGGGCACGTAATCGTCGACCCCCAGCGCAAAGCCGACCAGCTCGTCCGCCTCCTCCGCCTTCGCCGTCAGCATGATGATCGGGATCGTCGACAGCCGGTCGTCCCGCCGAAACCGCCGCGCGACCTCGTCCCCCGACAGCTTCGGCAGCATCCGATCCAGCACGACCAAGTCCGGCGTCTGGCGATACGCCTCCGCCATCGCCCGCTCGCCGTCCGCCGCCCGGCGCGTCTCGTACCCCTCCCGCTCCAGGTGATAGCAAACCAGGTCAGCCAGGTCCGTCTCGTCTTCAACCACGAGGATCAGCTTCCGCGGCGGCATTCTACGAACTCCCGTTCGTCAGGATCGTTGTCACACGACTACCAAAATCCTGCCCGAACGTTAACACGCAGATGTTATCCGAAAGCGCATTCAGTGTTAAGAATGCGCTAATCGCCACGTTTTCTCGCCGCCCAAGGAAGATTGCGTTAGGAAAATGCGCGAATCGTGCAAGCCCCGCCAGTTGCCCGACCGCGCTGCTCACCCGGCGCTACCCCCGCGCCCCCGCTCAGCGCCCAAACAGCCGGAACAGCGACCCGATCAGAAAGCCCGCGTTGGGATGCGGCGACCCCAGCCCGGAATACCGCCGCTCCCGATAAAAGTCCATCTCCTCCTGCAGCGCCGCTCGCCGCTGCACCAGCTCCGCATCCAGCGCCGCCCGCCGCTCGAACGCCGAACCCTCCCCCCATTGCTCCGGATTGTCCTGCATGTACTCCCAGTAGATCTGGCACTTCTCCAGCTCGCCCTTGTCCAGCCAGATGTTCCGGCACTTCGGACAGCGGTCAATCTGGATGTCATTCCAGAACTTGAACGGAATCCGGTCCATCTCCGTCCCGCAGCTGATGCACCACAGCCTCTCCGGCCGGTGATGCGCGTCGGCAATGTCCATCATCTTTTGCCGCACCGCTTCCGGCATCTTGATCTCGCGCGCGTCGCAGATCCGCTCCAGCCGCTGCTCGTTCACCATGTTCCCACCGCACGCACCGCAGTGGTACACGTTCGCCCCCTCGTACTTCATCACCGTCAGCTGAACCTTGCAGGCCGGACACCGCATCGGACACCTCTTGATCACCCCAACCAAAGACGAGGCTGGGCGTGCTCAACGCTTGCCGGTGACCACCCTCGACGCCTAGCTTGAGGCCGCCTGGGCGAGAAAGTAGTAGTTCCGCCGCTGCTCGAACTCACCTACAAACGCTGGCCGAGCCAGCGGCCGCTTCCCGCTCAGCCAGGCGTCGAGCAGGTAAACATGCATGCCGCATTCAGCGAGCCAGTCAAAAACATCGCCCGGCGTCGTGTCGTAATGCTCGGCCGCACCGCGGCCATGCTCGAAGATCACGAGCGGCTGATGCCGCGTAAGCGTTCGCGGGGCGCCGCGGAGTACCTGCAGCTCAGCGCCTTCGACGTCGATTTTGATTAACTGGATCGGCAGATCGGCGGGCAGGATATCGTCGAGCCGGGCGCGCTGCACCTGAATCTCCCGAAGCGTGACCTTGTCGCTCGGGTAGTCGCGCTGCCGCAGCCCGCTGTACGCTGGAAGGTTGACGACCTCATAAAAGGTGGCGGGCCCGGGCTCATCGCTCAAGGCCAGCTCGTAGACCTCGACGGCCGGAAAGTCGCGCCGCAGGTCGGCCGCGAACGCGGGCAACGGTTCAAACGCGAAGGCGTCGCCGTCCGGTGCCAGCGACCGCATCTGGCGCAGGATGTCGCCCCGGTTGCAACCGACGTCCACCACATTGGAATCCGCGCGGAGCGATCGTTCCAGAATCTGCCGCGTGTATACGTTGTAACGGCGATCCATCCGGATCTCGCGGCTGACGCGGTCCCGGACCGCCGCGTACAGCGGCCGTAAAACTGGCGCCAGGCGCGTTCGCTTAACAGTGTGACGCAGGGTCTTCAGCATGCGTTGCCTCCGGCGTCGGTCAGCCGTCGATCGAGGTGCGACTGAACGCCTAGGAAGTTTTACGGTTGCCCCAAGCCTACTGGTACCATAGCAACTGGCGACAGTCCGCTCAAGAAGAAAGACCGCTGCCGGCGTCGCGGGGCCGACAGCGGTCGTCTAGCGGAGATCAACTGCCAGATAAAATGAGCGACCAGCGCCGCCGGCGCCTAGCGCTTCGCCTTCTTACTCGCCACTTTCTTCTTCTTGGCGGTCTTCTTCGTAGCCTTCTTGGTCGCCTTCTTCTTGGCCTT
>CAZCKC010000001.1:0-187096 GCA_964499235.1 uncultured Planctomycetales bacterium | reverse complement strand
GGGCGCCGGCAAACGGAGGCCGCGGGTGGCACGGGTGGCTGGAGCGGGTCGGGCGGCACTTCGGAGGTCTGGTGGGGCTGGCGCGGGTGTTGCGGTCGCGGGAGGTGGAGTTGCTGCATATTCACACGTGCAGTTACTTCTCGTTCTTCCGGAATGGAGTTGATCTGCTGCTGGCGAAGCTATTGCGGAAGCGGGTGGTGCTGCACATTCATGGCGGGCGGTTCGTCGAGTTTGGTCGGGGAGCAGGTGCGCTGCGGCGGCGTCTGATCCAGCGGACGTGCGAGGCGGCCGACGCGGTGGCGGTGTTGTCGCCGCAGTGGCTGGCGCAGTTGCGGCCGTTCTGTGGCGGGGCGCGGCTGGTGGTGTTGCCGAACACGTATGACCCGGGGCTGGAGGTGGCGGAAGTGCCGGCGGCGCGGGACAACGGACCGGTTCGGTTTCTGCAGCTGGGGGCGCTGAACGATCGGAAGGGAATCGGAGAGTTGATCGAGGCGGCGCGGCGGCTGGATAGTGCGGGGGTGGATTTCGTGCTGCGGCTGGTGGGGCCGGCGACGGCGGTGGACCTGGCGCGGTATCGGGGGCGGGTGGCGGCGTTGGGGCTGGAAGCGCGGGTACGGTTTGAGGGGGTGGTGAGCGGAGAGGCGAAGCGGGCGTGCCTGGCGGAGGCGGATGTTTTCGTGCTGGCGAGCCATCATGAGGGGGTGCCGATCGCGTTGCTGGAGGCGGCGGCGGCGGGCTTGCCGCTGATTGCGACGCCGGCCGGCGCGACGGTGGCGGCGCTGACGCCGAGCTTGGATGCAAACGGGACGCCGACGCAGACGCCGGTGGCGTCGATCGTGCCGATCGGGAATGCGGCGGCGCTGGCGGAGGTGATGGCGCGGCTGGCGGCGGACCCGGGGCTGCGCATGCGGATGGCGCGGGCGGCGCATCACCATGTTACGACGCAGTACAGCCTCGCGCGGTTCGCGCAGCGGCTGGACCTGCTGTATCGCAGCGTGCTGGGCCGGCGTGCCGGGGCTGATTCGCCGGCGGTCCGGGTACGCTTCGAGGTGGATGATCCCCGGGCGACTTGGCAGGCGGATGAGCGCGGCGAAGCGGTCAGGCCGACGTCGCCAGCGTTAGGGGCGGGGCATCCGCGGGTTCAGCCGGCAAACTCGGCTTAACGGTGCCGCGGGTGCTGCGGCAGCGGAGGTTGTCGGGGCCGACGAGCGTAGCCAGGGCGCGCAGTGCGGCCAGCGAGGGCTGGATGTTGAGTTGGCGGTGGGCGCGGATGGTGGCCTCGCGGTCGGTGTCGAGCAGGACCTGGAGGTAGAGGGCGGCGGGGCCGCGGTGCTCGCGGGCGACGGCGACGAGCTGGCGGACGATCTGGTGGTCGTGGACGGTCTGGTCGAGTCGGACCACGACTTCGCGGGTGAGGCGCTCGAGGGCGGTTTCGACGGGGATGACGTCGCTGACGCGGAGGCTGGGCTCTTCGCGGCGGCGGTCGATCGTGCCCTCGATGAAGACGACGGCGTCGGGCTTCAGCAGAGCTTGGAAGTCGGCGAAGTTCTCGCTGAAGACGGTGGCCTCGATCGAGCCGGTGAAATCCTCGAGCGTGGCGATGAGCATCTTCTTGCCGGCGTTGCGGCCATTGCGGATGGCGACCGCGCGGAGCTTGGAGATGATGCCGCCGGCAACGACGCGGCTGTCGGCGGGGAGCTGCTTGAGCTGCGGGATCTCGGCGCTGGCGTAGGCGGTGACCAGGCGCTCGTACTGGGTGAGCGGGTGCTTGGTGATGAAGAAGCCGAGGGTGGCTTTCTCGTGGGCGAGCATTTCACTGTCGGACCATTCCTGGGTGCCGATGCGCGGGGGTGGGGCGGCGGCGGCAGCGTCGCCGAAGATGGAGAGCTGGCCGGACTTGCGGTCGCGCTGCATCTGAACGCCGTATTCGATCGCCTCGTCGAGGACGTCGCACAGCGCGCGGCGGACGGCGCCGGTCTTGTCGAAGGCGCCGGCCTTGACGAGCCGCTCGATGACGGCCTTGTTGACGCTGCCCAGATCGACGCGCTCGCAGAAATCGAAGAGGTCGCGGAACGGGCCGCCGTCCGCGCGGGCCGCCTGGATAGCGCGGACGGCCTTGAGCCCGACGCCGTTGATCGCGGCAAGGCCGAAGCGGATGTAGCCGCGTTGGGGCCGGCCGTCGCGGGTGGGGCCGGCGGGGTAGACGGCGGTGAAGGCCTCGTCGCTCTCATTGACGTCCGGGGGGTAGATTTCGATGCCGATCGAGCCGTCGGCTTGGCGGACGTAGCGGCATTCGTCGAGGTACTCGGCGAGCTTTTCGGTGCTGCCGCTTTCGTAGGTCATGACGGCGGCGAGGAACTCGACGGGGTAATAGGTCTTGAGGTAGGCGGTCTTGTAGGCGACGACGGCGTAGCCGGTGGAGTGGGCCTTGTTGAAGGCGTAGGAGCCGAACTTGAGGATGTCGTCGAAGACCTGCTCGGCGACGGCGCGCTGGACGCCGTTGGCGACGGAGCCTTCGAGGAAGGGCTCGCGCTCGGCGTTGATCATCGCCTCCTTTTTCTTGGAGATCGCCTTGGCGAGGCGGAAGGCGCGACGGAGCGGGATGCCACCGAGGCGGTTGACGACGCGCGAGACCTGTTCCTGGTAGACCATCACGCCGTAGGTCTCAGCCAGGACGTCGGTCATGACGGGGTGGGGCGTGGACCACTGCTCGCGGCCGTGCTTACGCGCGACGTAGTTGTCGATGTAGGCCATCGGGCCGGGGCGGAAGAGGGCATTGGCGGCGATGAGGTCCTCGATACGGTTGGGCTTCATCTTCATGAGGACGTCGCGCATGCCGCCGGATTCGAACTGGAAGATGCCGCGGGTCTCGCCGCGCTGGAGGAGCTGGTAGACGCGCTGGTCGGTGAGGGCGAGGTTATCGAGGTCGAGGGTGATATCGTGGTTCTGCTTGACGAGGTCGACGGTGCGCTGGATCTGGGAGAGCGTGCGGAGGCCGAGGAAGTCCATCTTCAGCAGGCCGACCTTCTCGACGGTCGGGCCTTCGAACTGGGTCGTCACGTCGTCGGAGTCGGCCGGCTTGGCGAGCGGGATGAGCTCGTCGAGCGGCTGGTCGGCGACGACGACGCCGGCGGCGTGGATGGAGGAGTGGCGGGCGAGGCCTTCGAGGCGGCGGCCGATGTCGAGGACCTTGCGGATCGTGGCGTCGGACTCGTAGAGCTGTCGCAGGTCGGGCTCGCGCTCGAGGGCCTTGTCGATCGTCATCTTCAGCTCTTCGGGGACGAGCTTGGCGACGCGGTCGGCCTCGGTGAGGGGGACGTCGAGAGCGCGGCAGATGTCGCGGATGGCGGCGCGGGCCTTGAGGCGACCGAAGGTGATGATCTGGGCGACGTGGCCGTACTTTTGGCGGACGTACTCGATGACTTCCTGGCGGCGATCCTGGCAGATATCGATGTCGATATCGGGCATCTCGTCGCGGTCGGGGTCCATGAAGCGTTCGAAGTACAGGCCGTAGTGGAGGGGGTCGACGTCGCTGATCTTGAGGCAGTAGCCGGTGACGGAGCTGCAGCCGCTGCCGCGGGTGTTGACGGGGATGTTGTGCTGGCGGGCGTACTGGACGAAGTCCCAGACGATGAGGAAGTAGCTGCTGAAGCCCTTGGACTGGATGACGTCGAGCTCGTAGTCGATGCGTTCGCGGAGTTCGGCGGTGATCTCGGGGTAGCGGTCGGCGGCGCCGGCGTAGACGAGTTCGCGGAGGTACTCGGCGTCGGTCTTCTCGGCGGGCGGGTCGTACTTGGGGGCGTAGCGGCGGGTGAAGTCGAACTCGACGTTGCAGCGGTCGGCGACGGCGAGCGTGTTGGCGAGGGCCTCGTGGAAGTCGGGCAGCGCCTGGGCCATCTCGGCGGGCGACTTGAGGTAGAACTGGTCGGTGGGGAACTTGAAGCGGTCCGCGTCCTGCACGCGGGCACGGGTGGAGATGCAGCAGAGCACGTCGTGGGCCTCGACGTCGTCGTGCGTGAGGTAGTGCACGTCGTTGGTGGCGATCATCGGAACGCCGAAGCGCTCGGCCAGGCCGCGGAGCTCGGGGTTGAGCTCGCGCTGCTCGGGCATGCCGTGGTCCTGGATCTCGATGTAGAAGCGGTCGGGGCCGAAGATGTCGAGGTAGGTTTCGGCGGCGGCGCGGGCCTGGCTGGAACCGGCGTGCGCGAGGGTTTGCGGGATCTCGCCGCCGATGCAGGTGCTGGTGCAGATGAGGCCGGCGGCGTACTCGCGGAGCAGCTCCTTGTCGATGCGGGGCTTGTAGTAGAAGCCCTGGGTGTAAGCGAGAGAGGTGAGCTTGAGGAGGTTGCGGTAGCCCTGGAGGTTTTCGGCCAGCAGGAGCAGGTGGAAGGCGGTGTTGCCGTACAGCTTGGTCTGCTTGTCGCGGCGGTCGCCGGGGGCGAGGTAGAGCTCGCAGCCGATGATCGGCTTGATGCCGGCGGCGGTGGCGGCGGTGTAGAAGTCGATGGCGCCAAAGAGGTTGCCGTGGTCGCTGATGGCGACGGCGGGCATCTGCATGGTCTTGCAGCTGGCGACGAGGTCCTTGATACGGCAGGCGCCATCGAGGAGCGAGTACTCGCTGTGCAGGTGGAGGTGGACGAACGGGGGCACGGGGGCGGAAGGCATCAACGCAACTCCAGGCACCACAAGATGTGGTGGTCATCCAGGTCTTTGGCACGATTAGCAGGGTTGCCCTGGACGGAGATTGTGAGCGCTGGGTGGCGGGCGAGCAATGGGGCAAATCCCGGGAGTGCGGTCAGGAACGGGGCTGGGGCGGCTGGGGGGCAGGCCGACGAGAGAGATTCTACGTGGCGAGGGTTATTTGTCCTGGCGGGGGTGGTTGCCGATGGAACCAGAGCCGGCGCGGTCGTCGTTCCGTCGGCCCAAAATGCGTCACGCGGGGCGGTACGAGGCCCGTGTGGGTTGAAACCTGGGGGACTCAGGGCGTGAACATGAGCGAACAGATGAACAACGCCGCGGCCCGGCGGCAGGAACAGGAAGCGGGCACGCAGGAGTTGGGCGGGAAGTTTCTGACCTTCGGGCTGGGCGATGAGGAGTTTGGCGTTCAGATCCTCAAGGTTCGTGAGATTATCGGACTGATGGAGATCACGGCCGTCCCCCAGATGCCCAGCTACGTGAAGGGCGTGATCAACCTGCGGGGCAAGGTGATTCCGGTGATGAGCCTGCGGCTGAAGTTCGGGCTGCCCGAGGTGGAGGACACCGAGCAAACTTGCGTGATCGTGGTGGACGTCGGTCGCGAGGTAGGCATCGTGGTCGACCACGTGTCGGAGGTGGCGGACATCTCGGACGCCGACATCGAGCCGGCACCGTCGGTGGGCTTCGGGACGAGCACGAAGTTCATCCTCGGGATGGGCAAGGTGAGCGACGCGGTGAAGATCCTGCTGGACATCGACTCGGTCGTGGACCGGGCGGAGCTCGAGCAGATCGACGGCGAGCCGGCCGCGGCGGAAGCTGCCCCGATCGGCGACGCCACGTTCTGAGCCCCGGGCCGGGCATCAGCAGCGACATCAAGGGGCCTCGCGGACGGGTTCGTGCGCGGGGCCTTTTTGCGTGTCGGCTGGGGCGGGGGGGAGGCCGGCGACGGGCGGGGCGGCGCGGTTGACGCGGCGTGGCGGCAGGTGCTACGTTAACGGACGTTATGGCACGCTTGACGCATTACCATCCCACGGTTGAGGATGCCCGCCCGACGGGCTGACGGTTGATGCGCAGCGGCCTGTAACCTGATGCTTGCCTCGCCGTCGGTTCTCTGGGGGTCCGACGGCGTTTTTGTTGCGCCCCTGCCCCCACGCGACGAGCGGTGCTTCTGGCTTTGGAGAGAGACGCGATGCCGACGGTGCAAGATGGTCCCCTGCTGAAGCTGGCGCTGCCCAAGGGGCGGATGCAGGACAATATTTTCGAGCTGCTGAAGAACGCGGGGATCCGGATTCACCTGGGAGCGCGGGGTTACCGGCCGGTGATTTCGCTGCCGGGCTACCAGACGAAGATTCTCAAGCCGCAGAACATCGTGGAGATGTTGCACGTGGGATCGCGGGACCTGGGGTTCGCGGGGGCGGACTGGGTGGCGGAGCTGCAGGCGGAGCTGGTCGAGCTGGTGGACACGAAGCTGGACCCGGTCCGGATCGTGGCGGCGGCGGCGGAGACGATGGTCGAGGACGGTCGGCTGCCGAAGCGGGCGTTGGTCGTGGCGTCGGAGTACCAGCGGCTGACGCAAGAGTGGATCAAGCGAACCGGGCTGAATGCGACGTACGTGCGGTCGTTCGGGGCGACGGAGGTGTTTCCGCCGGAGGATGCGGACTGCATCGTGGACAACACGGCGACGGGGTCGACGCTGGAGGCGAACGGGCTGGCGATCGTGGACGAGTTGATGCGGTCGTCGACGCGGCTGTATGCGAACCCGCGGACGCTGGAGGATCCGGCGAAGCGGGCGGAGGTGGACAAGCTGGTGATGTTGCTGAACTCGGTGCTGGAGGCGCGAGAGCGGGCGATGCTGGAGTTCAACGTGCCGAGCGTGAACCCGGACGCGATCATCGACGCGTTGCCGGCAATGCGGGAGCCGACGCTGGCGAAGCTGCATCATGATGCGGGGTTCGCGGTGAAGGTGGCGGTGCCGCGGAAAGACCTGCCAACGTTGATCCCCAAGATCAAGGCGGCGGGCGGGACCGACCTGGTGGTCTCGAACATCGAGCAGATCGTGCCGTGATGGGGAAGCCGGGATCGAATGCAGACGCGGCGGTCGACGCGGCGGGGACACGGGTGCGGCCGGCGCCGGCGGTGGCGGGCACGCGGGCGTACCGGATCCACCGGGCGGCGGCGCCGATCGAGGTCTACCTGGACAGCAACGAGGGGGCGGTGCCGCCGGCCGCGGTGATCGAGCATCTCAAGCCGGGGATGCCCGACATCCTGCGGCGGTACCCGCGGCGGGAGGTGCTCGAGGGGCAGCTGGCGGAGCGGCTGGGGGTGGCGCCGGAGCAGGTGATTGTCACGGGGGGCAGCAACGACGCGATCGACCGGGCGGTGCGGGCGACGCTGTGCCCCGGGCGGGAGATGATCATCCCGACGCCGTCGTTCGAGATGATTGTGCGGTACTGCCGGCTGGCGGGCGGGGAGGTGGTGGAGGTGCCGTGGCCGGGCGGGCCGCTGCCGCGGGCGGCGATGCTCGAGCGGATTGGAGAGCGGACGGGGATGATCGCGCTGGTGACGCCGAACAACCCGCTGGGGTGCGCGGCGACGGCGGCAGATGTGACCGCGTTGGCAGAGGCGGCGCCCCATGCGCTGGTCTTGCTTGATGGGGCGTACAACGAGTTTGCGGACGAGGACCTGACGGCGGCGGCGCTAACGCAGCCGAACGTGATCATGACACGGACGCTAAGCAAGGCGTGGGGGTTGGCGGGGCTGCGGGTCGGGTACGCGGTCGGGCCGCGGGCGCTGATTGATTGGCTGCGGGCGGCGGGGCAGATCTATAACGTGGCGGGGCCGTCGCTGGCGATCGCGGGGGAGCTGCTGGCGAGCGGGGATGAGCTGACGCGGAGCTACCTGGCGGCGGTGAAGCGGGAGCGGGCGGCGCTGACGGCGTTGCTGGCGGAGCTGGGGTTTGAGCCGCAGGAGTCGCAGGCGAACTTCGTGTTCGCGAAGTGCGCGGATCCGGCGTGGGTGCGGGACGCGCTGGCGGGGATGGGGATCGGGATTCGGTATTTCCAGGACCGGGCGGATGTGCCGGACGGGGTGCGGATCACGTGTCCGGGGGATGCGGGGACATTTGAGCGGCTGGAGCATGCGCTGCGGACGGTGCGGCGGCCGGAAGCGGTGCTGTTCGACCTGGACGGGGTGCTGGCGGACGAGGGGGACGCGTACACGGAAGCGGTGGTGCGCCTGTGCGGTGAGTTTGGCGTGACGGTGACGGCGGAGGACGTCGCAACGCTGTCGAAGGCGCGGCCGGGATTGAACCGGATCGAGAAGGTGGTGCACTTCGTGAACGCGGCCGGTCAGGCGATCGGCTTTGACGACGCGCTGGCGGCGTTGGGGCGGGTGTATTTTGGGGAGGATGGGCCGCTGGGGTGGAATGGGCCGGCGCCGGCGCTGGTGTCGGTGGACTGGTTGCGGAAGCTGGGTGAGCGGTATCGGCTGGCGGCGATCACGAGCCGGTTTCGGGGCGAGGCGGCGCGGTTCATGCGGTTCAGTGGGTACGATGCGGTGATCAACGTGTTGGTGTGTGCGGATGATGCGGCGCCGAAGCCGAGCCCGGCGCCGCTGCGGAGGGCGCTGGGTGAGCTGGGCGTCGAGCGGGCGTGGATGGTGGGTGATTCGGGGACGGACATGGAGGCGGCGCGGGCGGCGGGGGTGTTGCCGCTCGGCTGCGTGGCGCCGCGGCGGGATCCGGACGAGCGGATCAAAGCGCTGACGGCGGCGGGGGCGGGGCGGGTGCTGCCGCGGGTACAGGCGATTGAGGAGCTGTTGCCATGAACGAGCGCCAGGCGACGGTGGAGCGAACGACGCGCGAGACGGAGGTGGCGGTCACGCTGCTGCTGGACGGACGCGGGGATACGGAGATCGCGACGGGGATCGGGTTTCTGGATCACCTGCTGGATGCGTTGGCGCGGCATGCGCGGTTTGACTTGCAGCTGAGCTGCCGCGGGGACCTGGAGGTGGATGATCACCACACGGCCGAGGATTGCGCGATCGTGCTGGGGCAAGCGCTGGACCAGGCGCTGGGGGCCCGGCGGGGGATCGTGCGGTTCGGGGATGCGCACGCGCCGCTGGACGAGGCGTTGGCGCGGAGCGTGGTGGACCTGTCGGGGCGGGCGTTCAGCGATGTGAACCTGGGCTTGCGGGGCGAGCGGCTCGGGACGCTGGCGTGCGAGAACGTGGGGCACGTGCTGCGGTCGCTGGCGGCGAACGGGCGGCTGGCGCTGCACGTGGATGTGCTGAAGGGTGCGAACGATCACCACATCGCGGAGGCGGCGTTCAAGGCGACGGCGCTGGCGTTGCGGCGGGCCTGCGCGGTGGACGGGTCGGCCGGCGTGCCGTCGACGAAGGGAGTGCTGTAGATGGCGGACGCGGCGGTGATCGTGGTGAGCACGGGCAGCGCGAACCTGGCGTCGGTGTTCGCGGGCCTGAAGCGGCTGGGCGTCGAGGCGAGGTTGTGCGGCGCTGCCACGGAGATCCGGGACGCGAGCCACGTGATCCTGCCGGGGGTCGGGGCGTTCGGGGCGGCGATGGAGAAGCTGGCGGCGGGCGGGTTTGTGGAGCCGCTGCGGGAGCGGATCGCGGCGAACCGGGCGACGTTGTGCGTGTGCCTGGGGATGCACCTGCTGGCGGACGCGAGCGAGGAGAGCCCGGGATATGAAGGGCTGGGGATCATCCCGACGACGGTGACGCGCTTTCCGGACGAGGTGCGGGTGCCGCAGTTTGGCTGGAACTACCTGGAAGCGCGGCCGGATTGCGTGTTACTGGAGAGCGGGTACGCGTACTTTGCGAACTCGTACCGCTACACGGAGTTGCCGGCGGGGTGGAACGGGGCGCTGGCGCAGCATGGCGGGCGTTTTGTCGCGGCGATGGAGCGCGGGGCGGTGTTGACGTGCCAGTTTCACCCGGAGCTGTCGGGGCCGTGGGGGCAGGCGTTGCTGCGGCGGTGGCTGACGCACGCGCCGGAGAAGGAGGCGGCTCCATGCTGACGGTGCGGATTATTCCCTGCCTCGACGTGCGCGACGGGCGGGTGGTGAAGGGCGTGAAGTTCCAAGGCTTGCGGGACGCAGGCTCGCCGCCGGAGCGGGCGGCGTTGTATGAGCAGCAAGGCGCGGACGAGCTGGTGATGCTGGACGTGTCGGCGACGCCGGAGGAGCGGAGCACGCAGGTGGAGACGGTGCGGGCGATCCGGGCGGAGCTGTCGGTGCCGCTGACCGTCGGCGGCGGGGTGCGGAACGTGGACAACGCTTCCGCCCTGCTCGACGCGGGGGCGGACAAGGTCGGCGTGAACACGGCCGCGGTGATGAACCCGGCGTTGATCTCGGAGCTGGCGACGCGGTTCGGGCGGCAGTGCACGATCCTGGCGATTGATGCGGCCAGCCGCGAGGACGGGACGTGGGAAGTCGTGACGATGTCCGGTACCAACCGGACGGGGATCGACGCGGTGGCGTGGGCGCGGGAAGCGGCCGAACGTGGGGCGGGCGAGGTATTGCTAACGAGCTGGGACCGGGACGGGACGCGGAGCGGGTATGACTGCGGGCTGATCACGGCGATACGGGCAGCGGTGACGGTGCCGATCATCGCGTCGGGCGGGGCGGCGACGACGGCGCACCTGGTGGAAGCGCTCGAAGCGGGCGCGGACGCGGTGCTGGCGGCGTCGATCTTTCACGACGGGGACACGACCGTCGATGACGTGAAGCGCGAACTGAAGGCGCGCGGCGTGGAGGTGCGGCTGTGATCATTCCCTCGATCGACCTGATGGGCGGTCACGCGGTGCAGCTGATCGGCGGGAAGGAGAAGGCGCTGGATGCGGGAGATCCGCGGCCGCTGGCGGAGACGTTCAAGCTGGCGGGCGAGATCGCGGTGATTGACCTGGACGCGGCGCTGGGTCAGGGCGACAACGGCGAGACGATCCGCGACCTGCTGAAGATCGCGCCGTGCCGGGTGGGCGGCGGGATCCGGTCGATCGAGAAGGCGATCGAGTGGCTCGACGCGGGGGCGCAGCGGATCATCCTCGGGACGGCCGCCAAGCCGGAGATCCTCGAGCAGCTGCCGCGTGAGCGGGTGATTGCGGCGCTGGACGCTTACCAGGACGAGGTGGTGGTCGACGGGTGGCGCGAGAAGACCGGGCGGACGGTGATCGACCGGATGCGCGAGCTGCAAGGGCTGGTCGGGGCGTTCATGGTGACGTTCGTCGAGCGGGAGGGGCGGCTCGAGGGGCTGGATCATGCGAAGGTGGCGCAGCTTGTGGAGGCGGCCGGGGATGCGCACCTGACGGTGGCGGGCGGCGTGACGACGCTGGAGGACATTGCGCAGATCGACCGGGCGGGGGCGGATGCGCAGGTCGGGATGGCGTTGTACACGAACAAGATCACGCTGGCGGACGCAATCGCGGCGCCTTTGAAAAGCGATCGGCCGGACGGCTTGTGGCCGACGGTGGTGGTCGACGAGTTCGGGGTGGCGCTGGGGTTGGCGTACTCGAACCTGGAGAGCGTGCGGGCGGCGGTCGAGCAGCGGCGCGGGATCTATCATTCGCGGTCGCGCGGCGGCGTGTGGATCAAGGGCGAGACGTCGGGCGCGACGCAGGCGTTGCAGCGGATCGACCTGGACTGCGACCGCGACACGCTGCGGTTTACGGTGCGGCAGGCGGGGGCCGGCTTCTGTCATCGTGATACGTGGACGTGCTGGGGGCCGCGGCGCGGGTTGCCGGCGTTGCTCGATATCATCGCGGGACGGAAGATGGATGCGCCGGCGGGCTCGTACACGCGGCGCCTCTTCGAGGACCGCGAGCTGCTGGGCAAGAAATTGCTCGAGGAAGCGCGGGAGCTGGCGGAGGCGGAGGCGGCTGACGACGTGGCGTGGGAAGCGGCCGATGTGGTGTATTTCACGCTCGTGGCGATGGCGCGGGCGGGGGTGGATCTCAGCGCGGTCGAAGCGAAGCTGGCCGAGCGGAGCCTGAAAGTCACGCGCCGCAAAGGCGACGCGAAACCGAACGCGGAGAGTCCCTGATGGCAGCACCGCAGCTACGCACGATTGAGCCGCACGCGGTGCGCCTGGCGCAGCGCGATCCGGTGGATACGCAGACCCTGGCGGCGGCGGCCCAGATCGTGGATGACGTCCGGGGGCGGGGCGAGGCGGCGCTGCGCGAGCATGCGGAGCGGCTGGGGGATCTCGAGGCGGGGGCGCCGCTGGTGCTCGAGCGGCAGGCGTTGGAGGACGCCGTGGCGCGGCTGCCGGAGAAGGACGTGGCGGTGCTCGAGCGGGCGGCCGAGCGGATCCGGCAGTTCGCCGAGGCGCAGCTGGAGGCGATCGACGACATGGCGACGGCGGTGCCGGGGGGCGAGGCCGGCCACCGGGTGATCCCGCACGCGTCGGCGGGCTGTTATGCGCCGGGCGGGCGGTTTCCGTTGCCGTCGTCGGTGTTGATGACGGCGGTGACGGCCAAGGTCGCGGGGGTGAAGAACGTGTGGGTCGCGTCGCCGAAGCCCGCGGATGTGACGCTGGCGGCGGCGGCGGTGGCGGGCGTCGAGCACGTGTTGGTGGCAGGCGGGGCGCAGGCGATTGCGGCGTTTGCATACGGGGCGGGCCCCGTGCCGCGGTGTGACGCGGTGGTCGGGCCGGGGAACCGCTGGGTGACGGCGGCGAAGCAGCTGGTGGCCGGGCGGGTGGCGATCGACATGCTGGCGGGGCCGTCGGAGCTGGTGGTGATCGCGGACGACTCGGCTGACGCGGCGACGGTGGCGGCGGACCTGCTGGCGCAGGCGGAGCATGACACGGACGCGCTGCCGATCCTCATCACGCCGAGCGCGGAGCTGATCGCGGCGGTGAACGCGGCGATCGCGGAGCAGCTAGCCGACCTGCCGACGCGGGAGACGGCCGCGGCGGCGGTGCAGAGCGGCTTCGCGGTGCGGGTGGCGGACCTGGCCGAGGCGGTCCGGGTGTCGGACCAAATCGCGCCGGAGCATCTGGAGGTGGTGACGGCGGATGCCGACTCACTGGCGACGAAGGTGCGTAATTATGGCGGGCTGTTCATCGGGACGCGGAGCGCGGAGGTGTTCGGGGATTATGGGGTGGGGCCGAACCATACGCTGCCGACGAGCGGGACGGCGCGCTTTGTGGGCGGCCTCTCGGTGTTCAACTTCCTGCGGGTGCACACGTGGCTGCGGATCGACAATGCGGCCGCGGACGGGCTGATCGACGACGCGGTGCACCTGGCGCGGCTGGAGGGGCTGGAAGCGCACGCGCGGTCGGCGCTGCGGCGGCGGTAGACGCGGCGCCTTTCCTCGCAACGGAGTGCGAGCGAAGGCTTACTGCGGGCACCCGCCTTCGAGGACGGCGGTGACGAACGGGTCGATGTCGAAGAAGTCGATCGTGGCGTCGTCGTTGAGGTCGAGGACGGCCAGCGCGTCGCAGTCGTAGCTCAGCTCCCAGACGGCGACCCCGTCCACCAGTGCAATCACGAACGGATCGATATCGAAGAAGTCGACGACGCCGTCGCAGTTAGCGTCGCCGCAGCCGGGCGTTGGGACGAGCGGGAGCTCGAAGTCGGCGAGCACGGGGAGGTGGTCGGAGGCGAGGCCGCTGGCAGCGGCAGGGTTGCGTGTGAAGTCGACGATCTCGGGCGGCAGCCAATCGCGCATGAAGTTGAGCGACGTGGTATTGAAGACCCAGGCCCGGCGGAGGGTCGCGATGGCGTCCTGCCAGGCGATGTAATCGAGCTTGTCGTTGGACTGGGTGGCGCGGTCGCCGTTGGCGAGGTCGACGGCGTCGTCGTACTGCATGTCGCCGCGGTCGCGATCGGTGCCGTCGGTCGGGCCGGGGACGGCGGCCTCGGTGAGCCAGGTGGCGGGGCCGCGGGTGCTGCCGTTCTTGAGCTCGTCCTCGTTCCAGTCGCCGGCCAGGATGACGGGGGTATTGGGGTCGAGGATGACGGTGTTGGGTGAGAGGCGGCGGATCTTGTCGTGGGGGTCGGCGATGCCGGTGCCGGCACCGTTGAGGACGTAGTCGACGTAGTAGGCGACGTTCTGGGCGGCCGCGATACGCTGCGGGTGGCCGGAGGCGAAGGCCTTCAGGTGGGCGTTGCCGACGACGAGATCGCCGAGGTAGGTGTCGTCGGGCAGGTCGATGTCGGCGAAGAGGAAGCCGCGGACGCCGCCGTCGCCGCCGGGGGCGTAGGCGTCGGCGCTGACGGTGGGGATGTCGGGGCGGACGGCGGCGCCGTCCTGGTTGAGGTCGGCGAAGGGAAAGCGGCTGAGGACGGCGTTGCGGTTGAAGCCGTCGGAGATGGTGCTCACGTAGACGTAGGGCAGCTCGTAATCCGGGGCGTACTTGCGCACCCAGGCGTCGATGCCGGGCCCGCCGTAGAAGAGCTCGTCGAGGAGCTGCTCGGCCTGCGAGAGCGTGAGGCTGTCACCGAGTTCCTGGAGCAGGAGCACGTCGGGTTGCATGCCGGCAATGATGCGGGCAGTGGCGGCCCAGGCGCTGTAGACCTCGCCCTGGTTGGAATCGGGGCCGAGGCGGCTGTTGATGTTCCAGGTCATGACGCGAAGGTCGGTGGGGGCGGACTTGCTCCAGTCGCCACTGGGGGGATCCCACGCGACAGCGGCGGCCGGGAGAAGCAGCAGCGCGGCGAAAAGCGCGGCGCGGGCGAGCGTGGATGGGTGGTGGTGCGTGTTCATGGGTTGATCGCCTCGAGGCCCCCGTTGTCGGTTCCGAGTCACTCCGGCCGCGGCCCAGCCACGGTTCAGGGTTTTAAAACAGGCCGGACGCCGACGTCTTGCGTGAAGAAGTCGGCGTCCGTACCGGTTGTGATCATCCGTGCCGCGGGCCTGAGGCCGCGGGGGTGTTACTGGCAGCTGCCGCCGCCGACCAACAGGGAGACGAACGGGTCGATGTCAAAGAAGTCGACCGTGCCGTCGCGGTTGATGTCGTTGGCGACGACGAAGTCGCAGCCGAACTGGGCTTCCCAGTCGGTCTGGCCGCCGACGAGGGCGGTGACAAAGGGGTCGATGTCGAAGAAGTCGACCGTGCCGTCGCAGTTCGCGTCGCCGCACAGGGCAGTGACCGCCGGGTTGGCGGCGAGGTAGAGCAGGACGTTGTAGGACTCGTCGGGGCTCGCCGGATCGCCGAAGCTGCCGGTCGGCGGGTCGAAGTCGCCGTCTGCGTCGAGGTCGTAGACGATCTCAGCGGCGACGACGAGCCCGCCGAAGCCGTCGGGCGCGACCGTCGGGAGCGTCGGGCTGGGGGCCTGTCCGAGGTGGCCGAACTCGGCGATGTTGGACGACCAGGCGGTGCCGGAGCTGACGGAGTTACTGTCGGCTTGCGGCAGGAAGTCGATGCGGTATTCGAAGCCGGAGTCCTGGCCGACGAAGCGCTCGCCAACCTCGAGGACGAGCTCGAGCGTGTAGCTAAAGCTCTCGGGGTCGTAGACCGCGCGGATGAGGGCGGAATCGGGATCGGGGAACAGGCGCTCGACGCCGTCCTTGAAGTGAGTCAGGACGACGGCCGAGGTGAACCAGATGTTGCCGACCGAGTCGATCATCGGCGCGGACATCGAAGGGCCTTCGATCGAAAAGTTGGTGACGATGTCGAGGCCCTCGAGGTAGCCGATCTGGATGCGCTCGCCGGTGTCGGGATCGACGGGGCCGTAGATGGGCTTGCCGCTGCCTTCGATGAAGTTGTCGTCGACGTTGTAGGCCGCGAGCGACCACTCGCCGTCGGAGCGATAGACCATGATGGCGTTGAGCGGGTTGTCGTCGACGCCGCCTTCGAGGTAGACGATGCCGGCGGCGAGGCCGCGCCCGGCCTGGTCGACGCCCAGGGAAACAGGGGCGTTGCCGCCGCGGAAGGGCGACTGGCTGCTGTAGTGGTCGAACTCGCTGTCGGCGGAGAAGACGGTCTGGACGCCGGTGGTGGGGTCGACCCACTCGCTCTCGTCGCCGGGAGCAAGCGGGAGTGTGGCAACGAGGTTGCCGGTCACGGCGGCGGTCGAATCGAGGCCAAAGATGGCGAGTGAATCGGTCGAGCCATCGTCGACGCTTTTGACCAGGACGGCGGCGGTCCCGTGGGTCCCGTTGAGGGCGGGCCAGTCGCGGGTCATATAGGCGAGCGTGCCACGGTGGGAGCCACCGGCGCCGGCGATGTGGTCGCTGGTCGCACCGGCAGTGCCGGAAGCGGGGCCGAAGACGTACTGGTCGTCGAAGTTGACGCCGAGGTAGTAGGCCTCGCCGAAGATGGCGGTCGGGCCGATGTTGGGCGTCGAGTGGGTCTCGCCGTCCTCGAAGAGCGGCGCGGTGGTCGCGTCGGTGCTGCCGCTGCCAAGGACGTTGAGCGTGTTGGGGGTGCGGTTGGCGGCGTCGACGACGAAGATGTTGTTGCCGCTGAGCGTGCTCCCGCTGTCGATACCGAAGTCGTCGGCGCGGAGGATGACGTTGCCTTCCTCGTCGATTGCGCCGAAGCCCGGTGACGCGAGGTCTTCGACGCCGTCGCTGCTGTTGCTGGCGGCGACGATGCGTTCGACCGCGAGGGTCAGCGGATTCGACGGGTCATAGGTGACCAGGCCGGCGAGCACGCCGTTGTAGGGGCCGCCGAACTCGGAGACGCCGGCGGCGAACTGATTGCCCTCTGAGTTGACCTTGTGGAGGCGGCTCAGGCTCTGGGCGGAGAACTGGGTGGTGAAGAAGTCGTCGCTGGTCTTGCTGAGCTTGATGAGCGGGCCGATGGCCAGCGGGGTATCCCAGGACGTTTCGAAAGGGGTGAGGTTGAGGGTGTAGCTGGTGCGCTGGTTAGCCGGTTCGAACGGCGAGAGCGCGTCACCCGGCAGGCCGCCGGTATTGCCGACGCTGTCCTGGGCGATGGCGGCGGCGGTTAGCGCGCCGCCGAGGGTGGCTCCGATGAGGATCCGGTGAATTGCGAATTTCACTGCTAGCTCCTTTCCCGCCTCCGGGGCGGTATCTCCAAGTCAAGACTCTCCGGTTTGTGATCGCAGCCGCGTTGCGGGGCGAGCGCTCCTACAGCGCGTGCCCCCGGTGCTGCCGTTGGTTAGGGCACGACGTAGTCCTGCGGCACGTCGGTCATACCTTCATCTCGGCCGATGACGGCGCCGCTGGGGTACCAGAGGTGGACCTCGCGGGTCGCGCGGTCGGTCATCCGCTCGACGTGGCCGTCGAAGAACATCGCGTTGATGCGGCCGCTGTTTGTTTGGGCGGTCGTGCCGAAGTTTCGGCCGCCGTGGCGGTAGGTGAGGGGGAGGTTTTGGCCGTCGGAGGGGCTGCTATCGCCAACGGACGAGCCATCCCAGTTCTGAGACCCGCCGGCGACGCCATAGGCGGTCGAGCCAGACCACCAACCGCCGGCGGTGGTGAAGGCGCCGTAGTGGCCGGGGATCGGTGAGGGATCGAAATCAATGAGGCCGAGCTGATCGACGTAGCGGGTGCCGTCGGCGGCGAAGATCTTGCGGGAGGGCACGCCAACGCGTTCCAGCTGGGAGCGGTAGTTCTGGATCGAGTAGGAGTAATTGAACTCGGCGATGGTGACGGCGGTGACATCGATGCTGCCGCGGCCGGTGCCGCGTGAGAGGACACGCTCGGCGTCGCTGGTGCCCCAGAGGCCGAAGGCGCCGGGCATCAACCAGCTGCTGGAGAGCCACTCGTACTCTTCGAACGCGTCGAAGTCGGGGGTGCGGCCGGCGGCGCCGGAATAGGGCACGGCAGGGGCCTGGACGCTCGCGCACTGGAAGAGCTGCCAGATTTCGCGGAAGCGTTCGACGCGTTCGAGGGGTAGCTCGCGGTTCTGCATGGCGGCGAGCGGGGTCATCCAGTCGTAGCTTTGGACGGGGGTGGCGGGGCCGCTGGGGAGATCGTCGCCGCGCATCATGGCGCGGCGGGAGACGCCGCGGATGGCGACGCCGGTGGTGTTGACGCCGGGGAAGAAGTCGTTGTACTCGGCCGCGTAGGTGGCGAGCGACTTGCCGACGCCGTTGAGCTCGGCGCCGCACTTGACGGCGCGGGCCTGCTCGCGGGCGGACTGAAGGCTGGGCAGAAGGATGGACATGAGCAGCGCGATAATGGCCACCACAACGAGCAACTCGATCAGGGTGAAGGCTGGGAGCTGTTTCGATCGCTCGCCCGGGTGCATGGGATCAGTCACGGCGGACCTCCAGGGTGCGCGGGTCGACGTACTCGTTCACGTCGCTGAGTTCTTCATAGAGGCTGCGAGACCAGCGGGCCGACACCATCCTGGTCTGCCCTTCCTGAATGAGTGGCAGCAGGGTCCGGCGGCCGGTGTTGGGGTTTTCCCGCGGAATTCGGCTGACGTCAGAGCGTCTTACGGTGTAGACGTCGCCGGTTTCCACGCAGATAAACTTGATCCGCGGGTCGCTAATTTCGTCCCCGGACCAGAAATAAAAAACACCCCCGGCGACGCCAAGTATGACGAAGGCCGTGATCAGCTTGGTTTTCTGACCGTCTAACGTCGCGGGACCTCCGCAGTTGTTTGGGATAAATCAGGTGAGCGGGTGCGTCCGTTTTCTTGCCGCCGGCCCCGGGTACGGACTTCCGCACGGCCCTGAGTCTACTCAAACGGGCGGGCGGCGAACAAGCCGGCCGAGTGATTCACAGAACATTAACATTTCGACAGGGTGAGAGCCAGCGCGGGGCGGGTAGGAAGAAAAAACAGGTCAGCGGTCGCGGGGTTTCTCGTACCAGCCGCGGTATTCGTCGGCGGGGTACTTGGCCGCGTTCTTCTGCATCTTGGCGTGGATGGCGTCCGAGAGGTCGAAGTTAAGGACATTGGCCATCGCTAAGACGTAGCAGGCGACATCGGCGAGCTCGTCGCGGATTTCGGCCTTTTTATCGGCATTTTCGAGGACAGCGGCGAGCTGGTTGCTGCGGACCCACTGGAAGTGCTCCATCAGCTCGGCGGCCTCGACGCTGATGGCGATGGCCAGGTTCTTGGGGTCGTGGAACCGCTCCCATTCGCGATCGGCGACGAAGCGGGCGAGGAGCGCGCGGAGCTCCGCGACGGTGGTGCTGGAATCCGACACGGCGGGGCTCCTTTCCGCCAGGGTTTTCGTTACCGCGTTCGGGCGATTTTGATGCCGGGGCGAAATCCAGGTGTTAGCCCCAGACGATCATGCCCTGGGTGTACTGGTCGGCGAGGTCCTGGTTGTGCGGGACGACGCGGACGGCGTAGCCGTAGCGGCCGCTGGTCTCGCAGGGGACGAGTCCTTCGAAGACGTGCTCGCCGTTGCTTTCGGCGGCGACGTAGCTCATGGGGGCGCGGCTACCGTTGACGATCTCGCCGTCGACGGTGACGTTGCCGAAGTAGGCTTCGACCTGGATGTCGGCGGGGGCGACGCCGCCGAGGTTGACCTTGGCCTTGATGGGCAGCTCGTCGCCGACCTTGAGGGTGTTCTGGTTGGTCTCGGTCCAGACGTGGGTGATCTGGACGCCCGGCCAGCGGGTGCGGAGGCTGTTTTTCCAGTCGCTGAGGCGCTTGGCGAGGGTGAAGTCGTCGTCGGTGAGCGCCTGGAAGCGGCGGACGGCGGGGCTGTAGAAGTCGTTGATGTATTGCTTGACCATCCGATGGGTGGTGTACATCGGGGAGACGGTCCGCATCGAGTTCTTCATCCGCTCGAGCCACCGGCGGGGGATGCCGTCGGCGGCGCGGTCGTAGAAGAGCGGGACGACCTCGCGCTCGAGGAGGTTGTAGAGCGACTCGCTCTCGACATGGTCCTGGTAGCCGAGGTCTTCGTAGGGCTGGCCGTCGCCGATGGCCCAGCCGTTCTCGCCGTTGTAGGCCTCGGGCCACCAGCCGTCGAGGCAGGAGAGGTTGAGCCCGCCGTTGGGGCCGAGCTTCATGCCGCTGGTGCCGCTGGCCTCGTGGGGGCGGAGGGGGTTGTTGAGCCAGACGTCGACGCCGCGGACCATTAGCCGGGCGAGGCCCATGTCGTAGTTCTCGATGAAGACGAGGTGGCGGCGAAACTCGGGGCGGCTGGCGATCGCGGAGACGGCCTTGATGAGCTCCTTGCCGGCGGAGTCGGCCGGGTGGGCCTTGCCGGCGAAGATGAACTGGATCGGGCGCTGCTTGTTGCTGATCAGGGCGCGGAGGCGTTCGATGTTGCGGAACAGCAGCGTCGCGCGCTTGTAAGGGGCGAAGCGGCGGGCGAAGCCGATCGTGATCGCCTCGGGGTCGAGGGCCTCGTCGGCGAAGCGGAGCTCGGCCGGCGGGGCGCCGCGGCGTCTGAGCTGCTCGCGGATCCGGCGGCGGATGTTGGCGACGAGGCGCTCGCGGCGGCGCTCGTGGACACGCCAGAGCTCGGCGTCGGGGATGTGCTCGACGCGGCTCCAGGTCTCCTGGCTGTCAGGGTCCTCGGACCAGGTGGGGCCGAGGTACTGGTTGAGCAGGTCGGCCATCTCGGCGCTGATCCAGGACTGCGTGTGCACGCCGTTGGTAATGTGGCTGACCGGGACCTCCTCGCGGCGGATCTCGGGCCAGACGTGCTGCCACATGTCCCGGGAGACGGTGCCGTGGAGTTGGCTGACGCCGTTGCTGCGGTGGCTCATGCGAAGGGCGATGACGGGCATACAGAAGTCGCCGACCTCCTCGGTAGATTCGCGGCCGAGCTGGATGAGCTGCTTGCTCGAGATGCCCATCGCCTTGGCCATCCATCCCATGTAGCGCTCGACGAGGCTGGGATCGAAGCGGTCGATGCCAGCCGGCACGGGGGTGTGGGTGGTGAAGACGTTGCCGCCGCTGACGGCCTCGAACGCCTGCTGGTAGGTGAGGCCGTGCTCTTCCATTGCCTGGCGGACGCGTTCGAGGGCGAGGAAGGCGGCGTGGCCTTCGTTCATGTGGCAGACGGTGGGCGTCTTGCCGAGGGCCCGTAGGGCGCGGTAGCCGCCGACCCCGAGGAGGATTTCCTGGCGGATGCGCATGTCCTTATCACCGCCGTAGAGGCGCGAGGTGATCGCGCGAAGCTCGGGCGGGTTCTCGATGATGTCGGCGTCGAGGAGGTAGAGTTCGACGCGGCCGACGTGGACGCGCCAGATCTGGGCCTTGAGCGTCTGGTTGCCGATCGGCACGCCGATCTGGACGGCGCGGTCCTCCTCGTCGCGGGCAAGTTCGGCCGGCCATTGGTCGAAGTCGTAGGCCGGGAAGTGCTCGATCTGCCAGCCGTCGTCGGTGAGCTGCTGCTGGAAATAGCCGTTGCGGTACATGAGGCCGACGCCGACCAGCGGGGCGCCGAGGTCGGAGGCGGACTTGAGGTGGTCGCCGGCGAGCACGCCGAGGCCGCCGGAATAGATCGGCAGGCACTCGTGGAGGCCGAACTCGGCGGAGAAGTAGGCGATGGTCTGGTCGCGCTGATCGGGGTGCTGCTCGTCGAACCAGGTGCGGCTGTGGCGATAGATGTAGAACTGGTCGGCGACGCGTGAGAGCTGGGCGACGTAGGCCTTGTCCTCGGCGGCCTGCTGGAGGCGTTCCTGGCTCGCGCGCCAGAGCAGCGCGATGGGGTTGTGGTTGACGGCCATCCAGAGGTCGGGGTCGAGGCGTCGGAAGAGGTCGATGGCGGCGGGGGTCCAGGTCCACCAAAGGTTGTAGGCGATCTGCCGGAGCGGCTCGAGGAGCTCGGGCAGCGAGGGAATCACGACAAAAGTACGCACGTTCTTCATAGCGCGGGTCCTGCGAGCACATGGGCTGCGAATCAGGGCAGGTCGTCGGGGGCGCAGAGCCGCTGGCCGATCGATCCATTAGGCATCTTATCGGCACCGGTGCGGCCGCTCATCGGGTGGGCGCAAATTTCACACTTACCTAGAGGCCGGCGACCTGACGGACGTCGGCCACCAGGGCGCGGGCCTGCTGGGCGTCGTCGGCCTCGCTGATGATGCGGACAATCGGCTCGGTGTTGGAGGCCCGGAGGTGGATCCAGCCGGCGGGGAAGTCGATCCGGACGCCGTCGGACTGGTTGATTCGCTGGTCGGCGAAGTGCTGGGCGACCCGCTTAACGGCGGCGTCGATCTTGTCGCGTGGGCACTCAAACTTCTCCTTGACGCTGGCATAGGCGGGCAGGTCCTGGACGAGTTCGCTGATCGACTTGCCGGTCAGGGCCATCAGCTGGAGCACGAGGCTGATGCCGGAGAGGCTGTCGCGGACGGGCGAGATGCGGGGGTCGATGACGCCGCCGTTGCCCTCGCCGCCGACGACGCCGTGGGCCTTGAGCAGGCCGCGGGCGACGTGGGCCTCGCCGACGGGGGTGCGGACGACCTTGACGCCGTGGCGGGCGGCGACGTCGTCGATCATGCGGCTGGTGCTGAGGTTGGCGGCGACGGCGCCTTTCCGCTGGCGGAGCAGCGCGTCGGCGGCGAAGGCGAGGGTGTACTCCTCGCCGATGAAGCGGCCGTTTTCGTCGATGATCGCGAGGCGGTCGGCGTCGGGGTCCTGGACGAAGCCGACCTGGGCCTGGGTCTCCTGGACGGCGTCGCAGACGGACTGCAGGTTTTCGGCGATCGGCTCGGGCGGGTGAGCGAAGACGCCGGTGGGGTCGCCGTTGAGGTGGATGACGTCGCAGCCCATGGCGACGAGGAGTTCGGGGGTGACGAGGCAACCGGCGCCGTTGACGCTGTCGAGGACGACGCGGAGGCCCTGAAGGGGCTGGGTGTCGATCGTGATCTGCTCTTGAACGGCTTGCAGGTGACGGCGGCCGGCGTCGTCGTCGTAGGCGATCTCGCTGAAGCGGTCCTTGCTGTGGTGGTAGGCGCCCTTGGCGCGGATCTGGACGAGCTTTTCGACCTGCTCGGGGTCGGGGGCGAGTCCCTGGTTGTCGAGCACCTTGAGGCCGTTCCAGGGCTGCGGGTTGTGGCTCGCGGTGATCATCAGCCCGCCGTCGTGCTGTCCGTCGCGGATCGCGCGGCCGATGGTCGGCGTCATGACGACGCCGAGGTCGGTGACGGCGCAGCCGGCGGCGGTGAGGCCGGCGGCGGCGGCGGCGGCATACATCTGTCCGCTGGGGCGGGAATCGCGGCCGAGGACGACGCGTCCGCCCCCGAGCAAGGTCCCGTAAGCCTGGGCGAACTGGAGCACGACGGCGGGTGTGAAGGTTTCGCCGACGAGTCCACGGACGCCGGAAACGGAAATCATCAAGCTCATTGCGTCAACTCCCAAGCAGGCGGTCGCGGGGGCGGACGGCGTCCCGCCATCGGGATCCGCCCGGCGCACTAGTTATCGGGGCTACGTTCCCAGGAGTCCAGCGAGAGTTCCGCAGAACCGCCGACAGACTGCCGGTGACCGCCGGGCGTCAAACGTTCTCACGCAACGTGAAAACGCAGCATTTTCGGCTGTAAGCCGTTGGGTGACGCGGACGACTAGCCTCGTGTCCGGGCGTTCTATCCGTCTCTCGCGGGGACGGCTTTGACTTTGACATTCGCGGCGGGCCTACAATTCGCCGGCGAGAGCACGGCGGCTTTCATCTCTGACCGCGCGCGGTTACCGATTTGTTTCTCGGGTGACGTGGCGGCTGGTCGCCGGCGGCAGCGGATGTCCGGAGGGAGCGCGGAATGCGCAAAAAAGTCGTTTCCGACGTATTCGTGGATGTGTGTCTCCAGCGCGACTACCTGCACCCCGACGGCGCCCGGCCGAGCGCGAACCTGAACGGCTTGCGGAAACACATCAAGCAGATTTTGGCGCTGGTCCGCTATACGAAGGCCCCCCTGCTCTCCCTGGTCGAAGCCCAGCGGGAGTACGACCACGAGCGTGACAGCCGGGCGTGCGTGCTGGGCACGTACGGCCAGCGGAAGGTGCCCTTCTCGGTGCTGCCAAACCACCTGGTGGTGGACTGCGACAACTCGCTCTCGATCGCGCTGGACATCACGACGCGCTGCCAGCAGACGATCCTCTACAAGCCGAACCGCGATCCGTTCTCGAACCCGAAGCTGGACCGGCTGCTGACGGAGATGCCGGCGCGGCGGTTCGTGCTGTTCGGGGTCGCCCTCGACGATTCGATCCGCCATCTTGCGCTGGGGCTGGTGATGCGCCAGCGGCCGGTGGCGGTGATCTACGACGCCTGCGGGTACTGGGATCGGGAGAAGGCGGAGATGAACCTGCGGCAGCTGACGGCGAAGGACATCGAGCTGATCAGCACGCAGAACTTCATCCGCACGCAGGCGAGCCAGCGCGGCGTGGCGGTGCGGACCCGCCGGGTAGTCGCCTGACCGTCTCGCGGTCGCCCCCCTCCTACCATTGACGAACTAGGCGACGGTGCGCCGCGGGCCTATCATCGCGCCCATGGCACTTCCGAAGGTGGTCATCGTCGGCCGGCCGAACGTCGGCAAAAGCTCGCTGCTCAACCTGCTCTCGCGGCAGCGGATCAGCATTGTTGATCCGCGGGCGGGGATCACCCGCGACCGGGTGGGGGCGCTGATCGAGCACGACGAGCATTACTTCGAGCTGATCGACACGGGCGGGATCGGGATCGTGGACGACGACAACCTCGAGGAGCATGTCGAGACGCAGATCCGGTTCGCGATCAAGGAGGCGGACGTGATCCTCTTCGTCGTCGACATCCGCGACGGGATCATGCCGCTGGACGAGAAGGTCGCCGACCTGCTGCGGAAGCTCGAGCGGCCGGTGATCGTCTGCGCGAACAAGGTGGACGAGGGTCACCTGGGTCCGGAGGCGGCGCAGTTCGCGGGGTTCGGGCTGGGGGAGCCGGTGGCGCTGTCGGCGGCGCACGGTTACGGGCGGCACGACCTGCTGGACCGGCTGGTGCCGCTGTTGGGGGCGGCGGCGAATGCGCGGCCCGACGAACCGGTGATGAAGCTGGCGATCGTGGGGAAGCGGAACGCGGGCAAAAGCACGCTGGTGAACGCGCTGGCCGGTGATGACCGGGTGATCGTGAGCGAGGTGCCGGGGACGACGCGGGACGCGGTGGACGTGGAGTTCGACCTGGACGGGCACCGGTTCATCGCGATCGACACGGCGGGGGTGCGCAAGAAGAGCAGCATGAACGACATCGACTTCTATGCGCACACGCGGGTGCTGCACTCGATCAAGCGGGCGGATGTCGCGTTGCTCCTGGTTGACGCGGAGGTACCGATCGCGGAGGTGGACCTGAAGCTGGCGCGGGCGATCCAGGACGAGTACAAGCCGATGGTCGTGGCGATCAACAAGTGGGACCTGGCGCAGGGACGGGCGTCCTCGGAGCAGTACGCGGAGTACCTGACGCAGGTGATGCCGGCGTGGCGGTATGCGCCGCTGACGTTCCTGACGGCCAAGGACAACAAGAACGTGCGGGCGGCGGTCGAGGTCGCGCAGGGCCTTTTCAAGCAAGCACGGACGCGGGTCGGGACGGGGCGGCTGAACAGCGTGTTGCAGGCGGTGCTGGCGGAGCGGAGCCCGACGCCGAAGCGCGGCGTGAAGTCCGTGCGGATCCTGTATGCGACGCAGGTGGGGGTGAGCCCGCCGACGCTGGTGTTTTTCTGCAACAACCCCGGGGCCGTGACGGAGAACTTCCAGCGGTTTCTCGAGAACCGGTTGCGGGAGGTGTTGCCGTTCAAGGAGGTGCCGCTGCGGCTGATGTTCCGATCGCGGCATTGAGTGCATTCGCAGCGGGCTCACGGTCGGTTACAATGCGGGCTGCAGCGCAGCGGCCTGAACGTTGTGGAGGTGCGCATGTCAATCGAGTTCCACTGTCCAAAATGTGGCGCGCTGGTGAAGGCTCCGGATGATGCCGGCGGGCGTCGGGGCAAATGTCCCTCGTGCGAGCAGAGCGTGTACATTCCGACGCCGGCGGACCAGCTGGAGCCCCTCGAGCTCGAGCCGCTGAACGAGGAAGAGGAGCGGCGGCAGCAGGAACTGCTCGAGGAATCGCGGCGGCTGGCGGAGGAGACGCTCCGCTCGGCGTCGCGGCCGCCCGGCGAGGAAACGAGTGCTCCGCCCCGCGAGCCGGAGGTCGATGTCCAACAGCTCGTCACCGAGTATGCGCAGCGGATGTCGGCCGGCGAGCTCGAGGATGCGGAGTCGATCGCGAAGGTGCTGGCGCGACACCCCGACAAGACGCGCGAGGTGGCGGAGCGGATCCTCATGGACGAGGTGCCGCCCGAGGAATTGAGCGACATTCCGCGTCCAGTATTGGCGGGTTTCCTCAAGCAACTGACGCAAAACCGCTAGGCGACCTCTGAAATGACGTGAGCGGGCCGGCAGCGGACAGGACAAATACGTAGCGGCGTGGCTTGGTCCGGACTTCCGTTGGTCCCTATTATTCGCGCGATGGTCACAGGTCCGCGTCAACTCTCCTGACGAAAGTCTCACGTGCCGCCGCAGAAGGCCGTTGCCACCGTCATGAGCATTCCAATTCCGCCGAACGCGCGGTGCGCGCTGGGGGATGAGCCGATTGCCACGCCGCCCGGGGCGTTCATGACCTCGGGGCAGTTCCTGCCGAAGAACGATCCGCTGCAACGGTATTGCGGGAAGCCGATCTGTTGGCCGTGCTACGAGCAGTGGCCGGAGCGGCCGCGGTTTGCCAAGGCGTATGTGGATGCGTGGGTGACGGCGAATCGGAAGAACCCGTTTTGGTGGCAGGTTCACCTGGACGACGCGGTGTATATCGCGGTGAACCCGCAGCGGTCGATAGAAGAGGCGTCGGTGCGGCTGCTGGCGGTGGGCGACGATCTGCGGGTGAAGCTGCCGGAGTGGGAGAACTGGCTGGCGGCGGCACCGGTGGCCTCGCCGATCACCGATTTCGAGCGTGATGCGCTCGAGGCGGCCCTCCCTGACTTGCGGGCGCGCTTTCCCGACGGCAACGCGCTCGTCGATGCGATTGATCCGGCGGAAAAGAAACGTTGAAGCCGCCCCGCTCAGCGGAAGTAACGGACGGCCTGCTCGAAGAAGGCGAAGCCGTCGCCGGGCTCGCGGGGCGGAAGCGACGTCCACGCAGGGTGCTGCGTCCAGCGGACGAACCGCTCGGGGTGCGGCATCAGGCCGAGGACGCGGCCGGTGGAGTCGCAGAGTCCGGCCAGGTCGCCGTCTGAGCCGTTTGGGTTCGGTGGGAGGCCGGCGTGGCCGGCGGGGTTTTCGGGGGCGACATAGCGCAGGGCCGCGAGGCGTTGCTGCGTGACCTGGTTACGGTCGGCAGGGCTGCTGAACGTGACGCGGCCCTCACCGTGGGCGATCGGGAGCTCGTACCGGCGGTGGGGCTCGAGGAAGGCACAGGGCGTGTCGCCGGCCTCGAGCCAGACCCAGCGATCCTGGAAGCCGGGGGGCTCGTTGGCGGCGATGGTGCAGCGGCGGCTCGTGGGGTTGCGCTCCGGGAGCAGGCCGGCTTTGACGAGGACCTGGAAGCCGTTGCAGATACCGAGGACGAGCTTGCCGGCGTCGACGAAAGTCCCAAGCTGGTCGCGGAGGTGGCGCTCGAGCTGGCGGGCGAAAACGCGGCCGGCGGAGATATCGTCGCCGAAGCTAAAGCCGCCGGGCAGGGTGAGGATCTGGTAGTCGTCCAGCAGGCGGGGTTCGGCGATGACGCGGCTGAGGTGAACACGCTCGGCGGTCGCACCGGCGAGTTGCCAGGCGAACTCGGTCTCGTGGTCGCAGTTTGTGCCTGCGGTCCGCAGGATCAGGACTTTTACCGGCGCCATGCTGCTCCTCGGGGGGCTTTCACGGGCGGTCGCTAGAACTCAGCTTCCCCCAGCGCGTAGAATTTGAGAGTAGCTGAAGTGGTTGCGGCGTGCCATGCGGCCGCACCGAATCTCCCGGAGGAGTCGATTCCCGCCATGGTTTTGAAATCGCGTCATTGTGTTCGCGTGCTGCTCGCCGCGGTGCTGTTGGCGCGGCCGGCAAGCGTTCTCGGCCAGACGGACGAGGGCCCGTTCAGCGGCCAGGGATTCGCGGGCCGGTTTACGGCGGCGTTCCAGCGGTTTGGGGAGATCATGGACAGCGTCCAGGATCTCGGGCCGTGGGAGGAGCAGTACGGCTACGCGATGTCGGCTGCGGAGAATGTCTACGCCCAGAACAACTGGACGGGCGATGCGGACCGGTTTTCGCTGGAGGTGATTCGGGAGGTCGGGGCGATCCCGCCCTGGCAGCCGCAGGAGCGGTTTAACCGGTTGAGCGACCTGCTGACGGAGCGGTATGCGTTGTCGCGGGGACAGACGCGGGTGATGCAGCGGCTGATCGCGGAGCAGTCGCGGGAGCTGTTTGTCCGGCACATGCCGACGATCATGGAGTACTCGCTGGAGGCGATTGAAACGCGGGCGGCCGGCGAGGCGATCACGCCGGAGCAGGTGGCGCGGTGGACGCAGCTGGCCCGGCCGATCGTGGAGGACTCGCACCAGCAGCTGCAGGTTTCGGCCGAGGAGTTCATGCAGGTGCTGAGCCCTGAGCAGCAGGCGCTGGTGCGGCAGGACCTGGCGGCGAACAACCGGCGGTTCGAGGAGGTTCGGGCGCAGAGCGACCGCTGGATCATGGGGGAGTGGGATGCGACGGAGTGGGGGCTGCAAAACGACCCGATCCAGGCGGCCGGCGAGGCGAAGCTGATCGCGGCGGAGATGGACGCCGACGGGGGCCTCGCCGGCGAGAACGCGGACGCCGCGAACGAGCAAGCGGTGGCGCAGGCTGCAGAGCCGGTCCAGACGCCGGCTGGCGAGCGCCGGAACGAGGCTCGCCCGACGCAGCGGCCGGCTGATCGGCCGACGCCGCCGGTGGCGCGGCGGGGCTCTGACCGGCGGGGCACATCGAACGGTGAGCGGTCTGAGAAGAAGCTGGACGAATGGGGCCGCTACGTGGTGAGCTTCGCCAAGCGTTATGCGCTGGAAGACAACCAGGAGAAGCTGGCGTGGCGGCTGCATGACCAGATCGTGCGGCTGCGTGAACAGGTGGATCGGCGTCACACGCAGCAGACCCAGGCGGCCGAAAGCCGTTTCCGGAACCATCCGGAGCGGTTGAAGTTGGCGTTGGGTGAGCTGGAGACGCGGAAGAAGCAGCAGTACGACGTGCTGTTCAAGAATCTCAAGCAGCGGCTGGACAGTGTGCCGACGCGGGCCCAGCGGGAAGCGGTCGAGGGCGACGCGGCCGAGGGTGCCCAGAAGGCCGCCCGCGACGCCAGTTGACCCCCCTACTCTCCCCTCTTGGCAAGGAGCAGCCCGGATGGCGGTTCGTTTCGATCACGTGGCCCAGCAGGTGCCGGACATTGCGAATGCGGTTGCGTGGTATCGCGAGCTGTTTTCCGACTGCGAGGTCTTGTATCAGGATGACACGTGGGCGTTTATTGAGGCCCACGGCACGCGGCTGGCGTTCGTGAACCGTGACCAGCATCCGAACCACATTGCATGGCGGATGGGGGCGGAGGAGCTGGAAGCCTTTGCGAAACGGTTCGATGCGGAGATCAAGCCTCACCGCGACGGCTCGCGGAGCTTCTACTTGGAAGCGCCGGGTGGGCAGTGGATCGAGTTGATTACCTTTCCTGAAGACGGCTGACGTCGCGGCGGCACCGCGGGCATTCCGCGGCGCGAACCGCTGAGGCGGCCGGGGGCCCCTTGCGAAAAACAGGACGCGTGATATAGTACCGCTAGAGTACTATTTCACAGCGACGCCGCCTTAGGGATGTCCCGGCGTGGTGGAGGCGGGTGTGAACCGGTTGAAGTCGGGCCCGTATCCAGGATCAAGAAGGGGAGGCACGGGCGGCGGAGCAACCGATTACAACGATTTTATTACACGGCGGCCGCCGAGCGGAAACGCCCGGCGCCCCGGAGGGGCGGCGGGGCTGGATCGCATAAGCCATTGATGAAAAATGACTTAAAAACGCTTCAGCTGGCCCGCCCGCGCGCGAACCGCCGTTACATTCGTGCCCATCGGGAAGATCGGACCTGAACGATTTGCACGTTTTCGTTTCCTGTGCTATCTTTTGAGCAGGGACAGGATCAAGCTTCGATTGAAAGGAACGGACACCATGGCCAGCACGCGAGCCGCAACGCGCAGCACGGATCCACGTCGCTCGACGCAGACGCCCGCCTCTGAAGAAGGCCGCCAAAGCAAGCCCGAAGAGAGTCGGTCGACCACGAAGGCGACGCGCGGTGCGTCGTTGCGGAAGCACCAGCCGAAGGTTGAGCTGCCCGTGCCGTCGACGCTGAAGCGCTTCACGGTAGACGAGGTATCGACACTGGAGAAGCTGCTCTCTGAGGAGTTGGAGTGCGTCTACGACGAACGGTTTCCGCGTTCGAACGGCGAAAAACAGTTCTGTGGCCCGCTCGATGAGATCGAGGTGGCCATCGGGATCAGCATCGGCGGCGACCCCTTTGCGCCGGCGGCGTCTTCGACACGGTCGCTGACGGCGGCGGAAGAACGCGAGTTGTTCTTGTGCCTGAACTACTGCCGCTACCGCGTGATGCGGGTGGTGCGGAATGCGAAGAGCAAGCGGCTGACCGCCCGCGAGGCGCGGGAGGTGCTGAAGTGGTACTACGCCGCCCACAAGACGCGAACGTACATTATTCAGGCAAACCTCTCGTTGGTCCCGGCGATGGCGAAGCGGTCGAAGACCGTCGGCGTGGACATCGGCGACCTGATTTGCGAGGGCAATCTTGCGCTACTGCGGAGCGTCGACAAGTTTGACTGCATGCGGGGCTTCAAGTTCAGCACCTATGCCTGCCGGGCGATTCTGAGCAGTTTCAGCAGCTCGGCCGCGAAGAGCGCCCGCTACCGCAGCTACTTCCCGACCGAGTTCGACCCGGCGCTCGAGAAGAGCGATCACCTCGAGCGGAAGCGCGAGAACATCGAGGATGATTTCGTTAGCGATCTCCGCGAGATTCTGACGAAGAACACGGCCGGGCTGAGCGCGGTCGAGCAGCGGGTGCTCGAGGCACGGTTCGATTTGAACCGGCCACGCGACGTCGACGGACCGCCGCGGGCGAAAACCCTCAAGCAGGTGGCCGAGCTGATCGGCGTGACCAAGGAACGCGTCCGCCAGATCCAGAACAAGGCCCTAGACAAACTGCGGATCGTCGTCAACGAGGATGTTGTGGCCGCCTGATGCGGTTCGACGCCTGCAAATTGGCGTCCCGAGGCAACCGGAGCATTGATCCACTTCAGCCCCGCGATCGAGTCGGTCGCGGGGCTGGATTGTTTGTGGGCCGGGCGGCGTCGACCTCAGGTTGGCAAAGGCAGGGTTGGGGTGTCTTCGTTCTGCCAGCCGGCTAACTTGCGACCCCGCACGGCGAAAAAATTGCTAGGATGTCGGGTTAGTGACTGAGCAGGTCCGGCGGGGGCAGGCCGGACAGGGACTGGGAGAAGGCGCACCATGATGGACGGCTCAATCTTCATGAGCATCCCGGCCGGCACGCACTTGCCGTCGGACGTGAACGCGATCATCGAGATCCCGAAGGGCCGGCGGAACAAGTTCGAGCTCGACAAGGCGACGGGGTTGATGCGGTTGGACCGGTACCTGTACTCCTCGTCGCATTATCCTGGGGATTACGGGTTCATTCCGCAGACGCTGGCGGAAGATGATGACCCGCTCGACATCCTGGTGAAGGTGAACGAGCCGACATTTACGGGTTGCCTGATCGAGACGCGGGTGATCGGGATGTTTAAGATGACCGATCACGGGAATCCGGATTACAAGATCTTGGGGGTCCCGAACTCCGACCCGCTCTTCAACGAGATCACCGACCTGGAGAAGGCTCCGGTCCACTTTCTGCGCGAGGTCGAGCACTTCTTCTTGACCTACAAGGAGCTGGAGGGGGCGACGGTGAAGAGCGAGGGCTGGGCGAACGCCGAAGAGGCGGCCAACGAGGTGCACGCCTCGGTGGATCGCTACATGCGTTATCTCGCGGCCCGGGCGAAGAGCGGGCTGCGGATTTGACCCCCTGCCGAGTCTCGCACGCCGCCCTTGTGCCCAGACAGTGCATTCCGACTTGACCGCGGGCCCATAATGCGGGCGGTCGTCGGCCGCCGAGTGAGTTGCGCGGCCGCATGCCGTTCCGGACATTGGAGGTCCGATGGAACGGCGATCCCCGGGAGCGAGACAGGAGACGAGCCCCATGACGCAAATCAGACGATGGCAGCGGTTCGGCTTGGCGAGCGGCTTGGTCGTGTTGCTGGCGCTGCCGGCCTGCACGATTACGGTGGAGCCGGGGATCGATCGGGCGACGGACGACGTCGACCTGACGGCCTCGAGCTCGGGCGTAACGACGTTGCTGGTGCGGTGGAAGGCCGGCAACGTGACGATCGAATTTGATGACAGCCTGAGCGAGGCGGTCCTGACCGGGACCACGCGGGCGTTGGGGCGGGACGCTGAGGATGCCGAGAACCGGCTGAGCCAGGTGACGGTGACGCTGGAGCCGGATCCGAACGACGCGTCGATCCTGCGGCTGACACTGACGGGCCCGGTGGTGAGCTCGACGTTCCCGTGGTCGGCGGATGTGACGTTGACGCTCCCGGCGGGCGTGACGCTGGATATCGAGAGCGAGGCCGGCAACGTGAACGTAACGGGCAATGCCGGCAGCACGACGATCGCGCTGGAGGCGGGCAACGTGAGCGTGGCAGACAACACCGGCGCGGTTGATATCGAGTTGGATACCGGGGAGATCTTCCTGTCGCGGACGACGGGAACGGCGACGATGACGTTCGACAACGGGGATGCGTCGATCACGGGCCAGGAAGGGAACCTGAACGTGAGCTTCGGCAACGGCGATGTCGGGATCCAGTCGAACTCGGGCAACGTGGCGGCGGCGGGCAGCAACGGCGATATCACAATCGCCGCGAACCCGCCGGCGGACGGCTTCGTGACGGCGGAGCTGGCGAACGGCGACATCGAGATCGCGGTGCCGGATGACTTCGCGGCCGACCTCGATCTGCAGACGGTGTTCGGGGTGGTGCGCGACGACCTGTCCGCGTTTACGGTGACGAACCTCAATCGCTCGGGGAGCACGATTTCACGCGAGGTCACGGCGACGCTGAATGGCGGCGGCGGGACGATCTCGGCTGACATCGTGACGGGCACGATCCGCTTCGAGGCGCTGTAACCGCTGCGGGGGTGAAAGATCCCTGGAATAGCACGAGCGGCCCGCGGCAGATAGCTGTCGCGGGCCGCTTCGTTCCTGCTGAGATTGGTGCGCTGGCTTGTCGCTGCGCGGTGCGCCAGTGTTACCAGTAGCGCTCGAAATGGATGTTGCCGGGCTGGTCGTGGGTGTGAACGGTGAAGCCCAGTTTGATCAGCTCCGCCTCCATGTCGTCAATCATCGCGGGGTTTCCGCAGAGGAAAACGCTGGCCTGCGATGGATCGAGCGTGCGGCCGGTGATCTTCTCGTACGCGTCGCCCTCGAGGAGAACGTTGACGCGGCCATGCACGCCATCCCAGGCATCCTCGGCGCCGGCGCGGGAGACCAGGGGGATGTAAGTGAAATTGGGGTCTTCTTCCTGGTAGCGGTTTAGCTCCTCAACATAGCCGAGGTCGCAGACGTGGCGGACGCCGTTGATGACGGTGAAGGATCGCCAGCGGTTTGTGTTGCGGAACTGGCGGTACATCGAGAGGTACGGCGCGAGGCCGGTGCCGGTTGAGACCATCACCAGGTCGCGGCCTGCGGGGACGGGGTCGAGGGTGAACTCGCCCTTGATCTCCTCGTGCATCCAGAGGCGGCCTCCCTGGGGGACGCTCCAGAGCTGGGGCGTGAGGCGGCCTTCCTTGACGAGGATCACGAAGAACTCGAGGTAGTCGTCGCCGGGGGCCGAAGCGATGGAGTAGGCCCGGCGAGTGATGCGGACGCGGGGCTCCTTGCCGTGCTTGCGGAGCAGCTCGATTTCCTGCTGCTTGGGCTGACGCGGCAGGCCGAGCGTGGCGAACTGTCCGGGCCTGAAGTCGGGGATGTGGCCGCTGTCGGGGCGCACGCGGACGATGCTCAGGTATTCGTTGATATCCTGCCGCATGGTGACGGTCGCGTTGAGGACCTCGGTGGCGGCGGGCTTGGATTGAGTGCCTTGGGTGGTGATGGTCATCCCTTTCCTATCCGTTGAGCGAGCAATGGTATCAGGTTCGTCACCGGGCCGCGGGGGAAGCGGCTACGCGGATGAGACGGTCTCCAGTGGTGGTGCCGCCGCTTCGGTGGCCAGCGCGGGGAATTCCCGTCGCTGGTGCATAGTCCGAACGGCGTAGTCGTACGTGAAGTAACTATAGGCCCAGTTGGACAGGACCATGAAGCGGTTGCGGCCGCCCAGCAGGTAAAGAAGATGGACGCCGAGCCAGGCGGACCACGCGGGGAAGCCGGTGAACTTGAGCTTGCCGACCTCGGCGACGGCGTGGTTGCGGCCGAGGGTGACCATGTTGCCCTTGTCGAAGTACTTGAACGGGGCTTTCACGTTGCCGCCGATCTCGCGGAGGATGTTGCGGGCGGCGTGGTTTCCCTGCTGGATCGCCAGGGGGGCGACCTGCGGGAAGAAGCGGCCGTCGGGGGCCTCCATGCCGCTCTGGTCCCCGATGACGTAGACGTCTGGGTGATCGGGGAGGGTGAGTGAGTCGGTGGTGACGATCCGGCCTTGGCGGACGGGGTCGGGGAGGCCGGGCAGCGAGCGGCCGGCGATGCCGGCAGACCAGATGGCGTTGAAGGTAGTGATGTGGTCGCCATCACGGGTGATGACGGCACCGGGGGTGACCTCCTGAACCATTTTGTTGGTCAGGACCTTGACATCGAGGCCGGCGAAGAAATTGCGGGCGTACTCTGAGGAGGAGGGCGACAGGTGGAGGAGCGGACGGTCGGCGGCCTCGATGAGGATGACGCGGACCTCGTTGAGGTCGATTTCGGGGTAGTCGCGGGGAATGACGTGCTTGCGGAGCTCGCCGAGGGCGCCAGCCAGCTCGACGCCGGTCGGGCCGCCGCCGATGACGACGAAGGTGAGCAAGGCGCGGCGGCGCTGCTCGTCGATCGTGTGAACGGCTTCCTCGCAGGCGGAGAGGACGCGGTCCCGGATCGTGATAGCCTCGGAGAGGCTCTTGAGGCCGATGGCGTGCTCGCGGACGCCGGGGATGCCGAAGTCGGCGGAGCGACTGCCGGCGGCGACGATGAGGTAGTCGTAGGGGACGGGGTGATCTCCGACCCACACGATCTTGTTTTGGGTTTCGATACCGCTGACGCGGCCGAGATGGAACCGTGCTCGGGGGAAACTACGGAGGAACCCGCGGATCGGGAAGGCGATCTGGGGGGCCTCGAGGCCGGCGATCGCGACCTGGTAGAGCAGCGGCTGGAACAGGTGGTAGTTGTTCTGGTCAATGAGGGTGATGCGGACCCGATAGTCGCGCGCCAGGGTTCGGACGGCGTGGAGCCCGCCGAAACCGGCTCCGATCACGACCACATGCTTGGTTTCCATTCCAAACGACCTCAGGACTCGGCTAAGCCCACTGCGTCCAATTCGTACCTGTGTAGTACTGTATGGTAAGGCCCGAATCCAGGCAATGCGGGTCCGGACCGTGTCGCGGGGCGATTTCAGCGATTCTGAAGCGGGGCGTGGCGTTTCCCCGTGGGTCGATTCCCGCGATTGGCGCTCGGCGTGCCGAGCCCGGCCGGGAAGACGCCGCGAGACGCAGAAAATAAACGCGGGCTGGCGACCCGGGGCCGCCGCCCGCGTTGATTGAGCCTGCCGGGCGTCGAGGTTGCGCCTACTTGGCCCAGCTCTCGAAGTACTCCTTGGACTCGTCGACACCGGCCTTCATGGCCTTTTCTCCGGGCTTCCAGTTGGCGGGGCAGACCTCGCCGTTTTTCTGGAAGTGGGCGAGGGCGTCAACGATCCGGAGGGCCTCGTCGACACTGCGGCCGAGGGGCAGGTCGTTGATGACCAGATGGCGGATGACGCCTTCCTCGTCGATGAGGAAGAGGCCGCGGAAGGCGACGCCGCCGTCCTCGACGAGGACGCCGTAGCTATCGCTGATCGCATGGGTCTGGTCGGCGATCATGGGAAAGTCGATGGGGCCGAGGCCGCCCTGTTTCTGGGGGGTGCGCTGCCAGGCGAGGTGGGTGAAGTGGCTATCGACGGAGGCACCGAGGACCTCGGTGTTGCGCTCCTGGAAGTCCTTGTATTTTTCGTTGAAGGCGACGATTTCGGTCGGGCAGACGAACGTGAAGTCGAGCGGCCAGAAGAAGAGGACGACCTTCTTGCCGCGATAGTCCGAGAGGCTGATGTCCTTGAACTCGCCCTTGACGCAGGCCGTGCCCTTGAAGTCAGGGGCGGGTTTACCCACACTGGCTGCCATTGGATCTCCCTTTTTGCTTGGTTGGGGCATGTTGGGACCTAACGCATCTTGCTCCGAGACGCCGACGCGTCGGTGCGGCTGGGCACGGCGGCGAATCCGGTGAGCAACTTTTCTGATATCCTATTGGGGTGGTGTGAATCGGGCCCGTCGGCGGGCGGGCAAATCTCCCGAATGGTCCAGGGCGTGCTCGGGGTCCCACTGGGAGTGGGTCGTGGCGGGGCAGTGCGAAGAGGGGTCGGGCGTGTCGAAGGCACCGGCGGTGAGGACCGGGGCGAAGCCGATTGTCGGGCTGTGCGGGGCGATCGGGTCGGGGAAGTCGACGGTGGCGGCAGAATTCGGTCGGCAGGGCTGCTGCGTGATTGACTCGGATGCCTTGAACCATGCGGTGCTGCGGGAACCAGCGGTGGCGGGGCAGCTGGCCGAGTGGTGGGGGAAAGAGATTCTGGGTCCGGACGGCAGGCCGGATCGGCGGAAGCTGGCGGGGATCGTTTTCTCTGATCCGGCGGCGCGGCAGCGGTTGGAATCGTTGACGCACCCCTTGATCGCCGAGCGGCGGGCCGCTATGATTGCGGGAGCAAGCAAGGATGCCGCGTTCGCCGCGATTGTCCTCGACTCCCCGCTTCTGTTCGAAAGCAACCTCGTCCAGACCTGTGACGCTGTCGTTTTCGTTGCGGTCAGTGACCACGAGCGGAAGCAGAGACTCAAACGAACCCGGAAGTGGGACGCCGACGAGGTATCTCGCCGCGAGCAATGGCAACTTCCGGTGGCCGAAAAACGTCGCCAAGCCGACTTCGTGATCGACAACGAGGGTGAGCGGGCGGCACTCGAGCGACAGGTAGCCGAGATTCTCGCGAGGCTGTGACTGACTCGCGCGAGGCTGTGACGGGGGGCTCAGACCGGTCACGTGAGCTCACCGCCCGCTTCCCACACCGCCTGAACATGAACCGCGCAACTGACGGAACACCAACACAACCTCCAATCACTCCTTCAAACCCTTTAGGAACCCTGCTGTATGGCGAAGACGCCAACTCGCGCCCCGGGCCGCAAACCGACGGCCAAGCGCCACGATTCGACCCCCCCTGCCGACGACACCACGGAGGACACCGTGACAGCCGAAGATGCCGATTCGAAATTCGTCGAGACCGATACCGCGGATGAAGAGACGACGGAGCGTCGCTCGCGGGGGCGGTCCGCGACCAAGGGCAAGCGTCCCGGCCGCGGGCGCCGCTCGGGCGGGAAGGATAAGGACAAAGAGAAGGACCAGGAGCGCGAAGCGGCGGAGCAGCCGCCGGTCGAGGACACCGATGTCGATGAGGCGGAGCCGGCCATCGACGCGGAGACGCACGAGAAGTACGAGAAGATCAAGCGGTCGGAGTTGCACATCACCGACCTGCAGAAGATGAGTGTGGCGGAGTTGCACGAGGTCGCCAAGGACGAGGGGATCGAGGACTTCGTCGGGCTGACGAAGCAGGACCTGATCTTCAACATCCTGAAGCGGCGGATCAGCCAGAACGGGCTGTTGTACGGCGAGGGAGTGCTGGAGATCCTGCCGGATGGCTTCGGTTTCCTGCGGAGCCCGGAGTACAACTACCTCCCCTGCCCGGATGACATCTACGTGAGCCCGTCGCAGATCCGGCGGTTCGGGCTACGGAACGGGCACGTCGTCGCGGGTCAGATTCGGCCACCGAAGGAGTCGGAGCGGTACTTCGCCCTGCTGCGGGTGGAGGCGATCAACTACGAGGCGCCGGAGACGGTCTCGGAGAAGACGAACTTCGAGGACCTGACGCCGCTGCACCCCGACAACCGCGTGTTCCTGGAGACCGATCCGAAAGAGCTCAACATGCGGATCGTGGACATGGTGACGCCGATCGGCTTCGGGCAGCGGATGCTGATCGTCGCGCCGCCGCGGACCGGCAAGACGGTGCTGCTGCAGAAGATGGCCAACGCAGTCTCGACGAACCACCCGGACGCGAAGGTGATCATCCTGCTGATCGACGAGCGGCCGGAGGAAGTCACCGAGATGCAGCGGGCAACGGATGCGGAGGTCATCAGCTCGACCTTCGACGAGCCGGCGAGTCGGCACGTGCAGGTCGCGGACATGGTGCTGGAGAAGTCGAAGCGGCTGGTGGAGTACGGCCACGACGTGGTGATCTTCCTGGACTCGATCACGCGGCTGGCGCGGGCGCACAACACGGAGGTGCCGCACTCGGGCAAGATCTTGACCGGTGGCGTGGACGCCAACGCGCTGCAGAAGCCGAAGCGGTTCTTTGGGGCGGCCCGGAACATTGAAGAGGGCGGCAGCCTGACGATCGTGGGGACCGCGCTGGTGGAGACAGGCTCGAAGATGGACGAGGTGATCTTCGAGGAGTTCAAGGGCACGGGCAACAGCGAGCTGCACCTGGATCGGCGGCTGGTCGAGAAGCGGGTCTACCCGGCGATCAACATCGGCGCGTCGGGCACGCGGAAAGAAGAGCTGCTATTGGATCCGAAGGAGCTCGAGAAGGTGTACCTGCTGCGGCGGGTGCTGAGCGACATGAACCCGGTGGAGTCGGTGGAGATGCTGCGGACGCGGCTGGAGAAGACTGACAGCAACGGGATCTTCCTGATGACGATGAATTTGGCGTAGGGGGAGGCGGCGGTCGCCGGAGGGACGATCGTGACGGCGGACGATTTACGACGCGCACTGGGCGCCGAGCCGTTCGAGCCATTCTCGTTGACCCTGGTCACGGGCCAGCAGTTACCGGTACCGCACCCGGAATTCTTGTTTGTGCATCCGAAGGGGCGCTCGGTCTTCGTGGCCGACGCGGTGGCCGGCGGCCGCTTCGTGGACGTGATGCACATCACGTCGATCGACTTTGACGGGGACGGTACGGCGGGCGGGTGAGCGGCGAGCGACCGCTTCGAGCGGCTCACGGCCTTCGCGATCGGACATATAGCGGTAAACGACGCGCGTCCGTACGTGCCGGGGCCGGCATAACGCCACAACTTCGCTAAGTGACAACGTCGCGATCGGGCCTGCTCGGATGACCGGTGGGCCCGACTTCGTTTCGAGAGATACCAAATTCGAGCGGCTCCCGCCGGAGACAGATCGCGTCAATCCTCAATCTTCACTGGAGCATTGACCCGCCCCGAAGGCCCTTGGTAGAATCCAGATCTTTCGGGGGTCGTTTTTGCGGGAGAACGCGATGAGGGTGGCTGACGCGCTTGTTACGGTCGCTTTGGCCTGCCTGTGCCTCGGCACCGGCGGCGCAGGGCAACCGACGTTGGTTTTCGAGGCACCACACTACGGGCGCTGGATCGACAACCTCGGTGGCCCACGCCCACAACTCACGACTGCCGGCAATCACGTCTTGTTCGCAGCCGGTGGCTTTCGATGGATTTGGGCGTCGGATGGGACGGTCGCCGGCACGGTGGAACTCTGGGAGGTTCCCGAACCGCAGTACATTCGAACGCCGCGGATCGCGGGTGACTTCGCCCTGTTCCCGCTCGAATGGGATAGCGGCGGCGAGACGGAGTGGCAGCTGATGGCTTATGACGCCGCCAGCGGGAGCTTTGGCTCGATCGGCCGACCGCGTGCGGGTGACACACAGGGAGACGACTACACGGTTGTCGGTGACGAAGTCGTCTTTATCGATGAAGGGCTCGCGTTTGCGCCGCTTGCGGTGGGTTCGTTTGCGAGCGAAGCGCTCGATGGATGGGTTCGCGGGATCGCCTCCTCCGGCCAACACGCGATCGTCGGCATGACACGGGGCTCCCACAACGAGGTGTGGCTGATCCGGAATCTCGCCGGGCTTGATCGGCAGTGCATCATGATTGCGCAGCACTGGAAGAACGGTTTCGATCCGCCGCCCTTGCCGCTCCACCCCGAAAAGGCGTTCGATCTCGGCGACAGGCTGATTGTCACCTCAGCGTACTCGAGTTACGGCGGCACGCGCGGCTGGTACGGGGTCGATCTGGCAACCGGCGCGATGGAATATCTCGGACGCGACCAATGGGGCAGCGTGAACGATGCAACGGTCGCTGACGGGTGCCTTTATTTTCTTCACCGCATCGATGGGGTCGTCGGCATCGCGTGTACGCGTGGCGATCAAGCGAGCACGACGCTCGTTTACGAGCTCCCGGCAGACACGGAGGTCGAGTTGCTGGTCGCGATGGATGACCACGTCGTCTTCTCCGAAACGGTCACCGACCCGGATGGCCAAAGTACGGTGACACGATTGCGATCGCTGCCAACGAGCGGGGGGCCGCCGGAGGATCTGCTTCCGGCGATCAGCGGCTCGATTGAGCTGAAACAGGAGTTCCTTGAACTCAACGGAACGTGGTATGGGGTCGTCAGGGCTGGGACCAGCAGGCTGCAAGTTGTCGCCACCCGCGGCAGCGCGGCCGATACTCACTTTTTGAACCTGAATGCGAGGGCACGCGGCAAGGCGGCGGGTGCGATTACCTGGCTCACGTTTGACGACGCCCTCTACTTCAACGCGACGAGCGGATCCGGCCCTGCGTTCGTGAACCTTTTTCGGATCACGCCGCTGGGGGGCACCGCCGCCTCGTTCGAGCAGATTGAGGTGCCCGAAGTCGATGGTCCGTGGTTTTGGGCGGCCGAGTTCCCGACGGCCGCCGAGAACAACCTCTTCTTCCTTGCCACTTCCGCGGGTCTTGGATCTACGCACCTCATGGTCATTCATGCCACGATCCCCGGCGACACGAACTGCGACGGGGTGGTGGACATGGACGATATCGATCCGTTTGTGGTGGCCCTGTTGGATGAGGCGGGGTATGCGGCCGGGTGGCCGGGGTGTGAGCGGCGGAGCGCGGACGTGAACGGGGACGGGGCGGTGGACTTCTTTGACATTGATCCGTTTGTGGTGTTGCTCATGGAGTGAGGCGCGACCGGTTGGCGGCGGTGCGTTGATGGGCTGGCCGGGCGAGCTGCCGTGCCGGGGTTGGCGGGGGCGGGGGGCTTACAACTTCTGACAATTGGCGTGAGCCGCGTTTTCTGCGGTATGCGGGCCGGTCGTTTAGCCCGGCGCCGACGTGGCGTGGTTGGTTGGCTCGACGTGGACGAGCACTTGCGAGACGCCGGTCACGCCGGCGAGGATCTGATGCTGGACCTCGTGTCCGATGCGGTGCCCGTCGTCGACCGTCCGTGCGCCATCGACTTCCACGTGGATGTCGACCAGCACCTCGAGCCCGGAACGGCGGGCGCGGAGGGTTTCGACGCGCACGACGCCGGGCGTCGCTTCGGCGGCCGAGCGAATGGCAGCGATGGTTTCCGGATCGCACTGCTCGTCCATCAGCGTGGAGGCGGTCGCGCGGTAGAGCTTGACGCTGGAGAAGAGGATGAAGCCGGCCACGATCATCGCGGCGACTTCATCGGCCCAGATCAGCGTCGGACCGCCGAAACGGACCACGGCGAGGCCGACCAGTACCGCTGCCGAGCAGAGCGCGTCGCTGCGATGGTCCCAGGCGTTGGCAAGAACAGCTTGCGACCGCGCTCGGTCTGACACCGCCCGCTTGTAGCGGAACAACGCTTCCTTGAGGACGACGTTGCCGGCGGCGATCCAAAGCACCCACGTGGGGGGCAACGCGTGGAGGCGCGGCAGGCTGCGGACGGCTTCCACGGTGATCGCCAGCGCCGAAGCGCCGATCAGCACCGCGACGGTGAGGGCCGCCACGGCTTCGATTCGGCTGTGGCCGTAGGGGTGTTCGGGGTCGGGCGGCTTCTGCGCGAAATGCAGGGCGTAGATCGTGACGCCGGAGGTGAGCGCGTCGCCGACCGAGTTCGCGGCGTCCGCGGCCATGGCGATCGAGTGGCCCAGGATCCCGGCGATCAGCTTGACGATCGCGAGCAGCAAGTTGGCCGCCAAGCCGAGCCACATCGCGGCGATCGCCATGCGGTAGAGCTGCGAGATCGGCCGGGGCTCGATCGTCTCGGTTCGCATTCCTTTTCCCGCCATGCCGGGTCAGCAGAAGTGGCCGGCGAAGTTCGGGCGCACGAGTCGCCCCGCGCCGTTGCACACGCGCTGCGCGAATCTTAAGGGCGCGGCCAGCGCTTGTAACCGGCTGGCTGCTCTGGGGAATGGGATCGGCCGAGCCCGGTCGCCGATTCCCGGGGTCAACGGCGCGGGCATCCGTGCGGCGCCCGCGCGCGGGCGAGCGGGCGGCGGTGCTTCCGGGCGGCTCGGTGCACTGTTTCCCAACGCCAAGGGCGACCGAGAGTGCGTCTGGCAGGCCGCCGGTCAGTCGAGCCACTGCTTGTCTTTGAGTTTTTTCGGCAGGTACTCTTCGGTGATGAAGCTGAAGTTCTTGTTGCTGAGGGCTTCGAGCTCGAGCTTGACGCCGAGGGCTTCCATGTGCTTGATCTCGCGCTGCCACGGTTTCTTGGCGAACCAGGGGTACTGGCGGATCTCGCGGGCGCGGCGGCGGTCCTCGTCGGTGAGCGGCATCGGCACGTGCGGCGGGATGTCGAACGCGTCGGCGTCGTAGCTGCTCATGCCGATGAAGCGGGCGGCCGGGATGGCCATCCGCTGGCTCTCGAAGGCGAGGTTGATCGAGCCCTGCTTGACGACGCTGTAGATGTAGTAGCCCCAGGGATCGTTGTCGACGAGGACGTAGACCGGCAGGCCGAGCTCGGCGTGCATGCGGAAGGTCAGGCGGCGGACGCCGCGCGGGGGCTGGCCACCGCCGTGGATGATCATGCAGTTGTGCTTCTGCCAGAAGCGGTCCTTGTTGAACCGCTGCCAGACGGCGCCCTTCTCGATGAGCAGGATGAACTTGGCCTGGTGCTTGACGATCCGGATGACGTTGTCCTCGACGATGCTGGGCACCGCCCAGCCGCCGGAGCCCATGGCCGAGAGGTCGATCGTGTCGCCGTCGTCGACGATTGTCATCGGGCCGACCATCGCGCCCTTGGTCTCGGCGTGGACGCCGAGCTCTTCGCGGAGGGCGGCAACCGCGACCTCGATGTCCTCGATGATCGGGTCGGACTCGGCCTGATCGTTGAAGATCAGCTCCTTGCTCTGCTTGACCGGGACCTTCAGGTTGTAGAACAGGTCACGAATGCTGGTCGAGTCGTCCTGGTCGATAAGCTGCTTGCAGACCTCGGCCACGCGGATCGTCTGCATGAACTTCTTGGCCTGGCTGCCCTCGCCGCCGCGGCGGCCGAGGAGGCTGAAGAAGCCGCGGCGCTGCTTGCCCGCCAGCAGCTCGATGATGCCCTTCTTCTCGTTGAAATGGACGTTGCTGAGGGTGCGCGAGGGAATCTCGACGAAGGGGTCCTGCTGCTGGTTGATGAGCTGGACGACGGTGGCGGCCATGTCGGTGATCCGCCGGCCGGCGGCGGCGCGGTCGGCCTGGGCTTGTTTGCGGGCGGCGGTTTTCTTATGGCGCTTGGCGGTGTCGGCCGGTTGGGTGGACTTTTTTTGGGCGGCCTTGGGCTGCTTGGTTTTCTTTTGGGCGGCTTTCTTGGCCATGCGGGGTGCTCCTTCACCGCGCGGGGTCGCTCGGGATGGTGTTGTCGGGGAGCATTTTAACGGGCATCGGGGAAGTCACCAGCGCGGCGTTACTGGCGGTTGAGCTGCCACGAGTAGTCGAGGAAGGTGGCCTGGGCGCCGCGGGTCTTTTGGGGAACGAACTTGTCGGTGTAGACGGGGAGGTTTTCGGCGCCGCCGAAGTCCTCGGCAAACCACTCGAAGATCTTGGAGAGCTGGAGGCGGCGGCCGTCGGGGGCGATCTTGTTGCGGCGGGGGTCGGTGAGGAAGTCGCGCATGGCCGCGTTGAGCTGGTCGCCGAGGCGCTCGGGAACCCAGGCGGTGTTGCGGAGCTTGGGGCAGGACTTGGAGGCGCAAACGATGGCGGCGTGGATGCGGGGTTCCTGGAACTCCTTGCGGATGATCTCGTGCTCGAGGTGGTTGAGGGAGATTTGCTGGCCGCGGACGCGGAGCAGCGGCGCGTCGAAGACGGCGAAGTCGTTCTCGGCGACGCTGTAATCGGGGCGGATGCGATCGACGACGATGTCGAGCATCGCGGCGTTGTAGAGGTTGATGTAGAGCGCGAGCTGGGCGTCGCGGGCGAGGGCGTCGACGTCGGCCGCGGCGATCGCGGCGAGGTACTGGTCGAGAGCGGCGGCGTGGTCGCGCTGGATGGCCTGGTAATCGACCAGGCCGTCAGCGTTGACGGTGGCTTGGAGGATCGCGTTGAGGGGCGCGTGGCTGAAGGCGGGTGGCTCGTCCTGCTGGAGCGCGAGCGCGGTGGTGGCAATCAGCGCCCCGCCGGCGAGCAGTGCAAGGGGCAGCCGCATCGCGGTGCGTGTCTGGTGTGAACAGCGGTTTGACTTTTTGCTGGCGGGGTGCGGTTTCATGCGTCAGGTCCTTTTGCCGTTGACGGTGAGCTCGGCCATGCGGACGGGCGAGGCGGCGAGCCACCGCGGGTCTTCCTTGATGGTCTCGTTGGTACGCGGGTTGACTTGGCCGAAGTAGAGCACGCCGGTCGGGCAGCTCTGCACGCAGGCGGAGCAGCGGACGCACTCGGGGTCATTCATCGGGCGGCCTTTGTTGGCGAAGTTCATCACGTCGATGCCCTGGTGGCAGACAGAGGTGCAGACGTTGCAGCTAATGCACTTCTTCTTGTCCGCGAGGATGCGGAAGCGGCTGAAACGGGCATAGATGTGCATCAGCGCGGCCAGCGGGCAGGCGAAGCGGCACCACATGCGGCCGCTGAACCAGAAATAGAGTCCATAGCCGAGCACGCCGGCAAGCATGAGGTCGACGAGCCACTTGTAGTTGAGGCCGGTCTGGTTGGTGTTGGTGAAGACCAGCCAATCGAAGCTGCGGGCGGGCCAGGACTCGGGGCCGGCCGCCCAGCCGGCGATGCGCAGGATCATGAGGGCGACCGCGACGAAGAGGATGCCCTGCCCGAGCATGTTCAGGCGGTTCCAGCCCGGGCCGTGGGGCATCTTGTGGCGGAACTGGTCGCCGAGGGTCTCGGCCATCGCGCCGCAGGAGCAGATCCAGCCGCAGTACGAGCCCTTGCCCCAGTAGTAGATGATCGCGGGGATCAGGACGAAGGTCTGGAGCGCCCCCAGGACCAGCCAGCCCCAGAGTGGCTCGCTTGTGAACCAGTTGAAGACGAACAGGGGCCACGCGAGGATCAGGCCGTAGGCGCGCCAGTAGGACTCGCCGGGCCAGAACTGGTCGGCGATCCACTTGCCGACACCCTGGTCGAACCAGCCGTTGGCCCCCATCCAGGGCAGCAGGATCTCAGGGAGGATGAACAGCGGGATCACCTGGATGGCCATCAGGACGCTGGTCTGCCAGGTGATGTAGGGTGTCTTGCGGCGGCGGATCCGCCGGATGCCGAAGATCACGACAATCAGGGAATACGCCACCGTGTAGTAGAACGAGCGGCCGGTGGCGGAGCGGGCGATCGTGCCGACGAGCGATTCTTCGGAGGTGTGATCGACGGCCGCGGCCAGCCAGCTGCCCGGGTTCGGGCTGAGCCAGCCGGGCAGTTCGCCGACGAACGGGACGGGGGTGTAGCTCTTCCAGTGGTACATCCAGAAGCAGAAGAGCACGAAGGCGGTGAGGCCGAGGATGCTGGCGAGGCGCCACTCGCCGGTGATGTGGACGCCGCTGCGGCGGAAGAAGTCGAGCGGCGGCTCGCGGCCGATCATGGCGAAGACGGCGTCGTTGGGCAGCGTGACGGTGCGGTCGTCGTCCTCGAGCTTGACATCGACCTCGTCGTCGCGGATCGCCTGCACGTTGCTGGGCAGCAGGAGCTCGACCGAGCCCGAGTTGGGGGCTTTGTCGAGGAACGCGCCGGCCGCGGTGGTCACACGCTCGGAGGAAGGCTCCTCGACGGCGACGTCGGCGTCGGGGTTTTGGACGAGTTCGTAGAGCTTTTCGACGTTCTCGGGCTTGGGGCGGCTGAATTCGGGCTTGCGATAGCTGAGGGCGACCTTGGCGCCGCAGCGGGCGAGGGCGATCGCGGCTTCCATGGCGCTGTCGCCGCCGCCGACGACGAGGACGTTCTGGCCGCAAAAGTCCTGCGGGTCGTGCAGGCGGTTGTAGACCTTGTCGAGGTCCTCGCCGGGGACGTTGAGGCGGCGGAAGTTGCCCGAGCGGCCGATGCCGACGATCACGCGGTGGGCCTTGACGCGGTCGCCGCCAGCAAGGACGAGCTCGAAGCGGGAGCCCTTGCGCTGGACATGGTCGACACGGGCGTTGATGGGCTCGACGCTGGCCGCGTCCATCTGCTCACGGAGGTCTTCGAGCAGGCCTTCCTTGATCTCCGACTTCTCGTGGAACTGGAGATCGCCGCGGGGCGTCATGTCGGTCGGGTAGGTGAAGATCGGCTTTTGCTTGGGGAAGTTGACAATCGTGAAGAAGGGCTCGCTGGCCTCGTAGATCTGGTAGCGGAGTCCTTGCTGTTCCGCTTCGATAGCGGCCGACACGCCGGAGACGCCGGCGCCGATGATGACGAGATCCTCGACGTCGTCGGCTTGCTGGCGGCGCTGGAAGCTGCTGTCGGCGACGATCTGGCGAACGACCTTCGGACCCCAGTCGGCGGAGAACTTCAGCAGCGGGACGCCGGTGAGGTCGCCGATGACGTAAAGGCCGGCGACGTTGGTGGCGCCGTCTTCGCGGACTTCGGGGAGCTTTTCAACCTTGCCGGCGGGCCACTGGGTGTGCAGCCAACGGGTGTAGCGGGTGACGAAATTCAAACGTTGCTCCGAGATGTGTGACGTGCGGGCACGGAGTGTAATGGACGACTAAACTTGTCGCACTTTCGCGGGCGGCGGAACTCAGCGATTCTTAACCCAGTCGCCAAGCCCCTGCGCGACCAAGTCTTCGGGGCGATCAACGTCGGCGAGCAAGGCGAGCGCGACCACGCGGAGGCCGGCGGCGGCGAGCCGCTCGCGGGTCTGGTTGCAGACGGCGTCGGTGCCCCAGGTGATCCCTTCAAAGGCTGACGGGCACGGCTGCTTGAGCGCGAGCAGGTAATAGCCACCATCCTCCGCGGGGCCGATGGCCGAGTCGGCGTCGCCCAGCGCCCAGACGGCGGCCATCACGTGGGCGCTCGTGAGCGCGGGACAATCGACGCCGACGAAGACGAGCTGCTCGAGACCGGCGGCGAAGGCGTCGTCGGCCGCGCGGGTGAGCTTTTCGCCGAGGTCGCCGGGGCCTTGCGGCTCGTAGGCGAGGTCGCTGCCGAAGAGCGCCCGCATTTGTTTGCGGTCCTCCCCATCAAAACGCACTTCGAGCTGGAAATCATCCCGCCGGCGAAGTTTTTTCAGCTCGGCGAGGGTGCGGCGGGTCAGGTGGGTCTGGAGAGCGGCCGCCTGCTCGGCACCGAGCGCGGGGATCAGGCGGGTCTTGGTCTCGCCGGGGGTCGGGTAGCGGCTGAAGATGCAGACCCGGGTGGCGACGCGGCGGTTCGGGCCAGCCCCCGCAGGTTGCGCGGCGGCCTGGAAGATGGTGCCGAGGATCTTGGTGCCGGCGCCCCAGACGCCGCGGATCGTGCCGGAGACCTTGGACTTACCGATGCGTGGGCGGTAGTCGACGGGGACCTCGGTGACGCGGAGGCTGCGCTGGACGGCCTTGACCTGCATCTCGACGGTCCAGCCGTAGTTCGGGTCGGCCATCTCGAGTTGCTGGAGGGCGTCCCAGCGGATGGCGCGGAACGGGCCGAGGTCGGTGAAGGTCACGTGCCAGAAGGAGCGGATCAGACGGCACGCGAGCCAGTTGCCGAAGCGGGCCTGGGGGGTGAGGGCGCCGCGGGCGGCCTGGCCGCGAACACGCGAGCCGATGACGAGGTCCTGCTCGCCGGCGGCGATCGGGTCGACGAGGCGGTCCATCTGGGCGGGGAAGTCGCTGTAGTCGCCGTCGAGGAAGACGACGATGGCGGGCGGGTCGGCGGCGAGCGCGGCGAGCGCGGTCAGGCAGGCTTGGCCGTAGCCGCGGTGCGGTTCGCTGACGACGGTGGCGCCGGCGTCCTGGGCGACTGCGGCGGTGGCGTCGGTCGAGCCGTTGTCGGCGACGAGAACGCGGTCGACCCAGTCGGGGATGTCGCGGATGACGCGGCCGATGGCGTCGGCCTCGTTGAGGGCGGGGATGACGACGGCGATGCGGGCGTGGTTACGCATGCGGCGTCACTTTCTCTTCGCATGGGGTCTGTGGCGTGGCGAGGAAGGGGTGGACGAGCAGGCGGGCGAGCCAGGCGACGATAAGCAGGAAGAGCGGACCCAGCGTCACGAGCTCGCTGAGCTGAGGCAGGTCGTCCCAGAATCCCGAGGCGACGTAACGCGCGTGCGTGAGGTGGACGGCCGGCACGGTGATGACCCAGAGGGCTACCCACAACGCCGGACCGCGCGCGAGGGCCGGGACGATCCAGATCAGATACCACGGGAAGACGACCGGGCTGAGCAGCAGCGCAAAGCCGGCGACGAGCCAGACGTCGGCGTTCGGGCGGCGGGGGCCGACGAGGGCGAGTGCGGCGGCGGCGAGGATGCTGAGGCCGAGGGCGATGCGTATGGGCTGGAGGGACTTCGGCGGGTAGAGCTCTCGAACTTGGCCGAGGACATAATCATTGAAGTGCCACTCAGCGGCGAACATCCCGGCGGTCTCGAGGCCGCGGGAGAAGCCGTCGGCGTACGGAATCCACAGCAGCGCGACGAGCGCTGCGGTGGTAACGGTGAAGAGGATCCGGCTGCGCCAGGTTGGCAGCGTGCGGAGCAGGACGATCGCGCCGAGCGCGGGCCAGAGGTACTTGACGTTGACGGCCAGCGCGATGGTGACGGCGGCGAGCGGCCAGAGGTTTCGGACGGCGGCCAGGATGGCGATTGCGAGGAGGCTCACGCCGATGAGGTCGATGTGCCCGCCCTCGTAGGTTTCGATGAGGAGCAGCGGACACCACCAGAGCGCGGCGAGGCCGATGAGCGGGCGCTGCTCGAAGCGCAGTAGAAGGGCGACGGCGGCGACGAGGAGCAGATCGAATGCGAGCAGGATGAGCTTCCAGCCCCACAGGCTGGCATCGAAGAGCGCGGCGTTGAGGCGGAAGAGGAGTTGCGTGGTCGGCGGGTAGATCGTCGGGATGGGGCGATGCGGGGCTTCGAGGCGGGCGTAGAGGTCGGGATGCGCGGCGGCGAGGTCGGCAAGTTGCGGGTCATCCGGGGGATGGATGAAGGGGTTGAAGCCGGCCTGCTGGACGAGCCCTTCCCAGCGGAAGCGCTGGACGTCCTGGCTGAGCGCGGGATCGAGCGGGAAGAGGATGGCGCGGAAGGCGGCGCCGGCCACGAGGAGGAACAACAGAGCTCCCCGGCCGGGGCGAGCCGCCAGGGGCACGAGCCACACCCAGACGAGCAGCCCCGCGTACGAGAGGCCGGAGACGAGGTAGGCCAGCAACGTCAAGGTGGCCTGCTGGGCTGGGTCGCTACCGAGGTGAGGGAGGGCGAGGCCACCAGCCTGCACGACGGCGAGGAACAGCAGCAGGATCCAGTCAGTGCCGGGCGTTGATTTCAGCTTCACCGCGAGTGGGCCTCCCCCGCCTCGGCACCGGCTCGCGGCGAGCCGTCCGCCCCGTGACCCGAGCAACGCGGGGGGGCTGGGGCGGAGCGGGCCAGCGATTCCGGCGGTGATCAGGACTTGGTTTCAGACTCCGGTGGCGTTTCCGATTCGGAGGGCGTTTCCGGTTCCGGGGGCGGCTGCTGCGGATCCTCGGGGCCGGCGGAGGGCTCGCCGACGTCGGTCGGCATGACGTCCTCGCCCGACTCGGCGAGCTGCTGGAGCTTTTCTTCGGGCGCGGGCGGAATCGCGGGCGGCTCGGCGGGCGACTCGACCGGCGAGAGCATGTCCGGCTCGGCGGCAGCCTCAGCGGTGCTGGGCAGCTCGTCGGCGGGGCTGTCGCCGGTGGGCTCGGGGGCGGGCGGCGCGCCGGTGAGCTCGGCGTCGATGCCACCGACGTCGCTGGTGGGCGCTGCAGCGTCGGGGGCGATCGGCGGGGCGCCTTCGCCTTCGGCCGCCACGAACTGGGAAGTGCTCTCGGCCTCGAAGCCGCTGTTCGCAGCGGCGAGGCGGTCCTGTTCGGCCTTGGCCTTGGCGGCGGCCTCTTTTTCCTCTTCCTGGCGGATGACCTCTTCGCCGGCGGCCTCAACGATCTTGTCGGCGAGCTCCTGTTCGAGCTCGAGGTCAGAGACGAGCAATTCGGGGCCCACGTCGTCGAGGTCCATGACGGAGACGATGCCGACGGCCATCAGCTTGTCGATGACGATGTCGTCGACTTCGCCGACGGACTTGATCACGGCGTCGAGGATCTCGAGGTTCTTGTTGTAGACCTCGGGGGTGATGATGTCGATGTCCCACTTGGTGAGGCGGGCGGCAAGGCGGACGTTCTGGCCGCGCTTGCCGATGGCGAGCGAGAGCTGGTCTTCGGCGACGACGACGGTGGCCTTGCCGAGCTCGAAGCCGAGCGCGATCTCCTGGACCTCGGCGGGCTTGAGGGCGTTTTGGATGAGGATCTGGCTGGACTCGTTCCAGCGGACGATGTCGATCTTCTCGCCGCTGAGCTCGTCGACGATGTTCTTGATGCGGCTGCCGCGGACGCCGACGCAGGCGCCGACGGCGTCGACCTTGGTGTCGATGGAGCTGACGGCGACCTTGGTGCGGTAGCCGGCCTCACGGGCGAGGGCCCGGATCTCGATGACGCGCTCGGCGACCTCGGGGACCTCGAGCTCGAAGAGGCGGACGATGAAGTCGGGGTGCGAGCGGGAGAGGACGACCTTGACCTGGTTTCCCTGCTCGCGGACGTCGAGGATCATGACGCGGATGCGCTCACCGACCTGGTGGGTCTCGCCGGGGATGCGCTCGCTGCGCGGTAGGAAGCCTTCGGTGCGGCCGATGTTGACGAGCAGGTTGGCGCCCTCGATACGGACGACGGTACCGGTGAGGATGGTGCCCTGGCGCTCGGAGAAGTCCTCGTAGATGCTGACGCGCTCGCGCTCGCGGGTCTTCTGGATGATGACCTGCTTGGCGGTTTGGGCGGCGATGCGGCCGAGGGTAACCATGTCGACGGGCGCACCGCGGACGGTGGCGGCGATCTGGCCGCTGAGCGGGTCGAGGCGGACCTGGGTATCCTCTTCCTCGCCGTAGGCCTTGCGGACCGCGCTGGTGATCGCGTTCTCGAGGTCGGCGAAGAAGGTTTCGCGTTCGATGTTCTTGTCACGGCAGATGCCGTCGATGATGCGGACGAGGTCCTGGCTCATGGTGGTTGCCATCCTTTCGGATGCGTCCCGCGCCGCGGCGCGGCGGGTGGACTGCTATTCAGTTGTCTGTTCCGTCGGCAGTCGCGACTGCCGACCCGCGACCCCGCCGGGTGACGCGGGGCCCAACAAAAAGGGCCGCTGATCGCGACCCTGCTGCGAACCAAGATCCGCGGGACCCGCGGTCCGCCGGCAGCGGCCGGTGAGCGGTCCCTGCGTCGCGAGCAGCGCGGCTCAGGTTCCGAGCGTGAGGTTCCGCCCGTCCTCAACCGGCTCGAAATAGTGTACTCGATCCATCTCGATTTGCATATCGGCGGGCTGGCCTTCGGCGACGACGGCGCGGGAGGGGACGCGGGCGACGAAGCGGTTCTCGGAGCCGGTTTCGGTGTAGACGTCCATCCGGTCGCCGAGCGGCTCGATCACGTTGACGTGGACCCGGAACCGCTCGTCGTCGGGGGTCTCGCCGTTGGCGACGTGGATCATCTCGGGGCGGACGCCGAGGACGATGTCACGGCCGGACCACTCGCCGAGCACCGCGCGGTGGCGGTCAGCGACGCCGAGGCGGGCCGCTTCCCGCTCGAAGAAGAGCCGGCCGTTGTCCTCGACGATGTGGCCTTCGAGGAAGTTCATGGGCGGGGTGCCGACGAAGCTGGCGACAAAGCGGTTGGTCGGCGCGTCGTAGATGGTGAGCGGAGCGTCGCACTGGTGGATGACGCCGTCCTTCATGACCACGACGCGGTCGCCGAGGGTCATGGCCTCTTCCTGGTCGTGGGTGACGTAGATCGTGGTGGTGTTGACCTGGCGGTGGATCTTCTTGAGCTCGGCCCGCATCTCGACGCGGAGCTTGGCGTCAAGGTTGGAGAGCGGCTCGTCGAAGAGGTAGGCCTTGGGCTGGCGGACGATCGCGCGGCCGACGGCGACGCGCTGCCGCTGGCCGCCGGAGAGGGCCTTGGGGCGGCGTTCGAGCAGGTTGGAGATGCCGAGGATCTGAGCGGCGTCGCGGACGCGCTTGTCGATGTCGCCGCGTTCCTGGCGGGCCTTGCGGAAGCCGGGCGGGTTGAAAAGGGCCCAGACAAGGTTGTCCCAGAAGGCGTGCTCGCGGCGGAGCAGCAGGCCGAAGGCCATGTTCTTGTAGACGGACATGTGCGGGTACAGGGCGTAATTCTGGAAGACCATCGCGATATCGCGGTCCTTGGGGGCGACGCCGTTGACGACCCGCTCGCCGATGCGGATGGTGCCGTCGGTGATGTCCTCGAGCCCGGCGATCATGCGCAGGGTGGTGCTCTTGCCGCAACCGGAGGGGCCGACGAGCACGACGAACTCGCGGTCGCGAATGGTCAGATCGATCCGGTCCACCGCGGTCACGTTCCCGGGGTAAACCTTCACCACTTTCTCGAGCACCACTTCCGCCATGACGTTCCTCACGGACGAGCCGCAAAACAGGGAGTTTGAGCGGCGAGTATAGGAACAGGCGGCGCGTCGGGTCAAACCACCCGCCGCGCCGCCCGCCCGGTTTGGCGTTTCGGCATCGGCTGCCCGGATGGCACGCTGCGGACGACCGCTACTCGGCCGGCTCCGATTCGTCGGTATCGCCGTCGAGCTCACCCTCGAGGGCCTCGAGGGCGGCCGCCTCTTCCTTCTCCTGGTCGTAGCGTTCGCGGGCCAGGGCGGTCTGGGCGGCGACCTTTTCGGCCGGCAGGATGAAGAGCACGTCGCGGGAGCGGGCCGAGCTGCCGGCCTGGCGGGCTTCGGCGTCGGGGAACTGGACCACGAAGAAGCCGAAGAGCTGGCCCGATTCGGTGAAGACGGGCAGCCCCTGCTCCTGGACGATCTCGGGCGAGGGGACATACATCGCGCGCGGTTTGGCGACCTTGGCGGCGACGTGGCCGGCGATGACGACCGGGCAGCGGTCGAAGTACTTGTCGAGCTTGCGGATGAAGTAGGCCCGGTCGCCGACCTCGACGGTGGTGCTGTTGCCGAGGTCGAGGTAGGCCGGTGGCGTGGGGAGCTCCTCGGTGATCTTGACCCAGCCGAGGTCGAGCTCCTTGTCGGTGCCGATGACCTCGGCGTCGAGGCCTTCGGTGTCATCGCCGATGAGGACCTTGATCTCGGTCGGGGTCATGCCGCTGCCGGCGAAGGGCGTGCCGCCGAGGCGGGTGTTCGCGCAGAGCACGAGCCCGTCGGGCGCGACCATCACGCCGGTAGCCTCCATCTCGCGCTGCTGCGAGCCGGAGGGGTCCTTCAAGACGTACTTGACCGTGACGAGGCTGTTGGCGTGCGTGTCCATCAACGTCTGGATGGCCTGCTTGAGCTGCTGCGCGGACGCGGCCGGCAGCCAAGCGGCCACGGCGATCAGCGCGATGGGCAGCCAACGGAACGAGAGCGGGCGAGGCATGATCACTCCTGCAAGTTGGGGCACGGGCCGAAGCGCCGGCCGTGCCGGTATCGAATCCGAGCTTAGTCTCCGGTGGCGGCGACGGCTTCGTCGTCAGTCTGGTCGTCGGTTTCGTCGTCGGCGAGCGCGGGCTCCCAGTCGGGTTCGACGAAGAGGAAGCGCGTCTCGACGCCGCGGAGGACAAGGAACTTGACGCGTTCCGGCTCGCGCTCGGCGATCAGCTCCATGATTCGCCGGTAGAGAGTCAGGTTCTTCACGCCGACGTCGTTGATCTTCAGGATCAAGTCGCCGCCGCGAACGCCGGCGCGGCTGGCCCAGCCGGCGGACTTGACCGACTCGACGATCACGCCCTCCACGTCCTCGTCGAGGTTACGGTCATCGCGGTCGAAGAAGGTCAGCTCGCGGACCGTCAACTCGAAGTCGTCGTTGCGCTCGCGGCGGGCCTCGGCCGGCTCGATGCGGGTCCGCTCGAGCGGCACCCGCACCTCCTGCAGCGCGCCGTCGCGCAGGACGGTCAGCTGGGCGGTGTCGCCAATATCGAGCTGGCGGACCATGCGGGAGAACATCCCGGCGTCCTCGACGCGCTGCGGCTGGGCGTTGGCGTCGTTGAGCTTGATGATCACGTCGCCGACCTGGAGGTCGGTCTGGGCGGCCTCGGTTCGCGGGTAGACGCGCGTGATCCGGAAGCCGGTCAGGTCACCGATGTTGATCTTCTCGGCCAGGTTGCGGACGACCGGCTGGGTGGCGATGCCGATCCAGGCCTTCGGCAGCTCGCGCGGCGGGTCCTCGGTCTTGTCGGGCCGCGGCTCGAGCAGCGTGACGTGGTTCTTGCCGTTGCGGTCGAACTCGACGAGCACGAACTCGGGCAGCGGATCCTGGTCCATGATCTCGCGGTAGCGTTGCACGAGGCCCTTGAACGTGAGGATCGGCTCATCGTCGATGGCCTTGATCACGTCGCCGCCCTGGAGGGCCGGCTCGGCCGTAAAGGCGGGCCCGCCCGAGCGGGCGCCCGAGAGCAGCGCGCCGGCCGTGCTGTCGAGCCGGCGGTCGCGGGCCATCTTCGGCGTGATCTCCATCGCGGTCAGGCCCCAGCCGCGGAAGGCGGCCTCGGCACCGACGTCGCGCTCGAGCTTCTCGGTGACGACCTCGACCATGTGGGTGTCGTCGTCGCGGAGCAGGGCGAACTCGAGCCTCGAGCCGACCGGCAGGCTGGCGATCCGCTTCATCAGCGGCGGGAGCTGCTCGGCGAAGCGAACGGTGACCGGCTCGCCGTCGACGGCCTGGATCACGTCGCCGGGCTCGATGCCGGCCGCGGCCGCAGGGCTCTCCGCCACCACGGAGTTGACCAGGACGCCTTCGTCGAAGCCGGTGTCCTTCAGTGAGCGGAGGGCGATGCCGACCCACGAGCGGACGACCTCGCCGTTGGCGATCAGCTCTTCGGTCACCTCGCGGGCGAGGTTCGACGGGATTGCGAAGCCTTGGCCGGCCGCCCCGCCAAGCTCATTGACACCGATGATCGCGCCTTCGAGGTTGACCAGCGGGCCGCCGCTGTTGCCCGGGTGGATCTGGGCGTCGTGCTGAATCCAGACGGTGAAGAGGCCGGTGCGCTCGCCCTCGTCGAGCTGGTATTCCTGGGTGTCGCCGCCGCCGGCGCTGACGAAGACGCGTTCGACGTTCGAGACGATCCCCAGCGTGACCGAGCGGGACAAAGCGAGCGGCGAGCCCATGGCCATCACGTAGTCGCCGACCTGGACGCTTTCGGAGTCGCCCCACTGGGCGACCGGGAGCGTCTCGCCGGGCTCGAGCTCGTCGAGGTCGATCTGGAGGACGGCGATGTCGGTGAGCGGGTCCTCGCCGACGAGGCGGGCGCTGACCTCGCGCTTGTCCGCCAGCCGGACGGTGAACTCCTGGCCGTTGTCGGTGACGTGGTAGTTGGTGACGACATGGCCTGCAGGCGAAATGATCGTGCCGCTGCCGATGCTGCCGCCCTTCCGCTCCTGGCCGCCGTAGTAGTTGACGGTGACGACCTCGATGTTGACGAGGGCGGGAAAGACCCGGTCGCGGGCGGTGGCGATCATCCGGCGGACATCTTCGCGGAGCTGGGCCGTGCGGTCGGAGGGTTGCTCGCGGGCCGTTGTCGGCCAAACGCAGGCCGCCAGCATCAGCCCGATGAGCGTCAGGGTGCGCCGGTGGGCACTCGTCATGGTGTTGCTGCCTCCCTGCAGAGCCAGAGAATGGAAAAGCGCGCCGGCGGCGACGGCGACCGGTCCCTCGCAGTGTCCTCGAAAGCCCGCTTTTCCGCAACGCGGGGGGCACTGGCGGCCGACGCCAAGGGGCCTTGGCCTATACTGATTGATACGCCCATGTTGCGGATTGGATCGATCCAACTCGACCTGCCGGTGGTGCAGGCGGCTCTGAGCGGCTACTCCGACGCGCCGATGCGGCTCATGGCTCGGCGGTTCGGGGCCCCCTACTGCATTCACGAGGTGGTGCTGGACAAGCTGGTCGTCCAGCGCGGCAAGTTCCAGAAACGCCTGCTGACGGTCCCGGAAGCCGACCACCCCGTCGGCGGCCAGCTGATGGGGTCGGAGCCCGAGCAGTTCTCGGCCGCGGCCGCCTGGATGGCCGACGCAGGCTACGACGTCATCGACATCAACTTCGGCTGCCCGGTGAAGAAGGTGCTGGGGCGGTGCCGGGGCGGCTACCTGCTTTCCGAGCCGGAGACGGCGGTCGAGATCATCCAGCGGGTCCGCGACGCCGTGCCCCCGGCCAAGCCGGTGACGCTCAAGATGCGGCGGGGCATGGACGACTCGGCCAAAAGTGAGCGGAACTTCTTCCGGATTTTCGACGCCGCGCTCGATGCGGGGCTGGCCGCGATCACGGTCCACGGTCGGACGGTCGCGCAGAAGTACGTGGGCCCGAGCAACTGGGCGTTCCTGAAGCGCGTCAAGCAGCACGCGGGCGAACGCACGGTGTTGGGATCTGGCGACCTGTTCACGGCCGAGGATGTTGTCGCGATGCTGGCGGAGACCGCGGTTGATGGGGTGACGGTGGCGCGGGGCTGCATCGGCAACCCGTGGATTTTTCGCGAGGCGCGGGCGCTGCTGGCGGGCGAGCCGCTGCCGCCGCCGCCGTCGCTGGCCGAGCAGGCGCTGGCGATCCGGGATCATTTCGAGCTGACGCTGGCGACGCACGGCGAGCAGTTGACGCCGCGGATCATGCGGAAGTTCGGCATCAAGTACGCGCAGTGGCACCCGCACTTTGAAGCGGTGCGCGACGCCTTCGCGCAGGCCCGGTCGAGCGCGGATTGGCGCGCGGTGCTCGATTCCTGGTACGATCCCGCCCGGCAGTGGCCGCCGGTCGTGCGGCGGTCGCATGGGGATCTGGCAACGGCGGGAGTCGGTGGATGATTCGGCAACTCAGCGTTTTGGTCCTGGGGTTGGGCATGATCGCAGCGGGAAGCGGCTGCTCCGATCCGCAGCCGATGCGGGTCATGACGTTCAACATCCGCTACGGGACGGCGAACGACGGGGACAACCGCTGGGAGAACCGCCGGGAGGTCGTGATCAACACGATCAAGAACGCTGACCCGGACATCATCGGCGTGCAGGAGGCGCTCGACTTCCAGGTCGAGGAGCTGGCGGAGGCGCTGCCCGAGTATGGCTGGATCGGCGTCGGGCGGGACGACGGCGTGGCGGAGGGGGAGTTCGCCCCGATCTTCTACCGCAAGAGCCGCTTTACGCTGCAGCGCTATGGCACCTTCTGGCTGAGCGCGGAGCCGGAGGAGGCGGGATCGGTCGGCTGGGACGCGGCGCTGCCGCGGGTCGTGACCTGGGCGCAGCTCCAGCCCAATGACGTGTGGCTCGAAGAACTGCACGTGCTCAACACGCACTTCGACCATCGCGGGCGGGAAGCGCGGTTCCGCTCGGCGCAGCTGATCCGGCGGCACGTGGAGATGGTGGCCGGCTCGCCGGTGCTGCTGCTGGGGGACTTCAACGCGCTGCCGGGGTCGCGGCCTTACCGGGCGCTGACCGAGGACACGGGGAACCTGGCGGAGCTGCACGACCCGCTGGCGAGCTTCGCGCCGGACGACCCGAGCCTGGCGACGTTCCACGGGTTTGACGGGGAGGCCGACGCCGGGCGGATCGACTGGATCCTGTTCAACCGCCAAGTCGAGCCGATCGAGGCATGGGTGGATCAGTACAACGAGGACGGGCGGTATCCGTCGGATCACTACCCGGTGGTGGCGGACGTGCGGATTGCGGACCGTCGATAGCGGGAATAGGGCCGGAGGCTTTGCGGGTCGCCGGCCGCTTGACGGCCTTCGGGGGGATGACTAGGTTATTCGGTTCACAATTCAGCGCCCGGCCCCCATCGTCTAGTGGCCTAGGATATCAGGTTCTCATCCTGGAGACCGGGGTTCGAATCCCCGTGGGGGCGTTTTCAAACCCTCGCCATTCGGCGGGGGTTTTTGTTTGCCACCGCTCTCAGTACGATCGGCGCAACATGAGACGTGGGCAACCGCTTTGGCTGCACCTCATCGCCCTTTTCGTGACGCTAGCCGCTTTGGCAGCCCTCGGTATGGCCGCGGTTACGGGCCGCGAACTGATGAAGGATGGCACCGGGCTAGCCTGGAATTGGTCTGGCACTTTAACGTGGCGAAATCCGTGGATCGTCCTCGCCGGGCTGCTCTTCATAGCTCGGCTCATCCTTGAACTGGTGGCCATCCGATGGCTTCCCGGACGGGATGCCGGGCGATGCGCGCGCTGCGGCTACGACCTTACCGGCAACGTATCTGGCCGCTGCCCGGAGTGCGGTGAGCAGGCACAGGGCAGTTCACGATCGAATCTGTAGGAATCGAGTTAGAGATTGGAGGGCCGCAATCGGCGTTTATCGCTTGTGATTCGCGAGGCAGGCCTGGATGTCGGCCCGCGTTAAATAGTCGTATTCGGTTAGCACCTGTTCGATGGTCCATCCGCGGGCGAGGAGGTCGAGCACAAACTCGACCGCAATTCGCGTCTTCTTGATCAGTGGTTTGCCGGCCAAGACCTGCGGATCGACCGTGATGTGCTCGTTCCAGTCCACGATGGTCATCCTTTCACGAGACAACCCCGCCACCATTTTGCCACGCTCGCTCTCACTTGTCAGCCGAATCCGGCGTTGGGAAGGTCTGCGCGCCCCGAAACCCGCGAGACCATGGCGAAGGCCACGCTCTGTCGCCGGCCTGAGCTGATACGGTTATCGCCCGCGTCGTTTCAGGTTCGTCTCGGGTAGAGATTCTGGCTTACTAAAGGAGGTCTCGGATGACACGCGTTCGGCTCGGGCTCGGGGCAGTGATCGTGCTGGCACTGTGTGGCTGCTCGGCCTTGCAGTCCACAGAGGCTTCATACTGGCCGGATTCCTCTGCCGACGGCCTGGGGCTGTTTCCGGAAGACGCGCAGGTGCTCAGCGATGCGGCGATTCAGCGGGCGCTGGCGGCGCGGGTGACGCTGCCGGCCAGCACGCGGGTCGTCGTGGTGCCGCTGGACCGCGGCCGCCGCTGGTACTGGTCAGACGATTTGAACACGCTTAGCGACGAGACCGTCCGCCGGTTGACCACGACCCTCGAGGCCAGCGACCGCGTCCGGGAGGCCGACCTGCTGCCCGCCCTGCTCACCACCCGCCGGGCCACCGTACCGCAGCTGCGGGCAGCCGGCGCCCGATCGCAGGCGGACTTGCTGGTGCTCTACCGGGTGGAAACGAGGAGCTTCCAACGGCGGCCGTTCCTGGCGCCGGTCGAGACGCGGGCCTACAGCAACCTGGAAGCGCTGCTACTCGACGTACGCACCGGGCTGATCCCGTTCTCCACCATTGTTTCCGCCAGCGTTGAGGCCACGAAGGCCCGCGAAGAGCATGACGCCAGCGAGACGCGTCGCCAAGCCGAGCTGCAGGCGGTCGCAGAAGCGCTCGCGCAGCTCGGGCGGGAGGTGCGAACCTTCCTGGAGACCGACCCCGAGCTGGTCTTCGTCGAGGCGGCGGAGCAACCATAGCATTGCCGGCGTAAGGGCAAATCCGACTCGCTCCCGGCCAGCGACAGCCGCTAAACTGGAATTCCCCGAGAAACCGTGCGCAAAGGAGAGGAATTGATGATCAGGGTCAACTGGTGTCTGGCCGTTGTGATGGCGGTCGTTGGTGCGACCAGCAGTGCCGCCTGGGCCGCGTGCCTGCCGGAGAGCTATGCCTATCGCTTCGAGATTGACGCGTCCCAATCGTTCCTGGAGATCGAAATCGAGGCACTCGGACTGATCGACAGCGACAGCTCGAGCATTATCGGCCACGCCGAGGTCATGCTGACGCCAACGGCGGGTCCCTTCGTCGAGATTCACATCACCGAGCTGGTGGCCGACCTGACCGAGACATTGTCGTATGACCTGACCAACGCGTTGTTGGGCGGCGTGGTGGCTGACGCGGTTGACGCCGGGATCATCCTCGGGATTGGGGCAGCCACCGTGGGTCCGCCGGCGGCCGTGGATGCGCTCGGGACGTTCGTGCAGGTTGACAACGCGGTGATCGTGGTTGGGGACGTCAATTACCAGGGGACTGGGATCCTGGGGTCGGGGCTCGGCTCGGGGACGATCGCGCTGGAAGACTTTGGCGCGACGCCGACGGATATCCCCGGGACGGTGATGGTGAGCGACGGGCTGATCACGCTGGCGACGAACCTCGATTCGGCGGGCTCGTTCACCGACCCCGAGACGGGGCTGACGGTTGATGTCGTGGTGCGGGGCGACATCGTGGCGACGGCGGTCGTCCCGCTGGGCGGCGATATCGACGGGGATTTCGACGTGGACGCGGCTGATGCGGACGTATTCTTTGACGGCCTCGGCGGGCCAGGGGTCGCCGTCCAGCCCGTACCGCCTTACACCGCGGGCGAGCTGCGTGGCTTCTTCGACTGCGATCGGGACGCGGACCTGGACCTGGCGGATTGGGCGACGCTCCAGCCGGCGGCCACCCCCGATGCCAACTTAGTCGGATAATTCTAATCGCCTTTCTCCGGGCGGATTTCCGCGTGCGGCTCGACACCTGGGAACGCGCCCGCAAAGGCGCGGGGGTGGCAGGCCGCGCAACCCTTTGCCATGGAAGCAGCTACGCGAAAAGCTCTCGCCTGACTCCTGCCGATGAGCTAGAATGGACGGCAACGCGGGAGTCGCTGCACGCGCCCGCGGTGCGTTACCCGTCGGCCGGCTTGGCGGGCGGGCAGACGATAGATTCTTAACGGGCCGGGTTGTCAGACGTAAGACGCTCCCAGCGAGCTTGTCAGGAAGAGAGAAGGAGTTTCCATGATCACGCAATTGCGCAAACTGTCCGATTGGCGGATCGCGGCCCAGACGACGCTGGTCGTGGTCGCGCTGCTGTCGCTTGGTGGCTGTCCCTTCGGCCCCCCGCCGAGCAATAACGGGACGGACAACGATCCCCCGCCGGCGAATGGCGGCGGTGGCGATACGGGGGGCGACACCGGCGGTGACACCGGGGGTGACACAGGGGGTGATACGGGTGGCGACACCGGTGGCGACACCGGCGGTGACACGGGCGGCGATACTGGTGGCGACACGGGCGGCGACACGATCTTCGGCCCGCTCGCGGATACCTGGGATGTGCAGCTCGCGGTCTCGCCGCAAAATCCGGAGACGTTCCAGAACTTCACCGAGATGACGTTTGTCGACGATCAGCCGACCGCCTTCGGCGACCCAACGGTCCCGCTCGACGGCGTAACGCGCGACGCGGCCGACACGCCGTTCGGCGATACCCTCGGCGCCGGGATCACGGTGCAGGCCACGGGGGAGTTGGTCCGGAACGGCAACAACATCAGCATGGCGATCACGGTGAAGCTATTTGGCACGTCGGAAGGCACGTCGACGCTGCGTTACAACTTCGTCGGCACGCAGACCGCGGAGACCGAAGTGACCGGCACGTGGACGGTGACCTCCTCGGCGATCTTCCCGCCGTTCGAAGAGACGTCGGTCTCGGCCGGGGCACGCCTGACGCCACAATAGGCGCCCTGTCGGCTACGCAACAACCTCTGCCGTAACAGCTTCGCACGCCCCGGTCCGGCCTGGATCGGGGCGTTTTCTTTGGATCGACACGCGGGCTTCTGCAACGGCGTACGGTCGGGGTCGGCGCACGGGGCGACGCAGTTGTCGCTCAGACGAGCCCGGCGCAGCGCTCCATGTCGTCGGCGAGCAGCCGGAGGGTGGCAATCAGGTCATTGGGCGAGAGGTCTTCACCAAGGGCGTCGATGGGGGCGGCCATGTCGGTCAGCGTCGACCACTCGTCGGCGGCGGCATTGGCCTGGGCGACGGCGAGGTGGAACTCGTAGCTGGTAATGTGGCCCTGCTCGACATCCTCGGCGAGCATGCGAAACAGACGGCAACGGGTCATCAGCTCTTCACGGCCCACGCGCTTACTCCCGGCGCCAGACATCGTTTCTATCGACCAGGGCGGGCTCCCCGTTCGACCAAACAGGCGCAAAAAGTTCCCCGGTGCCACCGAGCATCCAGCCTTGGCGGCTATCTATGGGGATCCGGGAGGAGCGGCGCGGTTAGGCGCTTTTTTCAGACGCCCGGCCAATCCCGGGGGCCGACGGAAAGCAGCAGCCCATCGCCGGTGATCGGGTGGGCGTCCAATAAGCGCTTCAGCCGCGCGGGGGTGACGGCGCGGAGCGCGGCCAGCCGGGCCTCGGCCGTCCGCACGGCGCCCAAGGTGTCGAGGTCGTCAATGATCTGCATGAGGCGGGTGCGGGGACTCTCGCTTTCAGCCGCGAGCTGGGTCCGCAGGCGGTTTTTTACGCGATCGACCTCGGCGGCGGAGAAGCCGTCGACGTTGACGTGCTCGATCTCGTGGCGGAGGGCGGCCAGCATCCGCTCGGCGTGCTGCGGCTCGCCGTCGGCGTAGAACGCGAGCATGCCATAGCCGGCATAGTTGAGCCAGATGGCACCCGCCTGCGTCGCGATCCCCTTCTGAACGATGTTCCAGTAGCAACGGGAATTCGAGCCGCCGAAGAGGGCCGCGAAGACCTCGAGGGTCTCATCCCAGGGACCGCCGGGGGCGGGCGCCGGGTAGAGGAGCACGACTGACTGCTGCTTGAAGTTGGGGAGCTGTTTCTTGTGAATGCCGGTGGGCAGCGGTGGCGGGTCAGGAAAGGCCCGCCCGTTGCCGCCCGGCTGCCAGGGACCGCAGAGGCGTCCGGCGTCGGCGAAGAGGGTCTGGGGCTCAACAGCGCCGGCGGCGACCAGGACGACGTTGCGGGCCCGGTAGCGTTCCTCGAGATAGGCCTGCATCGTCTCGCGGGGCAGGTTCGCGATCTGGTCGTGCTCGCCGAGGATCTCGTGGGCGAGCGGGTGGTCGGCGAAGCAGGTGCGGTGCAGGAAATCGAAGACCTGGTGGTCGAAGCTGTCGCCGCTCATGGCGATCTCTTCGAGGATTACCTTCCGCTCGACCTCGAACTCGTCGGGGGGCAGGACCGGGCGCAGCAGGTCGGCCAGGAGCTCGAGCTGGGGGGCGGCGTTCTTGGCCGGCAGCCAGCCGTAGTAGACGGTCTGCTCCTTGCTGGTGAAGGCGTTGTAGAGGCTGCCGAGCTCGTCAAAGCGGACGTTGATGTCGTACCAGGTCCGCGACCGGGTGCCCTTGAAGCACATGTGCTCGAGGAAATGGCTGACGCCCCGCTCGTGGGGATGCTCGTGCCGCGAGCCCGTCTTGACATAGAACGCCAGGGCGGCGGACGTCACCTGGGGCATCTGTTCGCAAACGACCTGGAGGCCGTTGGGCAGGCGGTGTTCGACAAACATCGATGGCATGCTGCGATGCTAGGGGCGGGCGGAGCGCCCAGCAAGCGGCCGCCGTGGCTATGCGGGCGCAGGCGTTGCGGCGGCCGGGGCGCCCGGGGCGCCGCCGATTTCCGCCGCGTGGCTAATCGTCTTTCCCGTCGGCTTCGTCGGGCAGGCAGAACTCCAGGCCGACGAGGTAGCCGATGGGGGCCTGGGTGCAGTGGCGGACGAGGGCGTGCCCATAGCAGCTCATCTCGGGCTGGTGGAGGGCGATCGAGATCCTGGTACCGACGGGGATGGGTCGGCGGGTCCGCATGGCGAGGCCTTCGAGGCTCAGGTTGTGCATGGTGGCGAGGACGTGGCGTTCCCCGTAACACTCCTCCGGGAGCCAGAGCTCGACGGTTCCAGGAAAGGGCCAGCGTTCGGAGCGGCGCTTCTGGTCGGCCGGCGTCTTGCCGATCGCGTTGGCGTGCCGGGCCTCGAGCAACTCGTGGATGACGCGGCTTGACAGCTTGACAATCTGGTCTGCGTCCATGTCCGACCTCGTTCTCGCGGACGTATCAAGAACCAATTGGTCCACCCGTGCATCGGCAAAACAAAGCATCGAAATAAAAGACCCGGGCGCGGGATGGGTTACGGGCTGCGGCGTGAGTACGCGGACCCTGTGGCTGCTGCGACAACCAGAACTGCTAGGTCACACCAAGCTTGGTGACGGGTAGCAGGATCGCCGCATTATCAGCCAATCCTACAGAATTCCCGTAGGAATTACTCCGAGGGGTCCCGTTCAGCGCGGCAAATGTTTTTCTGACACGGGTATCCGAAACCGTTATCCGCGACGACCGATAACGCCTGACCGGCGAAAAACCGGGTTCGCGCTGATTCTGCCGCCTTGCCCCGTCGATATCACGTGCGCCCAAGTCGAGCCGCTTTGCGACCCATTCCCGCATGGAAGGGGCCGCAATGGTGCGTTTACTTTATTGGATCGCTGTGCTGGGCGTCTGCTGGCCGCTGTTGGCGGGTGGCTGCGCGCCGGAGCTTCTCACGCTGGAGCCGGTTGACGAGGGGGGTGCGACGCCGCTCACGAGCAACCCGTTGGCGAGTGCCGGTGACGGGAGTTCTACCCCTGCGACGGGCGGCACGGACGGACCGCCGCCGCCGGTGCGGGTTGATACGGCCCTTCTGGCCGGTGAGTACGTGCTCTACACGCTGGCGGGCGGGCTGCCGGGAGACCGGGTCGCGTTCGCGCGTGAGCTCAGCGACCTCACCAATGTCACGGCGGCGCTGTTTGACCAGAACATGAACCTGCTGACGCGGAGCGTGCTCGGGCCGACGGGAACGCTGTCGCACACGCTGCGCGAGAGCAACAACACGCTAACGCTGGGGCTGGCGGCGGCGAGCGACTTCGCGACCACCGTGCGCGGTTCGGTCACGCGTACCGCGACGGAACTCCCGTTGCCGAATGCCCAGGTGGCGTATTTGAACTTCGGGCCCGTCACGTCGGCCCGCGTGCATACGGCCGATGCGATCGGCTTTAATGCGTTCGATGCGGCCACCCTGGGGGAAGCTTATGCGGGTCACACGGCTGAGATGGAGGCCCTGATCGTGGCCGGCGTGCGGGCGGATTACGCGTCGTATGCGGTTGAGATCTACAGCTCGACGGAAGGCCCGCCCCCGACGGAGCCGCACTCGGTGGTCTATCTTGGCGGGCGTGGCGAGGGCCTGCTGGGGCTGGCGGACAGCGTCGACCACTACAACCGGGACGTCACGGAGAACGCGATCGTCTACGTCGAGACCTTCGGGATCTATTCCCGGATGGGGCTCACGGTTGACGAGATGGCGATGATGATCGCGAACACCGCCTCGCATGAGCTCGGGCACCTGCTGGGGCTGTATCATCAGGCCGACCCCGAGGCGATCATGGACACGACAGCCACGGCGTGGGAGCTGGCGATCGATCAGCAGTTCGGGCGCGGACCGCTATATGAGGCCGTCTTCCCGACGGGCTTCGAGGATAGCCCGGCGCTACTGGGAATGGGGGTGGGCTGGCGTTCGGGCAGCGTGCTGAGCGGCAGCAAGCAGGCGCTCTTTCACCGGGGTGGCGCGGACGCTACGCTGTACCGGTACATCCGTAGCGAGCTGACCCAGCGGTGCGGCACGTGTGCCAAGCTGGCGCCAGCCCGCTATTAGCGGAGGACGTTGGCGTGGTGGGTATTGCCAAGCAGGACGGGTCGCCGGCAGCGCCACTTTCCGCGTGGGTGCTCGGGCTTGGGCTGGTGTTTCTGGCCGGGTGTCCGTTCCCGGATCCGGCTCCGTTTATCGACAAGGACGGCAATGCTTCGGTGGCCGACGCGACGATCGTTGACGTCGGTGATCAAAGCAGCCTGCGCTTCCGCGGGCGGATCGACGGGCTGAACGACGTGGACGTGTTCGACCTAGGCCCGTTCACGGCTGGCGACGAGTTGCACATCGACGTGCAGCGGCGGACCGGCGATCTGGACGCGGTAGCGGCGATTTTCGACTCGGACGAGGACATCCAGGCGTTCAATGACGATCGGACGGCGGACGCGAGCAACCAGAACCCCGAGCTGAGCTTTGTCGTCCGCGGCGCGCCGGGGCAGCTTTTCCTGGCGGTGGCCGCTTTCCAGTCCCGCCCGGCGACGACCGGTGAATACGAGGTGACGGTCGAGATCACGCGGCAGTCGGGCGACCCGTCGCCGGTGGGCGCGACCGTGTTCTTGAACTTCGCGGGCGGCGAAATCGCATCCGAGACGCTGGGCACGTTTACCGTTCCGCCGTTCAACGCCGTGCAGGTGGGGCTGGAATCAGACGACACGGCGGCGTTGAAGCAGCAGATCGTCGCGGTCGTGGCGGATCGCTACGCGGGCTACAACCTGACGGTGGCGGACTCGGACAAAGATTCGCGGCCGACGACGGCGCACAGCACGATTCACTTTGGCGGCTCGAGCACGGTGGCGTTCGGACTGGCCGAGCAGATCGACGTCTGGAACCAGGATCCGAGCGACGAGGCGGTGATCTTCGCGAGCCCGTTCCGCGACTCGTTCTTTCGCGACCCGACGCTGGAGGAGCTGGCGGTGGCGATGGGCAACACGGCCGCCCACGAGCTCGGGCACCTGCTGGGGCTGGTGCACGTGCACGACTGCTTCGACGTCATGGACGCGACGTGTTTCAACGAAGCGTTGTTCAACGACCAAACCTTCGACCGGTCGCCGATCGACATCGCGACGTTCCCGATTGGCTGGCAGAACGCGACCGAGTGGCTCGAATGGCTACTCGGCTTCCGGATCAGCGACGCTTAGCGACCGGGCGCGGCGGTCGACGACGGTCTCGCGACCGGCGCGGGCGCGGCGGCTCTCGCGACGCTTCCTCCGCTCCAGGTAACGACGAACATCGGCGGACAGCTCGGGCACCGCGTCTGCGCTGGCTTGATCTGGTCGGCTTGTTGACGCGGGCGGGAGCTGCAACAGCGGGGCGTGGCGGAGCGAGAGCGGAAAGTGGACCGCGCCAGCGGCCGGCGGTTCGTCATCCTCAAGCAGCAGCGTGATGCCGAGGACCTTTTCGAGCTCGTAGAGGACGGCGTCGACGCCGCCGGCCTCGAGCGGGGCTTCGCGGACGACGCCGTCGTCGCGGATGAGCACGACCCGGCGGTCCGGCGTACCGTCCTCGTGCTGCACGGTTCGCGTACCGACGACGGCAATGCGGCTGATCTCGAGCCGCCAGCGCCGCAGGGGTGACGCGCCGAAGTGAATCGCCCCATGCCTGACCGAGGCCGCGATTCGCGCGCAGTGGCCGAAGAGTCCCACGCCTGATCCCCACAAGGCAAGTCGAAGTGTGTCGGCGATCGGGGTCGCCGGAGCGCGGCCGGATGCCGAACCGGGCGGGAGTGTAGCCGGGGGCAACTACGGTGAACACGCATAAGCGTGTTAAGTTTGTCTGAATTCGGCGTGAAGGTGCGCAACCCGTGGGGAACGGGGCGGGGCGGGGCGTTTCAGCCGTAGACGCCCTGCTCGCAGGAGACGACGAATTGTTCGGCCTGGCTCTTGAGGCGTTCCCAGGATTGGCGGATGCGGTCGGCCTCGGCTTCGGAGATGAGGCCGTCGTCTTCGTAGCCGTTGCTGATCTCGGTGAGGAGGCTGCTGAACTCGTGGACCATGCGCTGGGTAGAGTTGAGCAGGCGTTCCTCGGGCGCGGTCGGCTGGGCCGCTGGGTTGGCGACAAAGAAGCCGTCGGCGACGCGGCAGAGGTAGTTGATGACGGCGGGGTCGCGGGTGGCCTGGTAGATGGCGCTGACGCGGTCGAGGGGGTTGCGGGCGCCGGAGGCGTCGGGGAACTCTTCGGAGGGCGGCTCCTGGCACCACTTGTAGACCAAGGCCTGACTTAGGTTTAATTTCGCGGCCAGCGCCTTGATGCCGCTGGCGGCGCTGGCGTGGCGGAGAACTTCCCAGCTCTTCATCGAAGGTGCCCTCATCAGATGCGCGGCGTGCGGCCGCGGGTGGCGGTGATACCGGCCGGGATTGTCCGAGCCCCGCGCGCCAGCGTCAACTTGGACGGCTGCGCCGACGCGGGGGGCAGTCCCTATACTCAACTGGAATCAGCGGAGCGGGCCGGCCGGGCCGCGCATGCCGGGACGCCGCCCGCTTTTAAAAGCACTTCTGACGGAAGGAGACCGGACCGATGGCTTACACCCTGCCCGATTTGCCGTATGCGTACGATGCGCTCGAGCCGCACATCGATGCGCAGACGATGGAGATCCACCACACCAAGCACCACAACACGTACGTGACCAAAGTGAATGCTGCGCTCGAGGGCCAGGGCGACCTCGCCAGCAAGCCGATCGACCAGTTGATGCGGGAGATCGAGACGGTGCCGGCCGACATCCGCCAGGCGGTCATCAACAATGGCGGCGGGCACGCCAACCACAGCCTCTTCTGGCAGATCATGGGCCCGGGCAAGGGCGGCGAGCCCACGGGCGACGTGGGCCAGGAGATCAGCAGCACCTTCGGCGGCTTCGGTAAGTTCCAGGAGGAGTTTGCGAACGCCGGCGCGACGCGGTTCGGCAGCGGCTGGGCGTGGCTCGTGGTGGACGGCGGCGGCAAGCTCCAGATTATCAGCACGCCGAACCAGGATTCGCCGCTGATGCAGGGCCTCACGCCGATCCTGGGCCTGGACGTCTGGGAGCACGCGTACTACCTGAAATACCAGAACAAGCGTCCGGACTACATCAAGGCCTGGTGGAACGTCGTCGACTGGGACAAGGTCAACGAGTTCTACGCCGGAGCGAAGAAGTAAGCTGCCCGGCCGGATGACCGGTTGCGCCCGGCCGCGGGGACGCCTGCGGCCGGGCTTTTTTATGCGTCTGGCGGCGGCGCTTTGCCGGTGTCGGGCAGGGGCTTATCGTAGACAGCCGGAGCGCCGCCGCGGGCTGAGGCCGGCCGCGCGGCGGACGCGGTCGTGGCGAGGCGTTTACGAGGACCAGCCGGCATGCGGGTGCTATCGGGAGTTCAGCCGTCGGGGGCGTTGCACCTCGGCAACTACTTCGGGGCGATGAAGCAGCACATCGAGTTGCAGGACGCGCCGGACACGGAGCCGTTCTACTTCATCGCCAACCTGCACACGCTGAACACGATCCAGGACGCGGCGAAGTTGCGGCAGCTGACGCTGGACGTCGCGCTCGATTACCTGGCAATGGGGCTCGACCCGTACAAGGCCACGCTCTTCCGCCAAAGCGACATCCCCGAGGTCACCGAGCTGGCGTGGATCCTGGCAACCGTTACCGGCAAAGGGCTGCTCGACCGGGCGACCTCCTATAAGGACAAGGTGGACCGCGGCTTGCCGGCCTCGATGGGACTGTTCTGCTACCCGCTGCTGATGGCGGCCGACATCCTGATCTACCGCAGCGACGTCGTGCCCGTCGGCCGCGACCAGACCCAGCACGTCGAGATGACGCAGGACATGGCCGGCTACTTCAACAACACCTACCGCGAGGTGTTCGTGCGGCCGGAGATCCGGCTGAACGACTCGCCCTACGTGCCGGGCGTCGACGGGCAGAAGATGAGCAAGAGCTACGGCAACACGATCGAGCTCTTCGGGCCGGCAAAGGCGATGAAGAAAAAGATCATGGGGATCAAGACGGACTCGACGCCGGTCGCGGAGCCGAAGGATCCCGAGGCGTGTAATGTCTTTGCGCTGCTGAAGCTGCTCGCGGGGCCGGAGGAGCTGGGCGAGTGGGAGCGGCGTTACCGGGCCGGCGGGATGGGCTACGGCGAGGCAAAGAAGCGGCTGCACGAGCTCTACGAGGATCAGATCGGGGTGCGGCGCGAGAACCGTGAGCAGTGGGCGTCGCAGCCGGACGAGGTCGAGGACATTCTCCGCAGCGGCGCGGCCCGGGCGCGGGCGGTCGCGCAGGAGGTGATGGCCGAGGTGCGGGACGCGTGCGGGGTGGTGACGGCGGAGAACGCGCTCGCGGCGCGGGGATAGGTGTGCGGCGCGGTTTCGGCGTGGGTGGTTATGGGGCAGAATGCGTGGGGAGTGAAGTCGCGGGTAATCAGTTATTCAGACTGGCGGTTGCGGTCAGTCCCCCAGGCTGAAGCCTGGGGCACCCGGATGGCACCCGATTTGCGGAGTAAGCGGGCACGCTGATGGATGAAGAGTACCGCGTACAGCTCGATGTCTTCTCGGGGCCGCTGGATCTGCTGCTGTTTCTGATCAGGCGGGAGGAGCTGGACATCCACGACGTGTCGGTGCGCAAGGTGGCCGACCAATACATCGAGTACGTCCACCTGCTCGAGCAGATCGACCCGAACGCGGTGGGCGAGTTTCTCGTCATCGCGGCGACGCTGGCGGAGCTCAAGTCGCGGTACCTGCTGCCGCGCCCGCCGATCGAGGCGCTCGATGACGACGACGACGTGTCCGGCAACCTGATCCGCGAGCTGCTGGAATACAAGCGGTTCAAGGAGGCCGCCGCCCAGCTCGGCAGCGCGGCCGAGGACCGGGCTCGCCGCTATGCGCGGGTGCCGGCCGACCTGCCGAAGGACGACGCGGCCGTCGAGCTCGAGGACGCGCAGGTCTGGGACCTGGTGTCGGCGTTCAATCGGGTGATGACGGCGATCGGGCGCGGGTCGGCGCTGCACGAGGTCACTTACGACGACACGCCGATCGAGCTGTGGGCGGAAGAACTGTTGGCCGCCGTCGCGACGGACGGGCCGACGACGTTTGAAGAGGTCTTTTCCGGTCGGCGGGCGAAGGGTGAGCTCGTCGGGTTGTTTTTGGCGCTGCTCGAGCTGGTCCGCAAGAAGCGGTTGACGGCGCAGCAGGACGCCAACTTCGGCACGATCTACCTGGTACGGCTGGAGGAGGTCGCTGACGAGGACGACGCGGTCGAGGATGACACGCCGCTGCGGCCGATCGGCCCGCGCCTGGTCCAGCCGGAGGAAGACGAGCAGCTCGAGACGCCGCCTGACGAACTGGAACCCGCGCCGAAGGACATCGCCGCCGATGAGCACGCCGACTGAACGCCTGAAAGCCCTGGGACTGGAATTGCCGCAGGTCGCGGCGCCGGTGGGGGCGTACGTCCCCGTCCTGCAACAGGGTGAGCTGCTGCTGTTGAGCGGGCAGATCCCGGTGAGCGAGGGGAAGGTCGCCTACGCCGGAAAGGTCGGGGCCGAAGGGCCGATGGAAGAAGCGCTGGCGGCAGCGCGGCTGTGCACGCTGAACGGGCTGGCGCTGGCGGCACAACACCTGGGCGGGCTGGAACGGATCAAGCAGGTCGTACACGTGGCCGTTTACGTCGCGTCGGGGCCGGGGTTCACGCAGCAGCACCTGGTCGCGAACGGCGCGAGCGAGCTGCTGGTGGCGGTCTTCGGCGAGGCCGGCAAGCACACCCGGGCCGCGGTCGGCGTGGCGGAGCTGCCGCTGAACAGCACGGTCGAGGTCGTGCTGACCTTCGCGGTCGGCTGAGCGGCGACCGCGCCTTCGAGAACACGCCGATAGAGTCAACCGGTGGATGGAATACGCAAGGCTGCGTGGCGTGAGCGCGGATGGGAGACGCGATGTCTTGGCGGTGTCTGGGAACCTGGCTGCTGATCAGCGGGCTGCTGGTCGGGTGTCGCGACGGCTCCGGTGAGGGGCCGACAGCGGATGCCGCGGCGACTGATCCGCCCGCGACGCGGCCGGTGCCCGGCGGTGACGACAGCGCCGACGCGGAGAAAGGCGACGGCCGCGAACCGGCGACAACGGCGGAGCTGACCGACCTGCGGGGCTTTGAGCTGCCGCCGATCGAGGGCGACGTTCGGGCGGTGGCGCGGATCGAGCTCGACCGCTACATGGGTGAGTGGTACGAGATCGCCCGCTACCCGAACAGTTTCCAGGACGGCATCGTCGGCGTGCACATCATCTACACGCTCCGTGACGACGGAAAGATCGACGTCCACAACACGGGCCATCGCAAGACACTCGAGGGGCCGAAGACCGACTCGCACGCCACGGCGTGGGTGGTCGACGAGGCGTCGCACGCGAAGTGGTACGTGCAGTTCATCTGGCCGTTCCGGGCGGACTACTGGGTGATCGCGTGCGCGGACGACTACAGCTGGGCGGTCGTGGGCCAGCCGAGCCGGGAGTACCTGTGGGTGATCAGTCGCACGCCGGTGCTGCAGCGTGACGTCTTCGCCGACATCCTGCAGCGGATCGCGCGGCACGGCTATGACCCGCGGAAGCTGGCGCTGACGCCGCAGGATCCGAGCGCGCCGGCGATCACGCCGCCGGGCGGATCAGAAGACGGCTGAGCCGCTCTTCTTCACGTGCTTAGGGCGCGACGGGCGGCGGCTTCGAGCCGTCGGCGGGGAGGAACTCGGCGCAGATCCGCTGGGCCTGGGCGCGGCCGACGGCGAACGCGCCGCCGACAGTCTCGGGGAAGTCCTTGCCGCGCTCACCGGGGTCCCCTTCCTGGTAGACGTGCAGGGTCTGGGTCGGGAAGGCGAAGTCGACGTTGAGGCGCTTGGCGAGTCGGACGATGTCGACAAGCAGGCGATGGCGCTCGCGGAGCTCGGTCGCCCAGTCGGGGGTCTCGAGGAACGCGTAGAGCAGGATGTCGATCGAGGACGCCGCGAACTGGTTCACGTAGCAGAAGTAGTAGTCCTTGCGGGTGTAGGGGTGGCGGCGGATGAGCTCGCGCATGCCCTCGGTGAAAGCCTCGAGCTGCTCGGGCTTGGTGTCGTAGGTCACCGAGACCATGAACTTCATCCGGCGGTATTTGCGGCGGCCCATGTTGTCGACGCGCTCGTTCATGATCTCCGAGTTGGGCACCGTGACCTCGGAGTTGTAGAACGTGCGGATCCGCGAGCTCCGCAGGCCGACCGACTCGACCGTGCCTTCGACGTCGCCCATCTTGACCCAGTCGCCGACCTGGAACGGGCGGTCGAGCACGACGTTGATCGAGCCGAAGAAGTTCTTCAGCGTGTCTTGGGCCGCGAGGCCGAACGCGAGGCCGCCGATGCCGAAGCCGGCCAGCAGCGGCGTGACCTGGAAGCCGAACGAGCTGGCGATGAAGATCAGGCCGAGGGCGACGATCACCACCTTCAGCGTTTTCTGGATCAGGGGGACGAGGACGTCGTCGAGGCGGGTCTTGGTTTCGGCCGCGCGGATCGTGAAGTAGGCCATCAGGACGTCGACGATGCGATAGATGGCGATCACGGCGACGACGGCGATGATGATCCGCAGGCCCCACCACGCCCAGGTCATGACCTCGACGCCGAGGTCGAGCACCTGCAGCCCGCCCCACAACGCCAGCACCGTGAGCAGGTCGGCCGTCGGGCGCAGCGCCTTGCGCCACACGCTCGGCAGCATCGCCACCTCGTGGGTGCTGAAATACCACGAGCCAAGCCGCGGCAGGATCAGCATCGTGGCGAGCCGCACGATCAATCCGACGAGCAGCACCGCCGCGAGCCCGATCCACTGCCACACCTGGAGGCCGCCCCACGGCTGCTTGGCGCTGTCCGGCACCCAATACTCGCGGACGTACAGCGCCGGGAGCTGCCAGAACGCGAGCCGCGCGTCGCGCAGCTCGGGCACCACCGGCTCCGTCTCGTAGACGCGGTAGAGTCGCTCGATGCTCGTGACGGTTGAGGCGCTGAAGAGCCACTCGCCCTGTCGCGCGCCAAAACGCACGCGGTCGATCGTGATTCGGCCGGCCGGTACGAGCAGCATCGAGTAGGGCTCGAGCGAGTCGCTGTCGGCCGGAACCTCCTGCAGCACGACGACCCGCAGCCGGTTGAGCACCAGCCAGAGCTTGCCGGCGAACTGCGGGGCGTACTGCCGCTCCGCGTAGCTGAGCTGGCTGAGATCGAGACAGCGCATCGCCCCATCGAGGTCGCCGGTATTCATCGACGTCAGGAACAGGTTCAGCGTGGCCTGCGGCGAGGTCGTGTCGAGCCGAATGAAGGCTGAGCCAGCGATGGCCGCCTTGGCCGCAGCGTCTTCATCGCCGGTCGCGCGCTCGCGGAGCTCGGCGTGCATCGCGGGCAGGCGGGCAACGGTCCGCGACGAGATCCGCCAGGTGCCATCCGGCTGGCGGGAGAGGATCGCCAGGAACGGCTCGGCGCCGAGCGTCCACGAGGTCTGGTCCGGGGGCATTTCCTCCGGCAGGTCGTCGAGAACCAGGACGCCTTCTCCGACGAGGTAGCCGAGGACGGCCTTGAGCTGCTCGACCCGCGTCACGCCGATTTCCTCTCGCTCGGCGGGCGGGATCTGCGACAGGTCGAAGGCGGCCATCGCGGCCTGGTAGAAGCTCGTGTCCTTCTCCGCGTCGGCCGCGGCGTTGAGGAAGTTCTGGAGCAGCGCGCGGGGGGAGCGTTGCGGGCTGGGAGTGGCCGCTTCGTCGTCGGCGGGTTCGGCGGGCGGTTCGCGGCCCGGCGGCGCGGGCGCTTCGTCGAGCTGGATGAGCTGTTCATGAAGCTCGGGCAGGTCGGCGACGGTTGAGGCCGAGAAACGCCAGATCCGCAGCGGGTCGCCGCCTTCGACCGCGATCTCGTGGCGTTCGAGCGCCAGCAGGATCGGATCGCGGCCGAGCGTCTGCGTCGGGGCGGTGGGATCATCGGGGAGCTCGGCCGGGTCGAGCAGCTCGGCTTCTTCCAGCTCGTCGAGGATGGCGCCCAGCAGCGTGACATAGCGGTCGCCGTCGGCCCGGACGACCTCGGAATCGACTTGGCTGAAATCGAGCGCCCGGCGGGCGGCCGCGCTATCGCCGCGCTCGATGGCCCCGCGGAGGAACGCCAGCGTAGATCGCGGATCGCGGAGCGGGTTGGGGGCGACCGGCTCGCTCTTGGTGAGAGGCGGCGGGGCCGTTGCCGGGCTCGTCGCGGCCGCGGGCGTGACGGGCAGCATGAGGATTGCCGCCCCGACGAGGGCGAGCGGGAGCGCCGGCGCCCAGCGCCCGCTTCCACGGCGGGAATAACCGATGGTTTGCACGTTGCCCGATGCCCCGCGGTTGTCTGGCCTGCGTCTGGTAGTGCTGAAGACCGTACTGTAGATCGCGGTCGAGAACGGCTCAACCCGCTGCGCGGCTGGCATTGCGCGACGATCGGGGCGAAGATGCGGGGCGAGCCGCGCGGGCCGGGATCGCCGGCACCACCGGCGACGCCCCCACCAGCGACTGGAGGAGTGACGATGTCGCGCCCCGCCCGAACGCTTTTTATGTTGATGGCGATGAGTGCCGGCGGGCTGACCACGGCCGCGCTCGGCCAGGAACCCCGGCTGCTGATCGCCCCCGCGGACGTCCCGGCGCTGAAGATCAAATGCGGACTCGCGCCGGATGTGGAGGTGCGGGGAAGCGGTAACCGGTTCGCCCGCTACGCGGGCGATTTCGGGGCGCTGCAGGCCCATTTCAGCAACCCGCTTGGCGGGATCGCCTTGCCTGGTGAGTTGATGGCGGCGGCGTTCTTGGAGCTGGTCGATCCGACCGGCCCGCAGGCCGACCTGCGGCGGCAGTGGCTGGCGGACCAGCTGGCGGAGCCCGACTGGCTGGTGAGCGATCCGCTCGAGCTGGTGATCGCGTTTGACTGGGCTTACGACGCATTGCCGTCGACGAGCCGCGAGAAATTTCTCACGGCGCTGGAGACGCAGGTGCTCGAGCTCGAGGCAGAGGACAGCCCGCTCGCGCCGCGCGAGTTTCGGCTGGCGCTCGCGGGACTGGCGCTGGCGCAGGCGCTTGACCAGCGCGACCAGGCGCGGGGACGCTGGCTGGCCGTGCGGCAGCGCATCATCGCGGACGCGGAACGCTACGTGGCCGACGTGCTGCCGAATTTCATCGCCTACCGTGGGGCAGCGCCGCGGACGCCGGCGGGCGCCGCGGACGAGGAGCTGCTCACCGCCCTGCTGGTAGAGTTCGCGGATCCAATCGTCGACGCGTCGCTGTGGGATCAGCACGGGCCGGCGCTCGGGCGCTGGCTCGAGCACTACCTGCTCCAGCCGGTGCCGCTGCAGGGCACGCTGAGCCAGCTGCCGCGCGATGCCGGCAACGGCGGGCAGGACCTGCCGGCCGGCGACTACACGGCGCTCTACCCGATCACCGCGCACCTCGTCGCGACGCGAACCGGCGATCCGGCCGCCCGGCGGGTGGCGAACCGCGTCACGGCCGCGCTGCGGGCGGCGAAGCCGGAGACAGCGGCGCGGGCCTGGCGGTTCATCCCGATCGTCTTCGACCTCGCCGAAATGGATGAGCCGCTGGCCCCGGGTTTGCCGCTGGGCACGCGAAATCTAGGGAACGCGATCGTGAGCCGCCAGGAGGACGCGACGACGACGTGCGTCTGGCTCGAGACGCCGGAGCTTTACCTCGATGCCCGCGAGAGCATCGACGCCGGACACTTCCTGCTCTACCACGGGGGGCTGCTCACCGGGCGGGGCATCGACGATGTCGCAGCGCTCGCGACTTCGGCGCACAACGGCGGTCAATATCTCGGCCGGCGACAGCTCAGCTTCGACATCGACCAGTACCGCATCGCCCCGCTGGCGCACAACTGCATGGTGTTTGCCGACCCGGTGCTCCAGCCGGAATGGCGCGGACGCGACTACCTCGTCGCGGGCGGGCACCGGCTCTTTCCCCAGACGAACACGAACTACCAGACGCCGAAGATCGCGCACCCCAACCGGCTGGCCGAGTTGCGGGCGTACGCAACGCAGCCGGGCGCGAGCTACGTCGCGCTCGACCTGCGAACGATGTACCACCCGCGGCTGTTGAAGAGCTACACGCGGGAGTTCTTCCTGCTGCTCGATCGGCTGCTCGTGGTCGTCGACCGGTACGAGACGGTTAACCTGCGGACGGTGCCGGCCGCGATCTTCCAGCTACCGGTCCAGCCCGAGGCTGGGCAGCAGCCCCTGGCGATCACGGCCCAGACGTCCGGCTACAGCCCGAATGCGGGGATCTGGCGCTACACGCCGGCGAGTTGGATCAGCTGGCAGGTGGGCACCGGCCGGGCGTTCTTCCGGCATCTCGACCCGGACGATAGCGAGTTGTACGTCGTCGGCGGGCCCGGCGAGCACCGGGTCATCGGCGAAGACCCGGCCGCCCGGCAGACGTACGTCGGCGGCGATCCGCAGGGCTTCGAGCGGCTGATCGAGCTCGCGACCGCCCAGCGGGAGCAGAACGCGTGGTACCGGCTTGGCCGCGTTCCCGATGCCGGCCCGGCGCTGGGCCTGCCCCACTGGGGGCGGATTGAGGTTCACCCGCGGAAGCACACCCGGCCCGTGCGGCTGATCTCGCTGATCGCGTTCGGAAACGCGGGGACGATGCTGAAGCCGCCGAGCGTGGTGACGCTGCGCGATCCAGACGAGACGGTACGGCTGGTGGTCTCGCTCGGCGAGCGGACGGCGTCGCTGGCGCTGCCGGGCGGGGATAGGCTCGGCGGGACGGTCACGCTCGAGTTGCCGGACGACCGCCTGGAGTGGAGCGTCCCGATCCGCGTTCAGCCGACGCTGCCATTCGAAAAGGCGACCCAGCCCACGCTGATTACCACTGATAACGGTGGGGAATCGGGGAACGCACCCCGGCCCCCGGCTGGGGAATGATTCCCCACCCCCCTGGCGATCCGTCACCGAACGCGGAACCCAAAAACTTTTCGTAAGCTACTTAATGATAGATGTTTAAGCGCATTTTTCGCCGCGAGGCGCGTGTGATGGGGAGCTTATGGCATGCCGGCTGCCTTGTTGGATTGGCAGAAACAAAGTGGTTCAGGCGTTGTTGGGAGCCGCGTTTGTAACCACAAACCGCCTGCTGCGTTGGCAGGCAACAAATCGGGTCGACCGGATTCGCTCCCCGGACGATCCTTTGGGCTGGGACCTCTCGTGGTTTGGCGGCGAAATGCCCGGCGGCCGCCAGACAAGGGTTCCAGCCCTTCTTTTATGCGCCGGGGGGGCCGCCGGCCGTCCCGTGTTGACCACCCCCGGCGCGCGACGCACAATGCCCGCCCGACTCAACCCTGAGGATGGGTGGCGCGATGCCCTATTTTCGTCTCATGCGGCCGCACCAATGGGTGAAGAACGTCTTTGTCTTTGCCGGGGTGGTGTTCGCGAAGCAATTTGACGCCCCCGGGGCGTTGATCGCCGCGGTGCTGGCGTTCGCGTGCTTGAGCCTGGTGAGCAGTGCGGTCTACATCCTGAACGACCTAAACGACCGGGAGGAGGACCGCCTTCACCCGCGGAAGCGGCAGCGGCCGCTGGCGTCGGGCGCAGCGGACCCCACCTGGGCGCTCGTGCTGGCGGTGGTCTGCGCGGCGGTCGGGCTGATCAACAGCTATGTTCTGCGGCCGGAGTTCTTCGTCCTCGCCGCGCTGTATTTCCTCATGCAGATGGCATACACGGGCGGGCTGAAGCGGGCGGCGCTGGTCGACGTGATCATCATCGCGACGGGTTTCGTGTTGCGAGCGGTCGCGGGGGCGGTGGTGGTGTACGTCGAGATCTCGATCTGGCTGATCCTGTGCACGTTCACGCTGTGCCTGTTCATGGGCTTCAGCAAGCGGCGGTGTGAGCTGGACACGCTTGACCAGAGCGCGGATGCCGGCCGGCACCGCCGCACGCTGCTGCGCTACAACCCGGAGATGCTGACGCAGATGACGACGCTGTCGGCGGGAATCGCGGTGATCAGCTTCGTGCTGTACGCAACCGACAATGCGACGGTGGCGAAATTCGGGACGCAGGGGCTGGCGTATACGTTGCCCTTGGTGGTGTATGCGATCTTTCGGTTCACGCTGCTGGTTGAGACGCGGCGGGTCGACGGGCCGACGGATGTGCTGCTGAAGGATCGGCCGTTCCAGATCAGTTTGGTGTTGTGGGTGCTCGCGGCGCTGGTGGTGATCTACTACGGGCCGGCGATCGAGGCGGCGATCGCTCGGTTCTGACCCCCGATTGCGATCAAGCTAAGCAGGCGCGACGCCGGTGATGTCGGCGGCGAAGTCCGCGGCGGCGGCCTGGACAGCTGCGACCCAGTCGTCGCCGTGGTGCTGGCGGTAACGATCCTGGCTGAAGGCGTAGATCACCGAGCGCGAGGCGTTGACCAGCGCCGCGTCGCGCCGGCCGCCGAAGCACGGCACGCAGGCCGTAGCCCCCGCCCCCTGCGCGCCGTAACCGGGAACGAGGAACGGTGCTCGCGGGAGCAGTTCTCGGGCGCGCCGGGTGGACGCCTCGTCCTTGGGCGCGACGACGGCGCCGACGCAGGAAAGCCCGCCGGCGCCGATCAGCTCATCGTCAGCTCCCCACTCCGCGACGAGGCGGGCCATGTGCTCGAAGAACGGGGTCGCGCCGCCAAACTCGTGCACGCGGTCAGCCTCCGGCTCGGACGGCCGCACGAGGACATAGAGCCCGCGCCCGGTCGCGCGGGCCGCGGCGACGAACGGGGCAACGGCGGTCCGCCCCAGGTAGCCCGCCAGCGTCACGGCATCGGGGAGCAGCGCGGACGGCACGTCGGGGAAGCCGGGCGCGGCGAGGTGACCTTGGGCGTAGCGCTCGGCGGTCGAGCCGATGTCGCCGCGCTTGATGTCGCCGATGACCAGCAGGCCGGCCGCGTGGGCGTGCTCGACGAGGCGGTAGTAGGCGGCGACGCCGTCGGCGTAGAACGCCTCGAAGAACGCGCTGTTGATCTTGACCGCGGGCACGTGCGGTGCGACAGCGGTGATGACGGTCTGCGCGAAGGACTCGATCGCGTCGACGGCGGCCGCCAGCGTGCTCGACGTCGGCTGCAGCGCCGGCGGCAGCTTGGCGAGCACCGGGTCGATCCCGACGCAGACCGGCGCTCCCTTGGCCTGGATGGCGGCGGCGAGGCGGTCGGCGTAGTGATCCATGACGGCGTCCTGACCGGGCGTTCGGGGAGGGGGGCGGGTCAGCCCTTCAGGTAGTTGAGCACTTCCTGTTCGTGGCCGTCGGCCTTGACCTTCGGATAGACGTGCTCGATCTTGCCGTCCTCGTCAATGATGAAGGTCGAGCGGATGATCCCGAACGATTTTTTGCCGTACATGCTCTTCTCACCCCAGGCACCATATTGTTCGGCGACGGCGTGCTCGGGGTCGGCCAGCAGCGGGAAGTTGAGCTTGAACTTCTGGGCGAACGAGGTGTGGCTCTGCGGCGAGTCGGGCGAGACGCCGAGCACGACCGAGTTGAGCTGGGCGAATTCCTTCTGCACGTCGCGGAAGCCACAGGCTTCCTTGGTGCAGCCGGGCGTGTTGTCGCGGGGGTAGAAGTACAGCACGACCTTGCGGCCGCGGTAGTCGGAGAGGCGGTGGGCCTGGCGGTCGCCGTCGACGAGCTCGAAATCGGGGGCGAAGTGGCCGACCTTGGGCATGCCGGCCGGCGCGGCCGTCGTCTGCTTGGCGGCTTTCTTCTTCGCGGTCTTCTTGGTTGTCTTGGTGGCGGTCGACTTCTTGGCCGTGGCTTTCTTGGCGGCGGTCTTGGTGACCTTCTTCTTGACGGCTTTCTTGGTGGTTTTCTGCTTGCTGGACTTCTTGGCCGCCTTCTTGACGGCGCTCTTCCTCTTGGCCATCTCCTGCTCCTGCCCGAAGGCTGCGACGCCCCTGCGGTTAAGCGGGTTGCTGCACGAACTCCCGCACGTAGTTCTCGGCACGCCTGACGGTCGCCTCGATGCCGGCCATCCCGGCGGCGACCGAGTCGCGGGTCAGCGACAGTGTCGGCAGATAGTACGCCTCGTTGTCCTGCTCATCGACCCACGGCTTGTCGGGCCACTCGTGGACGCCGGTGTGTCCGTCCGGCGACGCCAGCGCCAGGTAGCCGCAACTGCGGATGAAGCGGCCGGCCCAGCGCCGCACCAGCGGGCTCTTCTCGCGGCCGAAGCCGCCGCGCTGGTCGGCGGTCTCCTCCCAGATCTGGACGACCGGCGTGAGGCCAAGCAGCGTCTCGTTCCACTCCTCGCCGACGATCAGCACGTCGGGGAAGGCGTAGTGCAGGTCGCGGACGAGCCGCCGGACGCCGTCGACCTGGTCCCAGGCCGGGTCGTTGTAGAAGACGTTGCAGGTCTCGTCGAGGAAGACCGCGTCGATGCCGAACTGGGTGATCAGGCCGTCGATGACGGCCACCAGCACATCGCGGAGCGCCCGTGGCTGCAGTGCCAGGTAGGAGTGCGCCGGGTCGCCGAGTCCGTCGTGGTCCCAGTCGATGTGCAGGCAGTGGACGGGCTGGTTGAGGTGGTTGCGGATGACGTAGTTCTTCAGGTGCGTTAGGTAGAGCCGGTTCCGCATGTTGCAGACCATCGCGTTCAGGTGCGGCATGATGTGGAAGCCGAGCTGCCGCGCGGTGGCGCAGAAGTGTTTGAAGCCCGCGGCGCCGCCGAGCCCCGGCGACGGCTCGAAGGTCGGGTAGTCGCGCATGTAGCGCCCGTCCCAGCCGATCGGGTAGAGCAGCGTGCGCTCGGCGGGGAAGCGCTGGGCCAGTTCCTCGGCGGCCGCGGTCATGCCGGCGAAATCGAGGTTGGCCTGGCCGTTCCAGTCGGTGCCGTGGAGGTTGACGACCAGGCCGAGGCCGCGGGTCCATTCCGGCATGTCCTGGCGCTGGAGGAAGTCGCCGGCGCCGAAGGCCTGCCGCACGAACCCGGCGTAGTCGTCGAGCAGGGCGTCGACGTCGTCGCGGTAGCCGATCTCCCAGCGGGTGCTTTCGAAGTCGAGGCTGCGCTCGCGGACGTTGGCGTCCTGGATGATCTCGAGCCGCATGCGGTCGCCGGTCCGCAGCGCCCGCAGCCGCTTGAAGTGCCACGGGAAGTCGCGGGTGCAGACGGTGAAGTCGCGCTGCTCGCCCTGCCAGACCGCGAAGCCGGTCCGCCAGTCGCGCGGGAAGTGCCACTCGCGCCAGGTCGCCTCTGGCAGCGCGACCTCTTCCGGGGCCAGCATGCGCATGGCCGGCAGGTCGAGCGCAAGCTTGATGCCCTTGACCGCGTCGGGATGCCGGGCCTGCACCTGCAGCGCGACGGTGTGGGCGTCGACCGGCTCGAACCGGACGGTCAGCGCCGCGTCGGCCGCCGTGATCGCCTCCCCGTCGCTGCCGTTGACCAAGTCGGTGGCGGTCGCGACGTCGCCGTCGATCTCCCAGCCGGCCGGCTGCCAGTACGTGCCGTCAGCGGTGTAGAGCAGCACTTCGAAATCAAACGGGGCGGCGTTGAGCCGGGCGAGCATGCGGGGCTTCCTTCGCGTGAACTTCGGGCCGCGGCACAGCGACGGCCGTCGGCGGCGATTATGGGCACCGGCCGCGAAAGTCACAACCGCGCGGCCCGCGTAAGGCGAACGCCGGCAGGATGCGGCTTACCAGCTGCGGCTGCGCAGCGGCGGACCGACGACGCGGGTAGGCGGGCCGACCATCTCGTCGCCGCGAATCGAAGGCGGTCCGATGCCGACCCCGTCCGCCGGCGAGGGGCTGCGAAGGACGGTCCGCGTCCGCGGGCCGATCTGGGGCGGGGTCGCCGGTGAGGGGCTGGCGATCGCCGAGCGCGTCGGCGGGCCGCGCAGGATCTCGGCACGCGTCGCGGGGGCGACGTGGACGGTCGGCCGGCGGGCGGCGGTAACGCGTTCGGAGTCAACCTCCGGCTCGAGGAATTCGAAGATGTCGTACTGCTGAGGGGGGGCCAGCTCGGCCAGAACCTCCTGCTCACGCGGCGTCAGCTCGACCTCGAAGTCCGGGGCGTGCACGAAGCGTGACGGCGGCCGCTGTCCCATGACGAACGTGGTGCTCGAGCGCGGCGCGGGCGGCGGAAAGTCCGGCAGCTCGTGCGGCGCCGGCGGGACGGCGAGGCCGGCTGACGGCTGCGGCGCCGGCTTTGGCTGCGAATCGGTCGTCGCGCAGCCCAGGAGCCCCAGCAGCGCGGCGAATCCAACGACGGCGGTCAGGCGGGTGCGTCCGGTCACGGCTTTCCTTCCAGGGCGGCGAGGGGGGCGGTCTCGATCCCGAGGAAGTTCGCCAGCAGCCGGTGGCCGACGCCGGTCAGGAAGCTCTCGGGATGGAACTGCACGCCTTCGATCGGCAGCTCGCGGTGGCGGATGCCCATGATCTGCTCGGGCTCCTCCTCGGCGTAGGCGGTCACGATGAAGTCGGGGGGCAGCGTGTCGGGTTTGATCACGAGCGAGTGGTAGCGGGTCGCCTCGAATGGGATCGGGAGGTCCTGGAAGACGCCCAGGTTGTCGTGGTGGATCATGCTGGTCTTGCCGTGCATCAGACGCGGTGCGCGGACGATCTCGCCGCCGAACGCGTAGCCGATCGCCTGGTGACCGAGGCATACGCCGAGCAGCGGCACCTGCCCGGCGAAGTGCTTCACGACATCGCAGCTGATCCCGCCCTCGCGCGGCGTGCACGGCCCCGGTGAGATGATCAGGTGATCGGGCTGGTCGGCCTCGATTTGCTCGAGCGCGACCTGATCGTTGCGGTAGACGCGCAGTGCGAGCGTCGGGTCGAGCTCGCCGATCCGCTGCACGAGGTTGTAGGTGAACGAGTCGTAGTTGTCGATCAGGACAATCATGCCGGCCGTGCCGCTTCGCCAGGGGTCATTCGCTTGGGCCGCGCTGCCGCCGCCGCGGGGCGTATTCTAGCCGCTCGGTCCGGCCTCACCAGCCCGGCGACCAGAGGTAGAGCGGCCGGGGCGTCGAGTGGCGAACCCAACTCGGCGCCAACGTCGCCCAGTCGGCCGCCCGCGGGGTTCGGCCCCCATCCTTCGCGTAGACATTCGGGCGGAATTCGAGCGGGCGCCCGTACTGCACCACGAGAACCGGCCGGTCGGCGAGCCCGGCGAGTGCCTTGGCGTCGACGATGGCCGACTGGACCGAGCCGACCGCGTCGGCCAGCCCGAGCTCGACGGCCTCGGTGCCCAGAAAAACGCGGCCGTCGGCGAGCTCGCGCAGCTCGGCTTCCGCGACGTCGCCGCGGGCCCGCCGGACGACGGCGAAAAAGCGGGCGTACATCTCGGCCACCAGGTCCTCAAAGAGGGCGCGGTCGTCGTCGTTGAGGGGGCGGAAGGGTGAGCCGGCGTCCTTGTATTCGCCGGACTTGATGATGTTGACGGCGGCGCCGATCTTGTCGAGGGTGCCGCTGAGGTTGGGGAGGAGCATCACGACGCCGATGCTGCCGGTGACCGTGGTGGGGTGGACGACCAGCTTGTCCGCCCCGCAGGCCAGGTAGTAGCCGCCCGAGGTCCCGAGGTCGAGCATGACGGCCACCACCGGCTTGGCGGTCTGCTCGCGGAAGCGGACCAATTCCTGGTACATGATGTCGCTGGCGGTCACGGTGCCGCCGGGGCTGTTGATCCGCAGGACGACGGCCTTCACGCGGTCGTCGCCGGCGGCCTTGTCGAGCTTCTCCTTGAACAGCATGACCGGGTTTTCCTGCGGCAGGCCGGTGAGGGAGCGCTCGTCGGCGTTTTCGATCAGGCCGTCGACGCTGACCAGCGCGATCCGCCGCTGGGTCCAGATCGACTCGCGGACGATGACGGTTTCCTCGAGCGCCTGCCGGGCGGGCACCGGCGTGATCAGGAACGAGGTCGGGCCGCAGCCGACACCGAACCACGCGGCTGCCAAGCCCGCGAGGCAGGCAAGCGGGAGCTGGATGCGGGTACCACGTCGGGTCACGAGCGAACCTCCTTGTCCGCCGCGCGCGGCGGTAAGATCAGCCGTCAGGATGCCACTACGGGAAGCCGCATGATACAGGTCAGCGACGCCGAATTCGACCAGGTGGTCGAGCGGGCGGTGCAGCAGCTGCCAGCCGAGTTCCAGGACGCGCTCGAAAACGTGGTGATCGAGGTGCACGAGCGCCCGGCCGCCCGCGACGTGCCGGACCGGGCCGAGGCGCACGCGTTGTTCGGGCTGTACCTGGGCGAGCCGCTGACCGAGCAGTCGCACGAGGCGCCGCTGCTGGGCCCGCACCGGATCCTGATTTTCAAGCGCAACCTGTGCGCCGCGTGCGCGTCGGTGGCGGAGCTGCAGGAGGAGATCCGGATCACGGTCCTGCACGAAATCGGCCACCATTTCGGGCTCGACGAGGATCAGCTCGAGGATCTCGGTTACGATTAGACGGACGGAACACGAACGAGGCAAAGCGGCTTTTTTGCGAGGAGAACGCGGGATGGGACGACAGAGCCATGGATTCGGCGCGGTGGTCGGGCTGGTGCTGCTGCTGGGAGGCGTGCCGCTGGTCGGGGCCCAGGCACAGCAGGCGGCCGACACGCAGGCTCAGGCGGAAGACACGGACAAGATCGATCCGATCCAGCGGCTGATCGCGCTGCGGGAGCGGCTGGCGGCGGAGAACGACGCCCGGGCGCTGACCGACCGCGGGGCGAAGTACCTGGTCGCCAGCCAGGAGCAGGACGGCGGCTGGATCTCGCCGTCGGGTCCCGGCGTGACGGCGCTGGTGCTCAAGGCGCTGATCCAGGATCCCTCGGTCAGCCCGCAGCACCCGTCGATCAAGCGCGGGCTGGCGTTCATCGAGCGTTACGTGCAGGAGGACGGCGGCATCTACGGCCGCGGCGGCCTGCACAAGAACTACGAAAGCAGCGTCGTGCTGTCGATGCTCTCGGTGCTCGACGATTCACGGCATGCCGAGCGTAAGCAGCAACTCGTCGACTTTATCACGAAGCTGCAGTGGGACGCGGGCGAGGACGTCAGCGAGTCGAACCCGTTCTACGGCGGGGCCGGCTATGGCCGCGGCAAGCGGCCCGACCTCTCGAACACGAACCTGATGGTCGCGGCGCTGCACGACAGCGGGCTGCCGCCGGAGCACCCGGCCTACAAGCGGGCGCTGGTGTTCATCGAGCGCTGCCAGATGCTCGGCGAGCACAATGACATGGCGTTCGCCGACGGCTCGACGCAGGGGGGATTCATCTACTCGCCGGCCAACAACGGCGAGAGCAAGGCGGGCACGTTCAGCGTAAAGGGCCGCGAGGAGTTGCGCGCCTACGGCTCGATGACGTATGCCGGGCTGAAGAGCATGATCTACGCCGGGCTATCGAAGGAGGATCCGCGGGTCCAGGCCGCGGTCGGGTGGATCAAGGACCACTGGACGCTCGAGCAGAACCCCAACATGCCGCCCGAGCAAGGCGGCGAGGGTCTTTACTACTACTACCACACCTTCGCCCGGGCGCTCGACGCGTTCGGCGCGGACCTGATCAAGACCCGCGACGGCGAGACGCGCGACTGGCGGGTCGAGCTGGTCAAGGAGCTGGCGGAACGGCAGCGCAGCGACGGCAGCTGGGTCAACGACGAGGACCGCTGGATGGAAGGGATGCCGCCGCTCACCACGGCTTATTGCATGCTCGCGCTCCAGGCGGCTTATCCCGACGAGCCGGCTCAGCCGACGCGCGGGCAGCAATCGCGCTGAGCTCCGGGCTCGCGCCCCACCGGCCGTGGATTGACGCATGAAATGAATACGGGTGCCTCAGCGGCGACGCCGGGGCACCCGTTTTGTTTAACGCGCGTTTGAGATGCGGCGTGTCAACTCGACGCGGCGGGCGTTTCAGCGGGCGACGCTGCCTGGTGGTCGCCCAGCTCGTCGAGCGGCACGCCCTCGTACTCGCCGGTCAGCGTCTTCAGGAACGCGATGACGTCGGCGATCTCCGCGGCCGTGAACGCGCGGTAGCCCTGGTGCAGAGCCATCGCCCGAACGGCGTCCGCCAGTGTCTCCTGCGACGCGTCGTGGAAGTACGGCGGCGTGACTTCGACGTTGCGCAGCAGCGGCACCTTGAACGCGAAGCGGTCAAAGGGATCTGCAGTCACGTTGAAGCGCCCGAGGTCGACGTCCTCGACAGCGGCCGGGTCCGCGAAGTACGGCCGCGCCCGACCGAGGACCTCGAACGAGCGGCCGCCCAGAGCCTCGCCGACATGGCACGACGCGCACGCGTTCTCCTCGAACAGGTGCAGGCCCCGCTTTTCAGCGGCCGTCAGCGCGTCGGCGTCGCCGCGGAGGTAGCGGTCGAACGGCGCGTTCGGCGTGACCAGCGTCTTCTCGAACTCGGCGATCGCGTGGGCGATGTTGCCGCCGGTCAGGCCGTCGGGATACGCGGCTTCGAAGGCTGTGACCAACGCGTCGTCCTGGCGGAGCTTGGCGAGGACCTCCTCCCAGTTCGTCCCCATCTCGATCGGGTTGTGCACCGGGCCGGCGGCCTGGTCGACGAGGTCGGACGAACGGCCGTCCCAGAACTGCCGCACGTTGTAGCGGGCGTTGAAGACGGTCGGGGAGTTGATCGGGCCGACCTGGTCACCGACGCCGATCGACGTCGGCCGACGGTCGACCCCGCCGGTGTCGAGGCCATGACACGACGCGCACGAGAGCGAGTTGTCGGCCGACAGTCGCACGTCGTGGAACAGCGCTTCACCGAGCGCCACCTTGTCAGGGTCGACGTCGGTGACTTCCTGCGGCAGCGGGCGAAAGGGCTTGTTGACGAACTCGGGTGCGACGGCCGGCTTCGGGTAGTGCTTGGCCCGGTGTTGGGCGATGACCTCGAGGATCAGGGCCCGCTGTTGGTCATCAAGCACCCGGTCCCAGTGCAGCAGGGCGTACGCGGCGGGCGGCATCGTGTCGCGCTGCAGGACGTACTCGAGCTTGGCGAGCGCGGCCTCCGGGATTGGGCCGGTGGGTTCGAACGGCTGGAGGTCGGCCACGAGGTCGATGTAGGTCCGGCCGGTCTCGATGTCCTTCGCGACGACGCTGCTGACGATCGGCAGGCTGGCGTAGAAGGGCTTGGTGCCCGCGGCCGCGTGGCAGTCGAGGCACTTGTCCTCTAGCAGATGAGCGGCGGGCTCGAAGTCCGGGTGCAGCGCCACGAGTTCGGTGGTCAGCGGCGTTCCTTCCGGGGGCATGATCAGGGCGTTGGTCACGATCGTGAGCGTGGGCAGCAGGACGAGCACGACGAGCAGCACAACAATGACAATCGGGCGCTTGGAGATCCGGGGCCGCGCGGGCCCCGTGACGGAAGATGGGGTCGGCTGATCCGACATGCAGGCAACTCCTCAAGGCAGACAGATTCCTCGGCACGAGGATAGTAAGCCGCGGCGAGATATGCGAGTGCGTTGTCGGGTATTTTGATACTTGGCGACAGTTCGGGTCGCCAAATGGCCGTGAGCGATCTCATCCACTGCTGAAGGCGGCGTTATTGGGCCTCGGCGTAGTAGAGGGTCTGGATGTCGTCGGCCGTGTCGAGGGTGTCGTCCGGGCCGACCGCGGTGACGCGGAACGCGAACGCGTCGGCGTCGTTGAGGGCGCCGGAGCGTCCGGGGCGGTCCTGCTCAACGCGGGCGACGATCGTGACGGCGTCGGCGGTCTGGAGGTCGCCGTTCTGCGGGTCGACGACGGCCACCAGCTCGTCCCCCGTCCAGTAGGCGAGGCCCGGCAGGTCCAGCTCGTTGATCGTGCGGGTGTAGCGGAGCAGCGCTCGGCCTTGGTTGTTCAGTGCCCCGGCCGTCGTCAGCCAAGTCACCGCGTCCCGGTCGAACTGTGAGTTGGCCTCAACCAAGTTGACGGAGGTTCCCGCGCCGTGGAGGTGCGGTTGACCATCGGCGAGGAAGACGACCTGTCCGCAGTCGTTCATGCCGGTGAGCAGCGCTTCACCGTAGGTGTTGTTGAGCTCGCCTTCGAGCTCGCGAAAGCGGACCCCGTTCCAGTAGAGGACCGTTTCGCGGGTTTCGTTGGCGGTGGTGAGCGTCGTCTCGACGGCCATCCGCAGCTCGGCACCGATCGTGATCGCGGGGAAGGTGTCACTGCCCGCGTTGACGGTCGAGCCGAAGGGCAGGCCGTCGAAGCCGCTGCCCTGCCGGTTGTCGAGCACCCGCAGCGTCCGGCCGTTGACGCGGACGTAGACGCCGGCGTTGCCGTCGTTGGCGTCGGCTGCGTACTGGGCCTGGAAGAGGACCGCGCCCGCGGGATTGAGCGTGCTGAACTGCCCGACCGACGTCCAGGTCGCCGAGCGGCCCTGGTCGGGCACACCGACGAGCTCTTCGGGGTTCGAGTCGGCCACGCGGGTGAAGGCCTGCGCGTTGGTCGTGAACAAAGCCCGCTCGCCGACAACGAAGTCGTTGTTGGTCGTGATGTACGTGTACTGGATGACGTAGGGCACGACGCCGCTGTCGCTGACGCCCGGCTGGAAGAACTCGCCGCTGAAGGCGTTCTCGGCGGCGTCGTCGTACTGGTCGCCTTGTGTCTCGAGGTCGACGATGTTGAGGATGTCGCCGTCGCTGGCGCGCCAGCGGAAGATCCCGCGCGACGCCTGCTCGCCGGCGATCGGCGAGACGAAGATCAGGCGACCGTCCGAGCCCCACGCCATCGGCGGGCCCTCGCCGCCGATCGCGATCTCGACGTCGCCGAAGTAGTCGTCCGTGTCGCGGCCTGGCACGACGCCGGTCTCGGTCGGGTCGTCAGAGACGACCAGCGTCAGCGTGTCGTCCTCCCAGACGAACAGCCCGGCGTTACCCGAGGCGTCCTCGAAGCTGGCCCAGAACGCGATGCGGCCGGTGCTGTCGATGATCGGCGTGCCGAAAACGGCAAAGCGGGCGCCGCCCAGGCCGGGGACCGGGTCGCCGGTCTCGAAGAGGATCTCCAGGTCGACGCGGTCGGGCGTCGGCGTGGTGGGTGTGCAGTCCGGTGGATCAGGATCCACGGGGGTGCCGCCGCCACCGCCGCCTCCCCCCGTGGGGCAGCCTGCGATCCCGATCAGGCAGGTCGCCAAACCGAGGGCCGGCGATCGTTTTCGCCACCCGCTCGCTGAAACCACGCTGCGGAAAGCCATGCCGTCAATCCTTTGCAGTACACGGGAAGCGCTTCGGGCCCGCTCAAATCGTGGCGGCCGCCGGGTGGCGATCAAGGCCGTCGGCGCAGGCTACTCGCCCGCTTGTAGTTATCGGCGCGCGAGCAGTCGCACCAACTCCACGACCGCCGTCGCCAGCAACGTCAGCACCAGCAGGAAGAGCAGGAGCGAGGCCACGAAGCTCAGGATCGGCCAGCCCTGCTCGATTAGCGCCGCCACCTGGCTCGAGAGCAGGCCCGCGATCCAGATCAGCAGGCCCGCCAGCGCCAGGGCCATCACGGCACCTCGCTCGTGGCCGCGAAATGGCGCCATGCGGACGGTCAGGCAGGTGGCGACGTAGATGAACAGCAGCGTCTGCCAGTTCGTCAGGTCGCTCTTTCGCAGCGCGACCAGCATCGCTTCGGCCGCGTCGACCGCTTCGCGGAGCAGCACGAAGACCATCGTCAGGTCCAGCGGCAGCGACTGCGGCACGATGGCGCGGTTCATGCCGTAGAAGACCCACACGCCCCACCACTTGATCGCGACGACCAGGGCGGCTGAGCACGCCAGAATCGGCAGCAACCCGACCACGACCGAGCCCAAAACGGGGATTCGGTGCGATTCCGGGGCCTCTGCCTGTGGCTCGCCGTGCTCATCGTCGCTCATCAGCGATGCGCGACGGACCTCGTTGCCCGTGATGAGCAGGCCAAAGATGTGCCCGAGTTGGGCAACAAGTGTGCCGGGCAGCAGCAAGGCGTTGACGATCCTGGGCTTGATCAGCCGGCAGAGCAGCCGGTGGACCGCCCAGGCGCTGAAGATGATGACGAAGAGCCAGAACGTGAGGGCGGCAAATAGCATGGTTCCACCTCGCTCGTCGCGGCGCGACCGGGACCGCCCTCCCTGGCGGCTATTGGGGGCATTATCCAATCGGCTGGCGAAAAATCCAGTTGCAAATTGGCGGGCGGGGCGGGTTCCGCTACTGTCGCGGCATGGCCGAGCTGATCATCAACCGGGACCTCGTGGGACAGTCCGTGCGCAACGCCGCGCGGCCTGAATGGGGCGTCGGCAAAGTCCTGCGGGTGCAGGAGGAGCGCCAGCCGAACGGGGTCGCGCACCGCGTCTCGATCCAGTTTGCGACGGGGCACCGAACGCTGCTGGTGCCGCCGGCCCGACTGGAGTCACCGACGCCCGAGCCGCAGCGCCAGTCGGGCTGGATCGATCAGCTGGCCGGCACGACGAGCGACGACCGACTGCGGCAGCTGCCGCGGGAAGCGGTGACGGTCCTCGGCGGGCCGGAGGAGAAGCTGGCCGCCCTGCTGCCGCTGTTCGCCTTTACGAACGAGCCCCACGGGCTCGTGCACTGGGCGCGGCGGCAGACCGGGGTGGCCGATCCGCTGTCGCAGTGGAACCGCGACGAGCTGGAGCACGCGTTCGCCGGGTTCTGCGCGGAGCGTGACGCGGCGCTGCGCGCCGCGGCCGCGGTGATCAAGGACCGCCGCGGCCCGGAGCAGCTCAAGGCGGTGCTGGACGCGGTGCCCGAGCCGCTGAAGCCGGCGGTGATGCAGGCATTGCGGCGGCCGTTCTGACCGCGCCCTTTGCGATAGCCGTCAAGCGCGGGCGGCGCCCTGGGCGATCAGGATCGCGCCGGCCAGGATGACGAGGCTGCCGACGATCCGCATGCGGATTGACTGCTCGCCGAACAGCAACCAGCCGTAGAGCACGCTGAACGGACCGGCGAACCGCCGCAGGGCCGAGATGTAGGCGACGTTGGTCAGCGCGATCGCCTCCATCAGCGTCCAGAACATGAAGCCGAAGAGGATGCCTGCCGGGACCATGCTCAGCCAGATGACGCGGGGGCGGGTCACCGCGCGGCCGCGCCAGGCAAACGGCAGCAGCACGAGCGTGTAGACGAGCATGTAGTGCAGGCTCATGTAGGCGGCGTCGCTGGCGCGGATGGTGTAGGCGGCGATGACCGAGTTGAAGCCGAAGAGGCTGGCGGCCAGCACCATCGCCTGGACGCCGCGGTCTGTCGCGACCGCGCGGAAGGGCCCGAACCAGCCGGTCTGCTGCGGCTTGAGGTTCAGCAAATAGGAGCCGACCAGGACGCTGGCCATCCCCATCAACGTGACGAGGGTCAGGGCCTCGCCGCGGAGCAGCCAGGCGGCGACGGTGGTGACGATCAGCGCCACCCCGGAAAGCGGCACGGACAGCGACAGCGGGGCGTGCTTAACGGAATAAAAATACAGGAACATCGCCAGAACGTCGGTCGGCACCCAGACCAAGTGCAGCCACCAGAAGATCGGGTCGATCTCGGGCAGGCCCCGCAGCAGGATCGGCAGCAGGACGGGGAGGGCGAACAGCGACCGCCAGAACGCCAGCGTCAGCGGGGGCAGGCCGCGATCCAGGGCCCGCTTGCAGAACAGGTCGCTCGTCGCGGTCAGCCACGCGCTCATGATGCCCAGGCTGATCCACGCCCACATGGTTGCCGGCCGTCCTTTCGTCACCGCGGCTGCACGCCCGGCCGCGGGCCGTTAAGCTAACCGCGTTCGGTGGATTTCACGAGGAAGGGACGCCAGCTGAGGAGGCGGTTTTCGCATGGAATTGAAAGTCATCAAGACGCTGTGGGGCTATACCGAGGCGGCCACCACCGCCGACGAGCTGCGGCGGATCAAGGACGCGGGCTTTGATGGCATCGAGTGGGGCGTTCCGTCGATGGAGCCGCAGCAGTGGCGTGATCTCTGCGGCGAGATCGGGCTCGACTACTGCGCCCAGATCTTCGCATTCGACGCGCCGACCTACGTCGCCGAGCTCGAGAACGCGGTCAAGTACGGTCCGATCGTGATCAGCGCGCACGACGGGCGTGACAAGATGACGTTCCAGGAGGGCTGCGATTATTTCCGCGAGGTGCTCAAGGCCGAGCAGGATCTGGGCGTGACGGTCGCCCACGAGACGCATCGCCACCGGCTGTTCTTCACGCCGTGGTCGACGGCGCAGTACCTCGAGGAGTTCGAGGCGCTGGGCGTTTGCGCGGACTTCAGCCACTGGTGCGTCGTTACCGAGTCGATGCTCAACGACATGGAGGACTGGGTCACGCTCGCCTGCGAGCGGACCGTCCACGTGCACGCCCGCGTCGGCTTCGAGGAAAGCCCGCAGGTCTCCGATCCCCGCGCGCCCGAGTTCCGCCACTACCTCGAGCGCCACGAGCAGTGGTGGGACCGGATCTTCGAACTCCGCAAGCAGCGCTTCGAGCCGTTCACGACGATCGACCCCGAGTTCGGGCCGCCGGGCTATATGCCCGCCCAACCCTACACCCAGATGCCGATCGTCAACCTGTGGGACGTCCACCTGTGGATGGCCAACCGCATCCGCAGCCGCTGGACGAAGTAGGCCGACCCTGCCGCCGGGAGCTCGCGTGCCATCCGAGCTGCAGAAGCTGCTGTGGATCGCGGTTGCCGGCGGCGCCGGCTCCGCCAGCCGCTACGCCGTCGCGCTCGCGGTCCAGCGGGCCAGCGGCTGGTCGGTCTTCCCGATCGGCACGCTGACCGTCAACGTTCTGGGCTCGCTCGTGCTGGGCTTCCTGGCGACTGCCCTCACCGGGCCGCTGATCGTGGATGAGCGCTGGCGGCTGGCGCTGACGGTCGGCTTCCTGGGCGGCTTCACGACCTTTTCAACCTTCGCCGTCGAAAGCGTGAGCCTGGCTGGCGACCGCGCCTGGCCGGCGCTGCTCGCGAACGTCGTGCTCAACAATGGCCTGGCGCTGGCGGCGGCGCTTCTCGGCATCGTCCTCGCCCGCCGCCTCTATGGAGTCGCCTGAGATGCGGATCCCCCGGGACGGCTACCTGCTGCGAATCTACCTGGGCGAGGCGGATCGCTGGCACGGGCGCCCGCTGTACGAAGCGATCGTCACGCGGGCCCGGGAGATGCACCTGGCCGGCGCGACGGTGCTCCGCGGCTCGCTGGGCTTCGGCGCCAAGAGCCACCTGCACCGCGCGAAAGTGCTCGTGCTGAGCGAGGACCTGCCGATCCTCGTCGAGATCGTCGACACGCAGGAGAACATCGACCGTTTCCTGCCCGTGATCGACGAGATGCTGCCCGACGGATTGGTCACGCTCGAACGCGTGCAGGTCATCCAATACCGCGCGAACAGCGTGCCGACCGATACCACCCAGCCGGAGTAGCCCATGCGCCTCGCCATCGCCCAGACCCCCGCCCGCTCACTTGCTGACTGGCAAGCGACGCTCACGCAGCTCGAGCAGACGATCGCGGACGCGGCCGCGCAAGGCGCCGACCTCGTGCTGCTGCCCGAAGGCGCCTGGCCGGCGTATGCGATCGGCTCGCTCGCCGCGTGGCGGGCCGCGCGGCGCGACGGCATGCCGGACGGGCCGGCGTTTCTCGAACGGCTCCAGGCGGCCGCGCGAGGGAACGAGATCATGATCTGCGCCGGGTACCTGCGCGAGCAGGACGACCGCCTCGCCAACGTCGCGAGCCTGGTCGGGCCCGCTGGCACGGTCCTCGCCACGCACGTGAAGACGTTCCTCTGGGACTTCGACAACGAGTGGTTCGTTCCCGGGCGTACGCTCGAACCGGTCGCGACGCCGCTGGGGCGGATCGGGATGCTGATCTGCGCCGACGCCCGGCTGCCCGAAGTGGCGGCGACGCTGGTCACGCGCGGCGCGGAACTGCTCCTCCAGCCGACCGCCTGGGTCAACGGCGGGACCGCGGAGCAGCCCTGGAACCCGCAGCCCGACTTCCTGATCGCCGCGCGGGCCCGCGAGTTCGGCGTGCCGGTCGCGTCGGCCAGCAAGTACGGCATCGAGCACGGCACGCTCTTCGTCGGGCAGAGCCTGATCTGCGACGCCCGCGGCCAACGGCTTGTCCAGGCCGGCCGTGACGAGACCGAGCTGCTGAGCGCCGAGGTCACGCCGCGGCAATCCGCATGGCAATTGAGCGACGATGAGGCGCGGAAGGGATTGCTCGCCAACGATGAACCCGTGAGCCCCGCGGCTGACATCCCGCCGCTGCGCCTGTTGCTCTGCCCGCCGGCCGAAGCGGCGGACCGCGCCCGCCGTCGGCTCCAGGATCTGGTCGAACGCCTGCCGACAGAGACCACGTTGCTGGTCGTCGATGGAGGGCAGCTCGCCGACGAACCGCTGCCGAAGGGGGCCGTCCGGCTGACGGGTCCCTCAGCCGGTCGCTTCCGCGTCGGTCCGATCACGCTGGCTGGGGTGGCCGCGGATACGCTCGCAACGTTTGCGGTCGCCCGGCTGCACGCGTTGGCGGGCGTTCACCTGCTCGTCGCGTTCGGCGATCTCGACGAGACGCTCGTCCGGGCCCGGGCGATGGAGAATCGGATCTTCCTCGCAGTGCTCGCGAACAAGACGGCCCGCCTCTTCGCCCCGAGCAGCTTCGAGGTCCCCCACCACGACACGATCGACCTGCGACCGGCCGTCGACAAGCAGGTCATCCGCGGCACGGACGTTCTGCGCGGCCGGCAGCCGTCGATTTATGAATTCTGATTTGCCTGCGAGTTGTCCTGCTCGGACGGGTTGCCGTCGCCATCGCCGTCGCGGCTCGCATTATCGGGCACGAAGTCCTGGCACGGGTGCTTCACGACCATAACCGGGCAAGGCGCGTGCTGCACGATGCGCTCGGCCGTGCTGCCGATGACGGCGTGCTGGAGGCCGGTGCGGCCGTGGGTCGTGACCACGATCAGCTCGATCGCGTTCTGGCGGGCGTACTCGCAGACGCCGGACCAGGGGCTGCCGAAAAACGCCTCGTAGCGCACGTTCTCGTCACCGTCGAGCTGCTCCGCGATGACGCGGCGCAAGGCCTCCTTGGACGCTTCGATGAGCTCGGGCTCGGGGACGGCCACGGGCAGCTCGGCGGGCATTGTCAGCGACATCTCGACCGGTAGCGGCGCGGTGAGGACGTTGATCACGTGCAGCTCGGAGCCGAACTCGTCGCGGAACGCCCTCGCGTACCGCGCGGCGTGCTTGGAGAGGTCCGAGAAGTCGGTCGGCCACAACACGCGCTTGACTCGCAACGGCATGGCAAGGTCCTCCGGCATGTTCTGCTGCCTCCATTGTAAGAAGCGCGTCGGCGGCCCGTAAAGCTGCGACGCGGTTCACAGTACGCGGTACCACAGCGCCTTGAGATACGCGGACTCGGGACAGTTCTGCATCACGGGGTGGTCGGGAGCGGCCGCGCTTGCGGCGAATTGCTGCAGTTGCCGCCCCACCCGCCGGGCGGCGGCGTGGACGGTCCGCTCAAACACGTCGCGCGCGACCAGCCCGCTGCAACTGCACGTCAGCAGGACGCCGCCTGGGCGGACCGTCTGGATCGCGAGCTGGTTGAGGTCGTGGTACTTCTTCAGCGCGTCGTCGAGGTCACGCCGCGTGAGCGCCAGCTTCGGCGGATCAAGCACGACGGCGTCGTACTGCTTCTGGTTCGCCAGCATCTGACGCAGGTACGGGAAGGCGTCGGCCTGCACCAGCTTGACGCGCGTATTGTTCAGGTTGACGTTCTCGCGGGCGACCACGAGCGCGGCCTCGTCGAGATCGACCGCCGTGACCTCGCGCGCGCCACCTAGCAGCTTCGCCGCCAGCCCAAAGCCTCCGGTATAGCAACAGCAGTCGAGCACATCCGCGTCGGCGCAGAGGGCGGCGAACTGCCGGCGGTTATCACGCTGGTCGCAGAAGAAGCCGGTCTTGTGGCCGTGGGCGAGGTCCACGCGGTAACGGACGCCATGCTCGCGAATCACGACGTTTGCCGGCGGCGGACCACCGGGTAGCGGGCCGGGCAGCGTGGCCGGGTCAAACCCTTCAAGCCGCGCGCTCCGCTCATCCGCCCGCACCACCACTCGCCACGCCGCCCCCGGCTGATCGGGACGGTCAAGCGAGGCCGGCGGCGGCAGCGCGGTGACCAAGCCGGCCACGATCTCGCCTACTCGCCGCCAGATCCCGAGCGAGAAGACCTCCAGCGCGAGCACGTCCGCGAACCGCTCGACGACCAGCCCGCTCAAGCCGTCCCCCTCGGCATGCACCAGCCGGTAGGCGTCGTTGGCGGCCATGACGTTCAGCCGGCGCCGCAGGCTGACCGCCTGCGCCAGCCGCCCGCGCCAGAAGGCCGCATCGATCGCCTCGTCCGCGAACGTCAGCATCCGCAACGCGATCTGCGACTGGGGGTTGTAGAGCCCGCGGCCGAAGAGCTGCTCGGCCTTGTCGTAGACCGTGACGATGTCGCCGGGCTGAGCGGCGGGGTCGGCCGCGGCCACCATTCGCTGGTAGACCATTGGACTGTTCGTCCCCGAGCGCAGCCGGACCCAGGGCGACACGGCGTTCGCGGGCGGGGTCACATCGCCGGCGGCCGGGCCCCGCGTGGGGCCGCGGGCGGTGCGGCGACTCGAAGCAGGTCGGCTTGGCATGACTGGCATCGTCACCGCTCGCGGATGCTGAAACAAGCGGGACCGGGCGAATCGATGGCCGCACGGGCGATTTGTCGCGGCTGCGGCCGCCACCTAGGATGCGGGCTACCATCTCACGCAACGGTAGAGGGAGCCCCGTGGCCGACGCCGAAATCAAATCGACCGCAACCGGCAGCAAGACGGCCACGGGCGAGTTCTGGCGGGTCATTCGGCGGCTCGGGCCGACGGGGCCGCTGGCGGTGGTGGCTGCGACGATGCCCGCCCTCGGTGGATTCCTGCTGCTGGCATTCATCGACCCGATCTCACAATGGCTGCTCAGCCACCAGGGCTGGGGGATCATCCTCTACACCAGCCTGTTCGCGATCCTGGCCGGGCTGGCGCTACTCCCGACCTACTCGCAAGCGCTGCTGGGGGGGTGGGCGTTCGGGTCGCTGTTCGGTGTGCCCGCGGCGATGTTGGGTTTCACGGGCGGGGCATTGATCGGCTACTTCATCGCCCAGCGGGTGGCCGGCCAGCGGGCGGTCGAGGTGATCGCCGAGAATCCCAAGTGGCAGGCGGTCTATGACGTTCTGGTCAACAGCGGCTTCTGGAAGACGCTCGGCTATGTCACGCTGTTGCGACTGCCGCCCAACTCGCCCTTCGCGATGACAAACTTGGTGATGGCGGCCACGCGGGTTCCACTCGTGCCGTACCTGGTGGGGACGTTTTTCGGGATGCTGCCGCGGACCGCGGCCGTGGTGGTGCTCGGCGCGCAACTGGATAACCTGCACGAGGACGACCAGCCCTGGTGGATGTACATCTTGGGGATCGCGCTGGCGGTGGTCGTGCTGATAATCCTGGCCCAGGTCGCCAACCGGGCGATCGCCCGCGTCACGGGCATCGAGCACCCGACGCCCGGCCTGACGCCAAAGCCGGAAGCGGACTAGGTCGTGCCGCTCAGCCGCCGGCGCGATCGGCGAGCTTTTGCTGGATCAGCTGGCCGACCAGCTTCGGATCCGCCTGGCCGCCCGAGATCTTCATCACCTGCCCCGTGAGGAACCCGCGTGCGGCCTTGACCTTCTTGGGGTTGGCGATCGCGTCCTGGACCGCTTTCTGATTGCTCGCGAGCGCTGCGTCGACCCAGGCGCTGATCTGGTCGGTGTCCTGGCTCTGGATGAGGCCGAGTTCGTCGGCCAAGCCGGCCGGCGCGACGTCGCGCTCGAGCATCACCTCAGCAATCTGGGCGGCGGCGGTGGCGTTGATCTTGCCCTCGGCGACGAGGTTCGCGAGCTCGGCCAGGCGCTCGGCCGGGATCCCGAGCTCGGCGATCGAGCGGCCGCGTTCCTTGGCGTGAAACGCCCAGAAGCCGAGGAAGTGCTTGCCGAGGGTGGCCGGGTCGCCGCCGGCCTCGGCCGCGTGGTCGAGCAGGTCGGCGGTGGCACGATCGTCGACGAGCGTGGGGGCATCCTGGGGCGCGACCTTGAACGCGCTGATGAAGCGATCGGTGCGCGGGATCGGCAGCTCGGGCATTTCGTGGCGCAGGACGTTGAGCGTGGCGGTGGCGATCGTCGCCGGCACGAGGTCGGGGTCGGGGAAGTAGCGGTAGTCGTGCGCCTCTTCCTTTTCGCGCTGCGCGACGGTGACCTCCTTGACGTCGTCCCAGCCGCGATTGGACTTGTTGCCCATGCCGGCGGCCTGGCCGTCCTCGAGCCACTGCGCGACCTGGCGCTCGATCTCGAACGCGATCGCACCGTGCAGCGACCGGAAGGAGTTGAGGTTCTTCACCTCGACGATCGGCGTGGGGTACGTCGCGCCGCCCTTCTCGATCGCGACGTTGATGTTCGGCTCGAAGCGCAGCTGCCCCTTTTGCATGTTCGCCTCGCCGACGCCGAGGTAGCGCACGATCCGCTGAAGCTGCACCGCGAATTCGCGGGCCTCGTCGGCCGAGTTCAGGTCGGGCTCGGTCACGATCTCCAGCAGCGGCGTGCCGGCCCGGTTCAGGTCGACGCCGGAGAAGCCGGGGAAGTCGTGGACGTTCTTGCCGGCATCCTCCTCGAGGTGCGCGCGGCGGATCCGGACCTTGCTGATACCGTCGGCGAAGGGAAACTCGAGAAAGCCTGCCAGCCCGATCGGCCGGTCGTACTGCGAGATCTGGTAGTTCTTCGGCAGGTCGGGGTAGAAGTAGCTCTTGCGGTCCCACTTCGTCTCGGCCGCGACGTCGCAGTTCAGCGCCAGCGCCATCTCGGTCGCCAGCTCGACCGCCCGGCGGTTCAGCACCGGCAACGCCCCGGGCAAGGCAAGGCAGACCGGGCAGGTCGCGGTGTTGGCCTCTTCATCGTAGCGGAGTTCACAGCCGCAGAAGAGCTTGGTCCGCGTCGCGAGCTGGACGTGGATCTCCAGCCCGATGATCGGGGTCACCTGCAGGCCGTGCAGCGTGGGCATGCCTTCCTCGCGGACTCGGGTTCAGCGTCTGGAATATAGCGTTCGGGCGCGCGATCGCCAAAGGGGCGGCGGGTCAGCTGGTGGCGGCCGCCAGCGTTGCGATTTTTTCGAGCACCTGCCCGACCAGCCGGTCGCGGGGCGTGTCGTCGGCGACGGCCGTGTTCATGAGCCGCACGATCGCGCTGCCGACGATCGCGCCGTCGGCGACGGTGCAGACCTGGCGGACCTGCTCGGGCGTGGAGAGGCCGAAGCCGACGCAGACCGGCTTGCCGGCCTCGCGGCGGAGCTGCTTTACGTGGGCGGTCAGGTCGGCCGGCAGCGCGTCGCGTTCGCCGGTCACGCCCGCCAGCGACTGGTAATAGATCCACGGGTCGGAGAGCTGGGCGATGCCGAGCCGCCGCTTTGGCTGCGTGGTCGGCGCCACCATCATGATCAGCGGAAAGTCGTGGGCCTGGCAGCGCTCGGCGAGGTCGTGGGCCTCTTCGAACGAGAGGTCGGGCACGAGCAGCCCGTCGCAGCCCGCCTCCTGGGCGGCGGTGAGGAACCGCTCCGGCTCGCGGCGGTAGACCACCGAGTAGCTGACCATCAGCACGATCGGCACACGGATCTCTGCCCGGACCGCCTGGAGCGCCGCGAGCAGCCGCTGGAGCTTGAAGCCCCGTGCGAGCGCGTTCGAGAACGACGTCTGGATCACCGGCCCGTCGGCGATCGGGTCCGAAAACGGGATCCCCAGCTCGACGCAGCCGACCCGGGTCGGGTCGATCTGCCGCAGGATCGCAATGGTCGTCTCGACGTCCGGGTAGCCCGCCGTGATGTAGGGCAGCAGGACCTTGCGGCCCTGCGCCTGAAGCGTGTTGAAGGTTTGGCGGAGGCGGTTCATCCGGCGGGCGATCCCCTAGCTGGCGCGGGCCAACGGTAGCGAAAGTGCCGGGCGGCGGCAACCGGGCGGGCGGCTACTGCTTTTTCCGGGGGACCACCAGGTTCGCGTCGGGCAGATCCCCCTGCTCGAAGCCGGTCAGGTTGCTGATGGTGGTGTGGGCGATCGCCTCCAGCGCCTCCTCGGTGAAAAACGCCTGGTGGCTGGTGATCAGGACATTCGGGAAGGTCAGCAGCCGGGCGAAGACGTCGTCGTGGAGCACCTGGCCGGAGAAGTCCTCGAAGAAGAGCTCGTCTTCCTCCTCGTAGACGTCGAGGCCGAGGTTGCTGATCTTGCCACTCTTCAGGGCGTCGATGGCGGCGCGGGTATCGACGAGGTTGCCGCGGCTGGTATTGATCAGCATGACGCCCCGCTTCATCTTGCTGAGCGAGTCGCTGTTGACCAGGTGCTTGGTCTCCGGCGTCAGCGGCACGTGCAGCGAGATGATGTCGGCCTGCTTGAAGAGGTCGTCGAGGGAAACGTACTCGCCGCCGAGCTGCTTGAAGGCGTCGACCTCGTGCACGTCGTAACCGATCAGCCGCGCGCCGAAGCCCTGGAGAATCTTGGCGGTCGCCACGCCGATGTTGCCGGTGCCGACGATGCCGACGGTCTTCTTGGCGACCTCGAAGCCCAGCAGCCCGTCGAGCGCGAAGTTGTTCTCGCGGACGCGGGCGTGGGCCCGGTGGATCTTGCGGTTCAGCGTCATCATCAGTGCGACGGTGTGCTCGGCCACCGCGCTCGGCGAGTAGGCCGGCACGCGGGCGATCGTGAACTCGAGCTGCTCGGCCGAATCGAGGTCGACGTTATTGAAGCCGGCACAGCGCAGCGCGATGTGCTTGACACCCTGCTTCTGTAATTGGAGCAGCACGCCGGCGTTGAGCTCGTCGTGGACGAAGCAGCAGACCGCCTGGGCGCCGTCGGCGAGCCGGACGGTCTCGCGCTTCAGCGGCGGCTCCAGGAAGATCAGCTCGTGGCCGGCTTCGTTGGCCGCGGTGAGCATCCGGCGGTCGTACGGCTTGCTGCTGAAGACAGCGACTTTCATGGATTCCTTTCCAGGGCAGCGACTGGCTGGCCAAGTACTAGCGCACGCCTGTCCCGGCCGCGCAAGCGGCGGCACGGACATCGTTGAGATTCTAGCGGCCGCGCCCCGCGTACGCTGAATTGAATGAAATCGCTAGCGGGCGGCCACGTCCTCCGTGCTCAGCTTCAGCGACTCGAACGGCGAGAGGTTGCCCAGCGGGTCGCGCTGCCGCATGAAGAACTGCGCGTCGGCCATGTCCAGCGGTAGCCGCGTCACCGGGATGTCGAACGTCAGCTCGTCACCCGGCGCCGCATAGCGCAGTTTGACCCCCGCCCAGCCTGCGTTCTCGTAGTACTTCAGGTGCAGCTTGTGCGGGCCCTTTGTCAGGTGGATCCGTTCGGCCGCCTTCCGCATGTCGTGGACGCCCCAGTTGTTCACGACCAGCTCGCCGTCGACGTAAAGCCGCCCGCCGTCGTCACACTCCAGCTCGAACGTATACGTCCCGGGCGTCTCAACCGTCAGGTACCCGTCGAACGTGAACGCGATGTCATCGCTGGGCAGCCGCGGGTCGGCCGGCCCGCCCTTGAAGTAACGGTTGATCGCGTCCCACGTGTCGACGAAGACGAGCTCGTCGAACCCGATCCCCTGGAAACCACGCACCAGCCAGCCGTCCTTCAGTGTCTCCGGCGTCAGCGGCAGCGTCGCGTGGCCGCGGGCGTCGGCCGTCGCGCCGGCCAGCGGCGCCACCGGCACGCCTTGCATTCCCCACCAGATCTCCAGCTCGCCATGCGGCGCCAGCGCGAAGTGCTCCTCCCCGTCCCGCGCCCGCCGCAGCACCGGGGGCTCGGCCGAGCGCTTGACCTTTACCAGCAGCGGCGCGCTCTGCGCCGTCGCCGTCTCCGCCCGCAGCTCGAGCACGCCCGAGCCCGTCTCCGGCAAGCCGATCAGCGTCACGGGGCCCGAGCCTAGCCGGCTGCCGTAAACCTGCTGCTCATTGCGGATCGTCACCGTGCGGCCGGGCGCCACGCCCAGAACATCCACCGTCGGCTCGGCGGCGGCCGTGATCAGCACCGGCCGCGGGCCCTCCTTAAACAGCCCCTCGGTGTACGGCTCGAGCGCCTCGGTCACCGGCATCCCGCGGAGCCGCGGGCGATCAGGATGCTCCGGGCCCTTCACCAGCCGCGTGGCAAACATCGTGTGGTGCGGCGTCAGCAGCGCCCGCGAATCCGGCGCGAACAGGTAATGCACGTTGAATGCCACCGCCCGACCCGGCGTCAGCGTCAACCCGTCCACCGGCTGGTCGGGCGGGAAGCTCCCACCCTGCCCCAGGGCGGCCGGAATCATCACATCGAGCGCGTACCCGGCCGAGAAGTCGTCGTGCGCGGTGATCTCGACGCCCACCGGTTCACGCCTCTCCATCCCGAAGCCCCAGTACTTCGCCCCATCCGCGCTCAGCTTCAGCATGTACGTGTCACCGCCCTGCCAGTAGCCCGAGTCGGCGCTGCCGTCGATCTTCAGCTCGACCGAGAAAGCCCGCGGCCCCACGAACCGCAAGAACAGCGCGTCCTCGTTCCAGCCGGCGTTGACATAGACCGGTCCGCCGTCGTCGTTGCGGATCCAGGCCCCGTCCATGAGCCGCGGCAAGGCCGCAAAGTCGCCGTCGACGCGATAGCCGAGGGTCGGCTTGATCGCGACGGTCGGGTAGCGGTCCTGATCATCAGGAATCCCATCGTCGTCGGTGTCGGGATCGCGCGGGTCGCTGCCGCGGTAGCGGTCGGCCATGTACTCACCGAGGTCGTCCAGCCCGTCGCCGTCGGTATCAACTTTGCCGGGATCGCTACCGAAGCGCACCTCGTCCATCGGCAGCCGCGGGTCCTGGTCGGGGAACTTGTCGCCGTCGGCATCCGCGACCGTGAACGTCGCGTTGGTCACGCCGCGGATCCCGAGCCAGTCGTCGAACTTCCGGAACGTCAGCGCGATCCAGTCGAAGTGCTCCCCGCCCTGGTAGTAACTCTCAAAAAAATCGTCGAACCGGTCGGTGTAGGGGTGGGCGTGCAGCATCTCCAGGTCCGAGGCCGGCACCGCCACCAAGTCCACCGCGTGCTGGAACTCGTGGACGAAGATCCATGCCGCCCCGTAGCCCACGCCCGGCTCGTCCTCCGGGTACCAGCTCAGCCCCGCCTGGACGCCGCCCCAGCCGAAGCAAGCGGCCGTCCCCCCGAGCACATCGAACCCGCCCCAATTGCCCGCCAGCCCGACGCCCGTGATGATCAGCCCGTCGTACTGCCCTTCGCGGATCCCGCGGGCCTTCAGGTCGGCCTCCAGGTTGTCGTACGTCGGGCCGGCGGTCTCCGGAACCACCGTGTCGACCAGCAGCCAGTCGAAGGCCACGTTGAACTGGGCCCCGCTATTCAGGAAGTAGAAGCGCCGCCCGAGCTCGAAGCCGGCCTGGATCCAGTCGACGGCCTCGTCGTCGAGGTACTTGTCCGTGCCAGGCTCACCACGGTAGATGACCGCCAACGTCTTGAAGTCGTTGATGGTCAGCTCCCCCGCGGTTGCGGTTTCCAGCCCGATCCAAAGCCCCGTCAGCACGACAGCCAGGCGAACAAACATCAGCGGCACTCCTGTTTTGATGATCTGCGGTTCACAGCACCGGGTTGCATTCTAAGCCCGCAGTGGGCACGCTGACGAGCGGCCGGCTGGCAGAAAGCCGGACACCCACGCGGCGGTTAGAATGGAATACGCGGAGCAGCAAACCGGGAAGCGAAGGCGACGGAGACGGGCAATGCGCGTGATGTTATCGGCATTTGGGTTGAGCGTGCTGCTGGCGCTGGGCGGCTGCCCCGGCGCGAACCAGGGGGCGATCTTCGACGACTCGCCGCAGAGCCCGGCCACGGCCCGGATCGTGACCAACGTCACGCAAGGCCCCCCACCGCTCACCGTGCTCGCGTTCAGCAGCGAGTCGAGCTCGACGGCCGGCTCCGTCGTCTCCTGGCGCTGGGACTTCGGCGACGAGGCGACCTTCACGACAGCGGACGCCACGCACACGTTCACCACGCCCGGCGTCTACACGCTGCGCCTGACCGTCACCGATGCAGCCGGCAACACTGACGTTGCCACGCAGCAGATCCGCGTCGGCGGCGAGGGCGACGTACTCGCGGTGATCACGGCCGATACCGAGAGCGGCCCGGCTCCGCTGATCGTCAACTTCGACGGAAGCAGCAGCTCGGCGCAGAACGACACGATCCAGGACTATTACTGGGACTTCGACGACGGCGGGACGTCGCGGAACTCCGCCCCGACGTACATCTTCCGCAACGACGGGACTTTCAACGTCTCGCTTCGCGTCGTGACCGTCAGCGGCGACGAGGCGACCGCCACCAAGCAGATCCGCGTCGGCACCGGCGGGCGCTCGCTCCAGTTCCTGCCCAGCCAGTTCGCGACGCTGCCGATCACGCCGCGTAACTTCGACGCCCTGACCTTCCAGGCCTGGATCAAGCCGGAGGACGCCGGCGGGCTGATCGCGGCCCTCGGCTCGCAGCAGATCAACATCAACGTCGATCCCGGCAACAACACGCTCAGCGTCATCAAGGGCGGCGACACGGTGACGGCCACCACGCCGAACCTGGCCCGCGTCTGGAGCCACCTCAGCGTGACCTACGCGGCGAGCGGCACGGTCGAGATCTACATCAACGGACAGCGGCTGCTGGTTGGGAACCTACCCGGCGGGAACGTCAACATGTCACAGCTCACGCTCGGCCCGAACTTCACCGGGAAGATCGACCAGGCGGTGCTGTGGCGCGTGGTCCGCTCCGCCAGCCAGATCGCGACCGACGTCAACACGGCGGTCGACCTCGATGCGAACGGCGTCCACGGCTACTGGCCGCTGGACAACATCGGCCAGACAATCGGCAACGACGTGGACGGGGCGTTCCCCGGCGTGCGCGGGCTCACCGCTGAGGAAGAGATCGCCGACCCGCTGTGGAGCTCCGACACGCCAAATGCCTAGGCGGTCGCCGGACAGTGGCGTAACCGTCGCGACTGTCCGCGGCTTTAGACGGGTTTGCGTGCGACGAGCCGCACCGCGTGTGGGCCGTCATTCGGCGAGTTGTCAATGCTGAGGCGCTCGACCTGAAGCGGGGCGAGTTGTTCAGCCGCCTGCTCGGGATCGAGCACCCGTGTGGGATCGGCGGGCTTGCCATGCCGCGCGCGATGCTCGGCTGAGAACGCGACGACGACCGCGAGCCCGCCCGGGCAAAGCAACGCCGCCATGCGTTCAGTCAACCCCGGCTGCCAGCAACGGACGCTGAGAACGCAATCAAAGCCCGCACCGACCGGCAGCTCCGCGGCATCGATGTCCGCCACCACCCAGTCAATCCGGCCCACGTCGTCGAGGTAACGGTCCGCCAGCTGCCGCGCCCGGGCGATCGCATCTGGCAGGTGATCCACCCCGATGACTTTCCACCCGAGGGCGGCCGCGAAGACCGCGTCCCGCCCCACCCCGCAGCCCAGGTCACAGAGCCGCCCCGGTGAGACCGATGCGAGCACGGCGGCCACGAACGGATCGGGCCGCCACAAGCGACAGCGAACGTCAGCCAGCTCCGGCCGCCGTCCTGGCGGAAACGGGCAAAGCGTCGCGGAGCGGCCGCGCTCGCCAAGCCAGTCGACCACCGCGGCCGCTGCCGGGCCGACATCAAGCACGTCAACCGGGGCGCCGGGCGGCGGCAACTCGCTTACCCGCTCGGCCAGCTCCGTCAGCGGGATGCAAACTGCCCCCGGCACGGGATCTGCCTGCGTAGCCGCCGACGGCCGCGGGTCCAGCAGCGTTGAGTTCACCAGCTTGGCCACGGCCCGTCACCCTGGTCGCGGATTGCCGGACCCGCCCAGGCTCAGACCCAGATGTCCACGATCTGGAACGCGGCGAGAATCGTCTCGACCACCTGGTCTCCCACGCAGCCGCTCTGGAACAGGGTCCCGGTGCCAGCCAGCGTAATCAACGCCGCCCATCGTTTCGTCTGCAGCATTTGTGCAACTCCTACCCAAGAGGCCTGGTCGGCGGACCGCGGCGCCGCGATCCGATCCTCACCAGTTTATCGGCCGGCCGAGCGTCCCGCCCAGTCCCGGTCCCCTCCCCGAGTTGACCCTGCTTTCGCGGCCACGTTAGGCTACGCCACCCGCGAGTGACCCTGCCGGGCAGGATTTCAGACCGCAAAGGATGTGTGGATGGCGAAGGCGGCGCGACAGTCCAAGGAGCCGCTCTACGAGCAGATCGCATCATTCGCCGAATTCTTCATCCTGCTGCTGATCTTCAAGACCTTCTTCATCCCCCTGTTCGTGATCCCGACCGGCTCGATGGCCGAAACTCTCGCCGGTGCCCACGCCCGGCACACCTGCCCGAATTGCAGCTGGGAGTATCAGATTGGCTTTCGGCCGCCGGGGCAGGGCGCGCCCCGGGCGATCCGCTGTCCGAACTGCCGCTGGGAGGAGCAGGTCACCGCAACGATGGCCGCCCCGCTGAAGCCGACCATCGGCGACCGGATCACGGTCTTCGGCTGGCCGTACGACCTGGCGACGGCGAACCTTGGCCCGCGGCGGTGGGACGTGGTGGTATTCAAGAACCCCGAGCTGCCGGACATGAACTACATCAAGCGGCTGGTCGGGCTACCGGGCGAGAAGGTCGAGCTGATCGACGGCGACCTGTTCGTGAACGACCAGATCCAGCGCAAGACCGCCAGCGCCCAGGAATCGCTCTGGTTCCCTGTCTACCACCACGACTATCCGCCCAACGAGCCGGCCGGCAATTTCCAACCCCGCTTCCTGCCGGGGCAAGCGGACAACGGCTGGCGTGATCTGGAGACGCGCCGACCGACCTTCGCGGCCGACGGCGAGCAGCGCGGCGAGATTTACTTCGCCACCAACGTCGCCCTGTCCGAGCATCCACCCCAGATCGCTGACGTTTACGGCTACAACCCCGTCTTGCTCCAGATGCCGCGGGGGCTCTTCAACGCCCGGGCCGAGTCCCCCGACCGACCGGTCTCGGACGTCCGCCTCTCGGCTACGGCATCAGCGTTCTCAGGCGACGGGCATCTCGAGTTTGCCATCCGTAAGTACGACACGCGGGTGACCGCCCGGTTTTACCCCGGCGAAGGCCGGATCGTTCTCGCCGGGCAGGTCGGTGAGGACGCTGAACCCGAGGTGTGGGCCACGGTGGATCATGGCCTGGCGCCGGGGAGCCGGCTCGCACTCAGCGTGGTTGACTATCAGGCTCGCGTCCTCGTGGACGGCGAGGTCGTTGCCCGCAGCACCGACCTCCAGTACTCGATCACGCCGGAGAAGGCCCGCCGCCGCATGTTGGGGCCGACGTATCCGACCATCACGCTGGCGGCCACCGATGTCGACGTCGCCCTCCGAGCGCTGCAGATCGAGCGGGACGTGTACTACCGCATGGTCGGCAACGAGTACCTCCGCGCCGTGCCGGGCCGCCCGGTCCAGCTCCGCGAGGATGAGTACTTCGTGCTTGGCGACAACAGCCCGAACAGCGCGGACGGGCGCATTTGGGACGCCGCCGGCCCCCATCTCGCCGGAACCGCTTACACCATCGGGACCGTGCCGCGCAGCCAGTTGATGGGGCGAGCGTTCTTCGTCTACTGGCCGGGCTTCCTGCCGCTGCCGGGGGGCCAGTGGACGATTGTTCCCGACCTCGGCCGTGTTCGCTGGATCCACTGACCGCTCGGAGCCCCGCATGGCTGGTCAGGCCCCGCGCGACTTCCCCACGGCCGAAAGCGAGTTGCAGCAGTCCGAGTCCGCTCGCTTGGCCGGCCGGGTGCCGGAAACCATCCAGACGATCCTGACCGCGTTGATCTTGGCGTTTATTTTTCGGGCGTTCCTGGTAGAGGCGTTCATCATCCCCACCGGATCGATGGCGCCCACGCTGCTTGGCACCCACGCGACACATGTCTGTCCGCGATGCGCCTGGGAGTTCGAGATCGGTCCCGCCCGGGCGGGCGACGCCGTCTTCATCTCGCCCACGAACACCCGCTGCCCCAACTGCGATCTGTTCATCAACCTGCCGGACGAGCCGCCACTGCCAGCGAAGGACGGCGATCGCCTGCTGGTCCTGAAGTGGCCGTACCTGCTCGGTGGGCTGTTCGATCCCGCCCGCTGGGACGTGATGGTCTTCCGCAACCCGGCCGAGCCCGAGCAGAACTTCATCAAACGGGTCGCCGGCCTCCCGGGCGAGACCGTCGAGATTGTTCACGGCGATCTCTACATCGACGGCCGGGTTCAGGCCAAGCCCGCCTACGTGCAGGAGACCCTCTGGATCCCCGTCGCCGACCAGCGCTACCTGCCCGATCCCCGCTTCGATCCACCCGGCCGCCCCTTCTGGGAACCGGTCGGTGTGACCGGCGGCGGCGTGGCCGGCTGGTCAGCCTGGAACGAGCGCGTTGTACGTTTCTCGGCTGAGCCCGACGGACCAGTCCAGCGGCTGCGGTTTCAGCGGCCGATCCGGAACAGCCTCCCCTATAACCCGCGCGAAGGTGACTTCAACGTTCAAGACGTTCGCGTGTCTCTCCGGCTAATGGGATTCGAAACGCCCGGCTGGTTCGGGGTTGAGCTCGCCAACACCTCGGGACGGTTTCGCGTCTCGCTGACCGCGGCCGGTCGGCTCGCGGTCGCCCACGCGGCCGAAGCCGGGTCCCCCCCGGAGTGGCACGTGCTTGCCACGACCGACGTCAGTCCCGTCGCGGAAGCCGCCGGCGGCGTGCCGATGACGGTGGCGTTCGCGGATCAGCGGCTGACCTGCACCTACGACGGCGAAGGCGTACTGCATTTGGTTGGCATCGACGATGACCGATTGGCTGACGCGGTCAGGCCTAAACTTCCGCCGGACCCGGTTCAGCTCGACCTGCTGGCGACCGAGACCACGCTTGCGGTAGCAGATCTGCGGGTTGAACGCGATGTGTACTACACCTTCAGCGCCGGTAATACGCGCCGGGCAAGGGCGGGGGATCCGTTTGAGCTCGGGCCGGCAGAATACTTCGTGCTGGGCGATAACAGTGGCTTCAGCCACGACAGCCGTGAGTGGGAACACCTCGACCTGCGTGTGGCCGACTATTATACGGACCGGGCGAAGCGCGGCCTGGCAGGCCCTTATCGGCCTGGAACCGTCCGAACTGACCTGATTGTCGGCCGAGCATGCTTCGTGTATCTTCCGGGCTTGCTTCCCCTGGACCGGTCCGGTCGATGGCGGATGGTCGATGTCGGCCGCATGCGATTCGCCCGATAAGTGTTTTTAATTAAGCGTGTTAGGAAAACGTGAGCGATAGTTGTCAACATCGTAACATGCCTTTTCACGCTTCTCGGGCAGGAGTGACGCCTGTCACGGGAAGGCGGGACGGTCGTCCGCAGGGGGCTTACCTCCCCTCCCCGTCAAAAGCCCATAACACGCTGAATTTACTCACCTTAAGCGCTTTTTGCTGGCAAAATCGTCTGGATAATCGCCTCACGTTATTGACAGGCCGGTCATCGAAATTGCTGGCTGCCCGACGGCAATTCCGCCCCCTTCCTCCACAAGTTATCCACAATCGATTCGCGGGGATTGGCGCGAGGCCACATGCTGCTTGAGACCGAAAACCTCGTCAAGGCCTACTCAGGCCGCGTCGTCGTTGACAATGTCAGCTTCACGGTGGCGGAGCAGGAGATTGTCGGGCTGCTGGGCGCAAATGGTGCCGGCAAGACCACCAGCTTCCGGATCACCGTCGGCATGATCGCCCCCGACGGCGGACGCGTCCGGTTCCGCGGCCAGGACATCACCGGCCTGCCGATGTACCAGCGGGCCCGCCGGGGCATCGGCTATCTCTCGCAGGAGCCGAGCGTCTTTCAGCGGCTGACCGTCCAAGACAACCTGATGGCGATCTGCGAGACGATGAAGTTCAGCCGCCGCCAGCGGAAGGCCAAGGTCGACGAACTGCTGGAGCAGTTCGGGCTGACGATCGTCCGCAAAAACCTGGCCCGCAATGTCTCGGGTGGCGAACGACGGAAGCTCGAGATCGCCCGGGCGCTGATCACCGACCCGTTGCTGATCCTGCTGGACGAGCCGTTCAGCGGGGTGGACCCGAAAGCGGTCGAGGAACTGCGCGAGGAGATCCAGCGGTTACGTGACAGCGGGATCGCGATCCTGCTCACCGACCACAACGTGCACGAGACGCTGAAGGTGACGGACCGCAGTTACGTGATCGACAAAGGGCAGGTCATCGCAATGGGAACGCCCTACGAGGTCACGAACGACCCGCGCGTCCGCGAGCGTTACCTTGGCAACACCTTCCGCGGCGACGAGTTCGCCCCGCCGCCGAAGGCGCGGAGCGAGTTGCGGGCGCGGCACGCCGCCGAGAAGAAACAGTCCGCGTAATCGCACTTGACCGCCTGCCGGCCAACCGGGATTCGGGCTTCCCACCGCTGGCGCCGCTGGGGCCGATGGATCACAGCAAATGATCCCCATCACGACCGATGGCGACCGGTGCGAGTTCCAGATCAAAGTTATCCCGAATGCGTCCCGCAATCAGCTTGTCGGTCCGCTCGGTGACGCGTTAAAGATTCAGGTGACGGCCGCCCCGGAGGCCGGTCGGGCGAACGCCGCGGTCATCCGCCTGCTGGCCAAGTCGCTCGGGATCAAGCGGCAACAGGTCTCCATTGTCGCCGGCCAATCTAACCAGACAAAACGTGTCGCTATTATCGGGGTTCCCGCCGATAAGATTGGCCGCCAATTGGCCGCCTGGGACTGACCACGTGGCGGGCCTTGCGCATTTTTCACGGAATTTTCTGGAGCGGCTCGCAGCGTTCACAGCCCTAACTCGCTTTAAAGAAAGCGCTTGCGGCGTTGCGGTCAAGCAATACTTCCGACACGCCCCGGCGTATTGAAATAGTACCTCTGCGATACTATATTCAAGGCATCGATTCAGCGGACCAGGAGCCTTGCTGTGTTAACGCTCACGAAACGTGCCGAATACGCTTTGGTAGCGGTTTCGCACCTCGCGAACTGTCGGGGCCAGATTTGCAGCGCCCGCGACATCGCTGAGGAGCACCGTGTGCCGCTCCCGCTGCTGATGAACGTTCTGAAGCGGATGACGCAGGCCAACTTGGTCAGCTCGACGCGCGGCTCGCGGGGCGGCTACCAGCTGGCGAAGGCTCCCACCGCGATCTCGCTGCACGACTTAATCCTCGCGGTGGACGCCCCGGTCGCCTTGGTGCCGTGTGCCCACAGCGATCCCGAGACCAGCCGATGCGATCGCGAAGACGTCTGCGCGATTCGCGGCCCGTTGAACCGGGTGCACGCGGCGTTCGAGACATTTCTCGAAAGTGTTTCGATCGCGGACTTGGCGTTCGACCAGTGGCCGATGGATTTGAAACTTTCCGACGAAAACGGTCGGGAGAATGGCAAGGCTCGAGCGAAGGTGAGTGCGTAGACGATGAAGCCGATTTACCTGGATAACAATGCTACCACGCCGATGGACCCGCGGGTCCTGGAAGCGATGTTGCCGTACTTCGTGGAGAAATTCGGGAACGCGGCCTCGCGGAGCCACCCGTTCGGCTGGGAGGCGGAGGAAGCGGTCGACCAAGCCCGGGGGCAGGTCGCGAGCGTGATCGGGGCCGATTCGAAAGAGATCATCTTCACGAGCGGCGCGACCGAGAGCAACAACATCGCGATCAAGGGTCTGGCGGCGATGTACGCCGACCGCGGCAAGCACATCATCACGCAGGTGTCCGAGCACAAGGCGACGATCGACCCCTGCAAGTGGCTGGAGCAGAAGGGCTTCCGGGTCACGTTCTTGCCGGTCGACAAGGATGGGCGGGTCAACGCCGAGCAGGTGCGCGAGGCGCTGACCGACGAGACGATCCTGGTCACGATCATGCACGGCAACAACGAGATCGGCACGCTACACCCGATCAAGGAGATCGGGGCGCTTTGCAAGGAGCGCGGCGTGATCTTCCACACCGACGCCTGCCAGACCTACGGCAAGGTGCCGATCGACGTGAACGAGATGGGCATCGACCTGCTGTCGTGCAGTGCCCACAAGATTTACGGCCCAAAGGGCGTCGGCGCGTTGTACGTCCGCCGCAAGCGCCCGCGGGTGCGCTGCGAAGCAGTGATACACGGCGGCGGCCACGAACGCGGCATGCGCTCCGGGACGCTGAACGTGCCCGGGATCGTGGGCCTCGGCAAGGCGGCTGAAATCTGTCGCGAGGAGATGGCCGCCGAGACGGCGCGCCTGACGGCGATGCGGGACAAGCTGCTCAACGGCATCACGAGCGCGTGCGAGGAGGTCTACCTCAACGGGCACCGGACCGAGCGGACGCCGACGAACCTCAACCTCTCGTTCGCCTACGTGGAGGGCGAGAGCCTGATGATGGGCTTCAGTGACGTGGCGGTCTCGAGCGGCTCGGCCTGCACGAGCGCGTCGCTCGAGCCGAGCTATGTGCTCAAGTCACTGGGCGTCGGCGATGACCTCGCCCATAGCAGCATCCGCTTCTCGCTGGGGCGATTCAACACGGAAGAGGAGATCGACCGGGTGATCGAGAGCGTGGTCACGACGGTCAAGAAGCTCCGCGAGATGAGCCCGCTGGCGGAGATGGCGGCCGAGGGCATCGACCTCAGCCAGGTTCAGTGGGCCGCCCACTGACCGGCGCGGACCGCAGCCGGCGAGCGCCGGTGGCGGGTGCCGATGACCAGCGCGTAATCAACCGAGTCGGGGGACGCCGGCTCGAACGTGACAGCGGACAGAGCGTACTAATCACTGCGATGATGCAGGAGTTCGACCGATGGCTTACAGCAACAAAGTGATTGACCATTATCAGAATCCGCGGAACGTCGGCGCCCTCGACAAGGACAGCCAGAACGTGGGCACCGGGGTGGTCGGCGCCCCGGAGTGCGGCGACGTGATGAAGCTGCAGATCCAGATCGACGATCAGCAGCGGATCGTGGACGCGAAGTTCAAGACGTTTGGCTGCGGCTCGGCGATCGCCTCCAGTTCGCTGGCGACCGAGTGGGTCAAAGGCAAGACCCTCGACGAGGCCCTCGGCATCAAGAACACCGAGATTGTCAAGGAGCTCTCGTTGCCGCCGGTCAAGATCCACTGTAGCGTTCTCGCTGAAGACGCGATCCGCGCTGCGATCACCGACTTGAAGAAGAAGCTCGAAACGGGTGACACGGCGACCGCCGCCAACTCGGCCGCGGCCACCGCGTCGGCTTAATTGGGAATAGTCTTCGGCATCGCCCGCGTGCGCGATGCAGGTCCAACTAACGCAGGAATGACACGAATGAGCAGCGATACGACGACTCCACCCCAGACGCCCCTGATCGACCGCGCTAAGGTCGCAGACGACAACACCGGCATCCGGCTCAGCGAGAAGGCGGCCGAGAAGGTTCGCGAACATCTCGAAAAGGAAAACCTGGCCGAAACGACGTACCTGTACGTTGGCGTGAAGGGCGGCGGCTGCAGCGGACTGCAGTACGTCCTCGACCTCCGCGACGAGGCGCACGCCCCGGTCGCGGACACCGACGAGGTCTTCAGCTCGCAGGGCTTCCCGATCGTCTGCGATCTCAAGAGCTTCGTTGTCGGCAATCTCGACGGCACGGTGATCGACTGGCAGGAAACGATGATGGGCGCCGGGTTCACCTTCAATAACCCGAACGCCCGGCACACGTGTGGCTGCGGCAGCAGCTACTCCGCCTGACGCGATCAACCGACGCGGTCGCCGGCCATTCGGCGACAACGGGCGCGAGCTGGCAGCCAGCGCGACCCGCGTGAACCGCCCCGGCGCCCCGCCGGCGGATGCTCGCGCGGGTCGCGCTGCTTTTACCGCCCACGGCCCCGGTGCCGCAGCGGACGAGGAACTTTGCGATGGCTTCTGATGTGGTCGCCAAGGCGACGCCGATCAAGTGTGCGGAGTGCCAGCAGCACATGCAGAGCCCCGCTGTCTGCGCGCACTGCCACACACTCTACGAGCTCGGCAACACGAATCACTTTGCGCTCTTCGGCCTCGACGCCACCTTCGACATCGACCCGAAGCTCGTCCAGCAGCGTTACCTCGAGCTCGCCCGTGAGGTCCATCCGGACCGCGTCAGCGGCGGTGATCCCGAGAACGAGCTCCAGAGCCTCCGCACGACCTCGCAGCTCAACCAAGCCCGCACCGTGCTGCTCAATCCGGTGCTGCGGGCGGCCTATCTGCTCGAGATGGCCGGTGGAAAGTCGTCGGCCGAAGACCGCGAGGTCCCGCCCGAGGTCCTGATGGAGTCGCTCGAGCTGCGGGAGCAGCTCGCCGAGGCCGAGGCGGCCGGCAACGACGCCGAGCTCGCCACGCTCCGCGCCGATATCGAGTCGCGCCGCCAGGCGACGCTGGAGGAGATCAGCGGGCTCGCCCGGCAGCTCCCCGGCGACGAGGCTATCCGGCAGGCACTACGATCGCAGCTGAACACGCACAGTTACTACCAGAAGATGCTGGAACAACATTGATGGCTGATCCCGCCGCCGAACCCGTCATTGGAATCGATCTCGGCACGACCTTCTCGCTCGTCGCCTACGTCGACGAGCGCGGCCCGCAGGTCCTGCGCGACGCCAACCAGGATGGCCGCCTGCCCTCCGTCATCGGCGTCGTGCCGCGAGGTTCCGACCAGCCGCCGCAGGTCTCGATCGGCTGGACCGCCCGCAACCACGCGGTCGAGAACCCGTCAACCACCGTCTATTCGATCAAGCGGCTGATCGGCAAGAGCCTTGCGGAGATCAAGTCCGAACTGCCGTTCCTTTCCTACGCCGTCAAGGCCGGCCCGCGCGACACGCTGGTGGTCGACATCGAGGGCCGCGACTTCACGCCCGAAGAGATCTCCTCGGTGATTCTGCGCTCGCTGAAGGAGCGGGCCGAGCGGGCCCTCGGACGCCCGGTTCGCAAAGCGGTCATCACCGTGCCCGCCTACTTCGACGACGCCCAGCGGCAAGCCACCCGTGACGCCGGCGTGGCCGCCGGCCTCGAGGTCCTACGAATCATCAACGAGCCGACGGCCGCCGCCCTCGCGTACGGCATCGGCCTCCGCGAGCAGGGCGCGACCGGCGTGCCGGCCGCCAAGGAAGACGCATCGGCCAAGCCGCCCGGGCACACGCCGCTGCCGCAGCCGAAGTGCTCCGAGGACCCGCTCGACAGCCCGATGGCCGAGGAGAAGTCGCAGACCGTCGCGGTCTACGACCTCGGCGGCGGCACGTTTGACATCTCGGTGTTGCGGCTGGAGGCGGGGATCTTCCAGGTCCTGAGCACGGCCGGCGACACGCACCTCGGCGGCGACGATTTCGACCGGACGATCATTCAGCTCGTCGCGAAAGAGGTGCAGGAGCAGTTCGGCGTCGCGATCGATTCGCCGGTGACGCAGCAGGCGTTGCGCGGGCTGGCGGAGGCCGTGAAGATCCGCCTCGCCACCGAGCGGACGGCCGCGATCAGCCTCGACCTCGGCGACGGGCGGACCTACCAGCGGACGATCACGCAGGCGGAGCTGGAGACGCTCGTGACGCCGCTGGTCAAGCGGACGCTCGACCTCACGGACAGCGCGCTGAAGGACGCCGGGCTCACCCGCGACGACCTGGATCAGTTGATTCTCGTGGGCGGCTCGACCCGCGCACCGATCGTGCGGCGGCAAGTGGCGGACTTCTTCGGCCGCCCGCCGTACACCGCGCTTGACCCGGACGAGGTCGTGGCGCTGGGCGCGGCCATCCAGGGAGCGATGCTGACGGGCAAGAAGTGGGATATGCTGCTGCTCGACGTCACGCCGCTGTCGCTGGGGATCGAGACGATGGGCGGCGCGGTCGGCAAGCTGATCATGCGGAACGCGACGATCCCCTGCCGGGCGACGGAGATGTTCACGACCTTCGTGGACAACCAGACCGGCATCAAGCTCAACATCCTCCAAGGCGAGCGCGAGCTGGCGGCCGACTGCCGGTCGCTGGGCGAATTCGAGCTCAAGGGGATCCCGCCGATGCCGGCCGGCATGCCGAAGGTCGAGGTCGAGTTCCTGCTCGACGCGAACGGTATTCTGAAGGTTTCGGCCACCGAGCAGCGCAGCGGCCAGGCGGCCAGCATCCAGGTCGTGCCGAGCCGCGGGCTGACGCGCGAGGAAGTGCAGCGGATCACGACCGAAAGCGTGCAGTTCGCGAAAGAGGACATTGACGCGCACCGCCGCATCGATCTCGTCAACCAGGTGGCGTTCGACACGGCCAAGACCGAGCAGATGCTCGCGCAGGTCGGCGACGCGCTCGAACCCGAAGCGCGGATTGCGATCGAGCAGGACATGCAGGCGTTGCGCGCGATGGCGAAGCACCCCGACGATCTCGACGCGCTGCACCAGGCGCTCGACCAGTTTGGCAAGCGGACCCTGCCGCTGGCGGAAAAGGGCATTGCCAAGGCCCTCGCCGAGGCAGAAACGGAAAAGTAATTGATTTCGTCGCGGCCGCCCCATTGATTGGTGACCGCGCTCAGACGACCGGAGCGCTTCCGGACAGCAACACGGAGTGGAACCGATGGGCGGCCAGAACCCCTACATTCCCCAGCAGGAAATCGAGCTCCCGACGCAGCCGTTCACGATCACTTATCTCGACGAAGAGAAACGGGAGCACGTGATCGAGATCGATCCGGAGAACATCCCGACGACGCACCACGGTCTGCCGGGCAGCCTGCTCGACATCGCGCTGGCGAGCGGCATCGAGATCGACCACGCGTGCGGCGGCGTCTGCGCTTGCAGCACGTGCCACGTGATCGTCCGCGAAGGGCTCGACACGTGCAACGAGCCGTCCGATGACGAGGAAGATCAGCTCGACGACGCCTACGGGCTGACCGCCAACTCGCGGCTCGCCTGCCAGTGCGTGCCGAACGGCAAGCAGAACATCCGCGTCGAGGTGCCGACCTGGAACCGGAACCTGACCCGCGAAGCGCACTGATCCGGTAACGCCCGCGATGCTTTCCTGGCGCCACAACCCGTTCTTCCGCACCTGGCTGCTGGCGTTCAGCTATTTATCGCTCTGGATCCTTTGGCTGGACTGGCACATCAGCCGCCAGATGACCAGCCAGTGGGGACACCTCCTGTTGGTGGCCGTGCTGGGCGTCCTCGGCGCCGCCGGCGTGGCGGGCCTGATCGCGGCCGTCACGAGCGCCAAGCCCGCCGCGGTGCAGCGGCGCCACGCGACGCCGCTGTGTCGCTTCTGCTGGTACAACCTGACGGGGGCGTGCTCGGCCAACTGCCCAGAGTGCGGGCACGCGCTGGCCGAAGCCTGGTTCTGTCCGCCGCTCCAGCGGCCGCTGTGCCTCGCGCCGACGCTCGTCACGCTGATGGCACTTGCGCTCGCGATGCAGACGGTCTTTGTCAGTGCCGCGGTGTGGCAGCGACTCGGCGGCGGTTGGCAGGACGGACTGGCGGCCGCGTGGCTCACGAGCCTGCACTGGAGCACCGGTCTGTTGCTGCTGCTGGCGCCGCTGGTCTGGGCGAGCTGGCGGCTGGCGGAGTGGCGTCAGGCGGACGTGCCCGCCGGCTGAATAGCAGGCCGAAAGTCCCGCTCCTTTGCTTACCTGCGCGCCCGATGAGCGGCGGGTCAGCTTGGCGACGGGCAGGCTCACTACCATCGCCCGCATCAAGCGCCATTCAACCCTTGTGGAGGAGCGGCGATGAACTTCGGACTTTCCGGCAAGCGGGCGTTGGTGACCGGCTCGACCAAGGGCATCGGCAAGGCGATTGCCGCCGCCCTGGCCGACGAACACGCAACGGTGATTATTAACGGCCGCAGCGGGGCGTCCGTCACGGAGGCGCTGGCGGCGCTCAAACCCCATGGTGACGTCTCGGGCGTGGTCAGCGATGTGGCGACGGCGGAGGGCGTCGACGCACTGATGACGGCCGCGCAGCAGGACGGCCCGCTCGACATCCTGATCAACAATGCGGGCATCTTTGAGCCGAAGCCGTTTGCGGAGATTACGGACACCGACTGGCAGCGGTTCTTCGAGGTCAACGTGATGAGCGGCGTCCGGGCGAGCCGGGCGGTGCTGCCCGGAATGCGGGAGCGTGGCTGGGGACGGATCGTGTTCATCTCCTCCGAGTCGGGCATCAACATTCCCGAGGAGATGGTGCATTACGGCATGACGAAGACGGCGCAGCTCGCGGTCGCGCGGGGACTGGCCAAGGTGACGGCCGGCAGCGGCGTCACCGTCAACAGCGTACTGCCCGGACCCACCTGGACCGAGGGCGTCGCGACCTTTGTCGAGCAGATGGCCAAGCAAAGCGACACGTCCGTGGAAGCGATGAAGGAAAGCTTCGTGCCGCAGGCGCGGCCGAGCTCGCTGACCGGGCGGTTCGGAACGCCGGAGGAGGTGGCGGCGGCGGTGGTTTTCCTGTGCTCGCGGCAGGCGTCCGCAATCACGGGGGCGGCGAACCGCGTCGAGGGCGGCATCATCAACACGTGCTTTTAAGCATACGAGGGTGGGGGCATGGCGGCGAAACCGGCGGTCGGACAAGCACGCGAGCTGCGGTTCGAGCGGTACGAGGAGGTCCGCGACGAGATCCGGCGGCTGCGATCGGGCGGCTACACCCGGCTGGGCAACTGGTCGCTCGGGCAGATGTGCGCGCACCTCGATTACTACTTCCGTGGATCGCTTGACGGGTTCGGGTTCCAGTTTCCGGCCATCATGCGGTTTCTCGTCCGCAAGCTGTTTCTGAAGCGCATCCTGGGCGAGCGGCGGATGAAGTACGGGATGCAAACGGTCGCGACCTCGGTCCCCGGACCGGAGACCGATGACGACGCAGCGGTTGACGCGGCACTGGAGAGCCTGGATCGTCTCGCGGCGCGGCGGGCGCCGTTGCACCCGTCGGCGATCTTCGGCCAATTGTCGGACGAAGCGTGGCGGCAGCTGCACCTGACGCACGCCGCCCACCACCTGCGGCTGCTGATTCCACAGGCGGCGGGCGACGGGGAGGCTCACGCGAACACTTAGATGAACAGGTTGACGCGGGCTTCGCTTGCGTTGGCGAGGTAACCGGCGGCACCGGCGATCTCGACGCCGTCAAGCAGTTCCGACTGCTGCAGCCCCATCACGTCCATCGACATTGAGCAGGCGACCAGGCGCACCCCCTTGCGCTGGGCGCTGGCGATCATCGTCGGCAGATCGTCGACGCCCTTCTTCTTCATGACGCCCTTCATCATCGCGGTGCCCATGCCACCCATGTTCATGTTCGAGAGCTTCAGCCGGCGGGCGCCGCGGGGCATCATCCAGCCGAACATTCGCGACATGACGTCCTTCTCGACCGGGACCGCCTGGTCCTTCCGCAACGCGTTCAGGCCCCAGAACGTGAAGAAGAGCGTAACCTTGTCACCCATGTCAGCGGCCGCGTTGGCGATCACGAATGCCCCCATCACGCGGTCCAGGTCGCCCGAGAACACCACGATCGTCTTGTTCCGCGCGACCGCGTCGGACTCGCTGCCGGCCGCGCTCACCGCTGGCTGCGGTGCGCCACCCACGCAGATGTCGGCGGTGATCGTGCCGTTGTCGCGCCCGACGTTGATGAGTTCGTGCCCGCCGCGCTGGCACCACGCCTGGACGTCGGTGGCGAAGCCGGCGTCACTGGCCAACGCGTGCAGGACCGTTCCGACCGGCGCATTCCGCGCCGCCTGCGCAAGCGACGCCAGCGGCCCGGGGCACATCAGCCCGCGCAGGTCGAGCGTTTCCGACTTGTTCGTCATCGAGTCTGACTCCTGTTGGTCGGTCGCGCCGGCCATGGCGGCCGCGCTCGCGGTCTGGGTCGAATCAGCGGCCCGCAGCGGGCGCGGCTCCGGTGGCGAATAGTCCATCAGCTTCCAGCTCACGATTCCGCCGGTCATGTTTTTCGCGTCGAAGCCGTGGTGGCGCAAAATGCGTGTGGCGTAGTACGCTCGCTGGCCGACGCCGCAATAGGTCACGACCGGCTTGTCGCGCGGGACCTCAGCGATCCGGTCACGCAGTGCGTCCAGGGGAACATGCAGCGCGCTCGGCACCGCGCCGGCCTCGAACTCTTCCGGCGTGCGAATGTCGAGCAGCGTCCAACGGTCACCGGCGTCGCGAACCTCCTCCGGCGAGACGAAATCCTCCTCGCCCTTCCACGCGTTGTTCGCCACGTAGCCCACGATGTTGATCGGGTCCTTGGCGGCCCCGAACTGCGGCGCGTACGCAAGTTCCAACGCTTCGAGGTCCGCCACGGTCAGCCCGGCATACATCGCGGTCGCCAGCACATCGATCCGCTTATCAATCCCGTCCTGGCCGAGGGCTTGGGCCCCCAGAATCTTGCCGTCCTCCGGTGCGAACAGCAGCTTGATCGAAACCTGCGTCGCCCCCGGGTAGTACCCCACGTGGTTCCCGCGGTGGGCGTAGACCGTCTGGTAGGGCACGTTCTGCTGCTTCAGGACCTTCTCCGAGCGGCCGGTCATCCCCACCGCCAGGTCAAACACCCGCACGATGCTCGTGCCGTAGACGCCGCGGTAATCGACCGCCCGGCCGAACGCGTGGTCCATCGCCAGCCGCGCCTGGCGGTTCGCCGGCCCGGCCAGCGGAACCGCCGTCCGGCCGCCGAGTACGGCATCGCGTACCTCCACCGCGTCGCCGACGGCGTAGATGTCCGGGTCGCTGGTCTGAAGGTGCTCGTTGACCACGATCTGCTGCCGCTGGTTGAGCTCGAGGCCGGAATCTCTAATGAAGCCCGTCTCAGGCCGCACGCCGACCGACATGACGGCCATGTCAGCCGTGATCGTCTGGCCGCTCTTGAGGCTGGCGCGGACCTGGCCGCCAACGTCGACGAACTCGGTCACGGCGTCGCCCAGGTGCAGCTGTACGTCTTGGTCGGCCAGCGTCTGGTGGATCGCCTGGGCCATCTCGGGGTCCAGCGGCGGCATTACCTGTGGGAGGAGTTCCACCAGTGCCACGTCGAGCCCGCGATGCTTGAGGTTTTCGGCCAGCTCGAGCCCGATGAACCCGCCGCCGATGACCAGCGCGGTCCGCGCCTGGTCGGTTAACCCCTTGATTCGGTCCATGTCTTCGAGGTTGCGCAGCACGCTGATCTTGGGATGATCAACCCCGGGCAACGGCGGCACGAGCGCCGCGGCCCCCGGCGAGAGCAGCAGCTTGTCGTACGACTCGTCGTAAGTTTCCTGCGTGAGCAGATTCCGGACTCGTACCGTCTTCTGCTCGCGGTTGACGCTGACAACTTCCTGCCGCGTCCGGATGTCGAGGTTGAACCGCCGCGCGAGGCCGGCCTTCTGTTGGACGATCAGCGCGTCGCGGTCGGTGATCTCGCCGCCGATGTAGTACGGCAACCCGCAGTTAGCCCAAGACACCTCTTCGCCGCGTTCGATCAGCACGATCTCGGCGTTCTCGCTGAGCCGCCGGGCGCGGGCGGCCGCGGTGGCTCCCCCGGCGACACCGCCGACAATGACGATCTTCTGACTCATCTAGTTGGAAATCCTTTCTGCGGAAGCCCCGCCAATCGCTGGAGAATCACTACTCAGCTGCGGTGGAAGATGCCGGTCGCAGCTCGCTGTCAGATGCCGGCGTCATGTGGTTGCGGATACAGGCCAGCAACCACGCCGGCCCAGGATGGACCACCTCGTAGTACACCGCGCGCCCGGCCCGCCGCGGGGCCACGATGCGATGGGCACGCAGGTGATTGAGATGCTGACTGACCACATTGGGCCGCAAGCCAAGCACCTGTGCCAAATGACCGACTGATTGCTCTGAGTTAAGCAACTCCTCGCAGATTTGCAGCCGATGCGGGTGGGTCAGCACGCGGAGGGTCTGGGTGGCCTGTTCAAGCACGTCTGGAGAGAGCCGCTCGTCGGTGGACATAGCATAACGATATCGCGATATCATGATATGTCAACCCAATGAGCGGCCTGAGCCCGCAACCCTATGCCAAAGCAACGGTTACGAGTAGCATTGTGGGCTAGGAGAATGTGCTGTGGGGGGACGCCGCCGCGCTGCGGCGCCCTGGACCACGCCTCACGCCAGGAGCCACCGCCATGGACCGCAATCCCGGCATCCCCACCGTGATGTCCTTTTTCATCCCCGGGCTCGGGCAGATCTACAACGGCCAGATCCTCAAAGGCCTCCTCCTGATGCCGATCTACTTCGTCGCCGCCGCCTTCTGGTGGCTCATCATCCCGATCTTCATCGCCGCCCCGGTCTGGCTGTTCAGCATGTATGATGCCTATACGGTCCGCGTGACGATGAACGCGCGCGGCCGCCCGTGAGTCGAACGCCTCCACCCCCACTCAAGGGCACTAAACCCGTTTCGGAAGGATCACCATGAACCAACCGGCGGATCCGTTGCATCTGTACCTGCTCGGCGGCCAATCCAACATGGCCGGCTTCGGCCCGCGGAACGATGAGCTGCCCGAAGAGCTCCAAGCGCCGCTCCAGGCCGTGCCCATCTTCTGCCATGGCCAATGGGGGGACCTTCGCCCTGGCCTCGGCCACGAAGCGGGCATGTTCGGGCCGGAGATCGCCTTCGGCCGCAAGCTGCACGAGGCGGTCCCGCAGCGGCGGATCGCGCTGATCAAGTTCGCGGCCAGCGGGACGAACCTCTACGAGCAATGGCGGCCGGCGGTGGACTCACCGACCGCGCCCGCTCCCGGCGCCCAGTATCAACATTTTCTTCAAACCGTGGCGGCCGCGTTGCGGGCGCTGGATCCCGAGACGAGCGTCGTATTTGATGGCATGATCTGGATGCAGGGTGAATCGGACGCGACGGACGAGACGATGGCGCGGGCTTACCGCGACAACCTGAGCGATTTCATCCAGCGGATTCGCACGGTCGTCGAGACGCCGGACCTGCCCTTCGCACTGGGCTCGATCGCCCCCTTTCCGCAGGCAGCCTACTACGAAGAGGTGGTTGGGGCCCAGCAGGCGGCCGCCCGAGTGGTCCCGAACGTGGTCGCCTTTTCGACAGACGACCTGCCGAAGCTCGACGACGCGCTGCACTACGACACGCAGGGGGCGCTCCAGCTCGGTTCACGCTTCGCCAAGCACCTGTTGCAACTCACGCCGCCGGCTGATCCGACGCCGCGGCCGGCGCACGACTTCGCGCTCGTGAAGTCGGTCCGCGCCTGAGGCCGCGGCACCGCTTGGCCGTCATCAGCCCATTTTCCAGCGTTGCTTAAGCTGCTTAACCATCCAAAGCCGCACGTCCCACAGGTCGATCATGGGGGTCTGCGTGTAGGGCAGGCGCGGCAGGTAGGGGTCGCCGCCGAACTCCGGATCAACCGGGAGGACGGCTGAGCCGTCGGCCTCGCGGGCGGCCTTGATGCGATCCCACCATTGCATGTGGGTCTCGACGTGCTGGGCCCATTCGGGCGCGCGGGGATCGGGGACCTGCGGGCCCTCCTCGTGGCCGACGCGGGCGTGGATCTCGATCGAGCGGTCGATGATGGGGGCGATCATGTCGCCGACGTGATCGTTGAGCAGCGACTCGCAGACGGTGACGAAATGTGAGAAATCCGCGCAGAAGCGGAGGTCGGCGAACTTCTCGACGTAACGGACCGTCTGCCACGGGTTACAGAACATCCGTCCGCGGTGCAGCTCGTGGGCGACGGGCACGCCGTGGTCCTTCTCGGCGGCGAGCGCGGTCTCGAGGTACTGGCAGCCGTCCTCGAACGTCATCCGGTCGCGTCCGCTGTGAACGCAGAGCATGATCGGCTTGTAAGGCAGGATCGCCTTCAGCTGCTTGACGAAATCTTCACCTGTGAACGGGAAGATCATGCCGACGAACTCGAGCTGGTGCTTCGCCAACAGCTCGGACCAGGCGGACGGCTCGACCTCGGGCGGGCCGCCCTCGACGCCGTCGTAGCCGGCGGCTTTCAGGCGGGCGAACTTCGCGTCGTATTCGCTCGAGCTGTCGACGTAGCCCCAGACGGAGCCGAAAAACTTGATTTGCACGTTCCTCTCCCGCGGCGCGTGGTTGCGAAAAGCGCTTCCACATTCTCGATACAGTATAGCGGTTTCGCGTTCGCGCGTTCAGGCTAACACGCCGGCGTTAACCTTCCCGATTGCGGCGCTAGAATTCGCTCGGGGACCGCGCCGGCACGCATTCGCCCGTTTGTTCCAGGGGATCGAAGATGAAGAAAGCTCTGATCACAATCGTCGTCGTGCTCGTCGGCCTGGCGCTCGGCGTCGCCGGGCTGGTGACCTATCTCGGCACCACCGAAGGCAGCGATCTGGAGGCCTGGCTCGGCCAGCAGGTGGTGGCGATTCTCGATGCGTACGTCGTGCCGGAGATCGCCATCGCCGACGTCGACTACCAGGCGCCCTACGCGGTCACGCTCATCGACGTGTCGCTTCGACAGGGTGACGACGAGCTGCTGGCCGTCAAGGAGCTGCGGCTGCGGCTGGCCGAGCGGCCGCGCAGCGGGCGCCCGCTGCGCATCCAAGAGATCCGCCTGGTCGAGCCGCGGCTGCGGTTCATCCGCACGGCTGACGGCTTTGTCGGCTGGAGCACCTTCATCGAACCGCAGGTCCGCAGCGAGGGCCAAGCCGCGGTCGAAGAGGAGAAAAAGCTCAGCGAGATCCTCATGCTGGAACTGGTGGAGATCCTGGATGGCGAAGTCCGTTACGTGGAGCCCGAGCACCCCGCCCACACGATGGTCCTGCCGGACATCAACTGCCGGCTGGAGACGCACCCCGATCCCGAGCAGCCGGGCTGGTATCGCCTCGACACGACGTTGACCCGCGCACCGGTCCTCGACCTTGACACGCAGGCGCGCGTCAATCTCGACACCAGCGTCGCGGTGGTCGACGCGCTCGGCCTCGAGCTCACCCTTGCGCCGGATCAGTACGCGACGCTGCCCCCACGGCTCCAGCAATTGCTGCAACAATACGGCGTGCGCGGCGCGTTGACGGCCCAGCTCTCGGGGGACTTCGACCTTCAGGACCCGCTCAAGTCCAGCGCCACGCTCAACGCGCAGTTGCGTGAAGCCCAGGTGACCGTGTCACCCTATCATTGGGCCGTCGACACGGCCGACATGCAGGCGGAGCTTGGCGACGCGCTGGCGAGCCTGCGCTTAGGGGCGACCCTGCTCGGCGGCAGCGTCGACATCAACGGCGAAGCCACGCTCCGCGGCGCGATGCCCGCCAAGGCCAAATGGGAAATCCGTGACATCGTCTTGGAACGGGCACTTCAAGCCGAAAAGGCCGAAGCCCCGATCGCCGGCCACCTGCGCTCCACCGGCCAGGTCACGACCGAGCTCAGCCGCCCGCAGGAAGCCCTCAGCGGCAGCGGCGAGGTCCATATCACGGAAGGCCGCCTGATGAACCTCCCCGTGCTGAAGAAGATCCTCGACGTGGGGCTGAAGCTGGCGGGCAGATCGGTACTCAAACCGCAGGACTCGGCCGACGCGACCTTCGAGATCAAGCCCGACCACATTTATCTCTCCGATGTGCGGATCAAGAATCCGGCGCTCAACATCAAAGGCAGCGGGCAGGTGTTCTACGATCAGCGGCTCGACCTGACGGCGACCGCCCGCGTCATGGGCAACGTCGAGAAGTTGCTCGGAGACGCCGGCAAGGTGCTCGAGGCGCTGGCCGACAACATCGCCACCTACCGCATCACCGGGACACGGCAGAACCCGAAACTCCAGGTCCGGCCGCTGGGACTCTAGCGGGTCGATGCAGCCCGGAACGCCTGATATCCGGACGCACGTGCAGCTGAACGCCATTCCACTCCGATAATCCGTGCACTTGCGGGCCGCGGGCCGGCGTTACCGCCGCGCGGCCGCCGCGCGGCTGGTAGCGAAGCCGGACGGCGACACGTCCGACTGATCAGGCAGGCGGGACGTGCGGTCTCGCGGACAGGTGCCACCGGATGGGATGCTTCTCGATCGACGCAGCGTTCGGCGGCTGCGCCACGAGCCTGGCGCACGGCGCCGGCACGTTGGCGGCGCTGCCTGACGTCGTTCTGGCCGCCGGCACGTTGGCGGCGATGCGTGACGTCGTGCTAGCCGCCGGCGTGGTCGCCGCCGCGCTGATCCTCCTCGCCCTGACCATTCGCCTCCGCCGTGCGCTCAAGCGGGCGTTTCAAGCCCAGCGGAAAGCCGAAAGCGCGGCCGCCCATCTGCAGCAGGTCATCGAGGCACTCCCGCACTTTATCTACTGGAAGACGGCCGACGGGCGTTACGCCGGCTGCAACCAGCAGTTTGCCTTGACAACCGGCGTCGATCCGCCGGACGCGATCACCGCCTACACGGAGCACGACCTCTTCCCGTCAGCGCAGGCCGAGCAGTGGGCTGCCGCCGACCGCGCGGTGCTCGAGCAGGGCTTTGCGCAGGTCGCCCAGGTCGAGCCGGTGCCCAGCAAGCACGGGGACGCGGTCTACGCCCTGGTAACGCGCATCCCGGTTCGCGACACCACCGGAGCGGTGATTGGCCTGCTGGGCTTGATCGACGACCTGACCGAGGAACGGCAGGAAGCCGCCGAGAACGAACGGCAGGCGCGCTTCCTCAGCGGCGTGATCGAGAATCTGCCGGTCGGCGTGTTCGCCCGCGACATGACGGGCGATGGACGGTACACGGTCTGGAACTCCGGGCAGGAGCGGCTGTTCGCGATCTCGCGGGCGACCGCGCTGGGCAGCACGCCGCATACGCTCTTTGAGGATGTCGATTTCGCGGGGCAGTGGGCCGTCGGCGACGAGGCCGCCGCGGCAACCGACACACCGCACACGACCACGCATCGCTGTCGCCACGCCGACGGCTTTGAGCGCGTCCTCGCGGTCACGCGGGTGCCGCTGCGGGATCGTGGCGGAGCGATCACGCTCCTCGGTATCGTCCAGAACGTGACAGCCGCGACCGAGGCGGCCGAGCGCCTGCGCGAGAACGAGCACCGCTTCCGCGAGATCGCGCTGGCGCTGGGCGAGTACGTGTGGGAACTCGACGTCCAGGGCCGCTTCACCTTCCTCACCGATCGGGTGCGGGACGTCCTCGGCTACGAGCCGCGCGAGCTGATCGGGCGGTCGCGGTTCGAACTGATGGGCGACTACGAAGCGTGGTGCGCGCTCGGGCAATTCGAGCAGTTCCTCGCCGACGGCGAACCCTTCAAGAACGTCGAGCAGCGGGTCCACTGCAAGGACGGGCGCGAGGTCTGGGAACGCTTGACCGGCACGCCGATTCGCGATGCGAACGACCGGGTCATCGGCTTCCGCGGCTCGGCCCGCGACGTCACCGAAACCAAGCAGGCCGAGGCCGAGCAGCAAAAGTTCACCCGCCTGGTCGAGTTCAGCAACGACTTCATCGGCATCTGCACGCTCGACGGCGCGCCGATCTACTTGAACCAGACCGGCCGCGAGATGCTGGGCTTGCGTTCCGACGAAACGCTGGACAGCTTTAACGTGGTCGACGCGGTCACGCCCGCGGACGCCGACCAGTTCCGCAACGAGATCCTGCCGACCGTCCTCAAGAGCGGCCGCTGGCGCGGCGAGGTCACGCTGCGTAACATGGCCACCGGCACGACGACCGCGGCCCTGTTCAGCTGCTTTTTGATCCACGACCCGATCACCAACGAGCCGAACGCGATCGCGAACATCGGTCAGGACATCGGCCGGCTGAAGTCCGCCCGCGAGGCCGCCGAGGCTGCCAGCAAGGCCAAAAGCGAGTTCCTCGCCAACATGAGCCACGAGATCCGCACGCCGCTGACGGCAATCCTTGGCTACACCGACCTGCTGCTCGAGGCGGAGACCGACGCCGACACGACGCAGCGCTACCTGCAGGTCGTCCGGCGCAACGGCGAGCACCTGACGAAGGTGATCAACGACATCCTCGACCTGTCGAAGATCGAGGCCGGCCGACTCGCGCTCGAGCGTGTCACGACCGACCTGCGCGAGCTGGTCACCGACGTCACAACGCTGATGGGGGTGCGGATCGAGGAGCGGGGCCTGACGCTCGACAGCCGGATCGAGTCGCCCCTGCCGCGCCAGGTCGTTTCCGACCCGCTCCGCCTGCGGCAGGTGCTGATGAACCTGCTCGGCAACGCGCTGAAGTTCACCGAGGCCGGGCGCGTGACGTTGACGGTCACGGCTGCGGCCCAGGGACCCGACACGGCACTGGTCCGCTTCACCGTCGCCGACACTGGCATCGGCATGAGCCCGGAGGCGCTGGCCAAGCTCTTCAAGCCCTTCGCCCAGGCCGACGCCTCGACGACCCGACGCTTCGGCGGCACGGGCCTCGGCCTAACGATCTGTCGCCGACTGATCGAGATGCTCGGCGGAACGATCACCGTCAGCAGCGAGCCGGGCCAAGGCTCGACCTTCCGCGTGCAGTTGCCGGTGCGCGTGCCGCCCGACACGCCCTGGCTGTCCGACGACCAGCAGCCAGTGCCGATGCCCGCGACCGTCCCCACCAGCCCGTTGCCGCGCTTCGACGACCGCCGGTTTCTCCTGGCCGAGGACGGCCCGGACAACCAGCGCCTGATCGCGGCGATCCTCCGCCGCGCCGGCGCCGATGTCGCGATCGCCGCGAACGGACGCCTGGCGGTCGACGCGGTCCGCGCCGCGGCCGAGGGTGGCCAATCCTTCGACCTGATCCTGATGGACATGCAGATGCCGGAGCTCGACGGCTACGGCGCGACGCAGGAACTGCGCGCCGCGGGCTACGCGCTGCCGATCATCGCCCTGACCGCGCACGCAATGAGCGGCGACCGTGAGCGCTGCCTCGCCGTCGGCTGCAGCGACTACGCGACCAAGCCCGTCGACCGCCGCAAGCTGTTCGCGCAGCTCGCCGTCGCACTGGGGCAAGCCCAACCCGCCGCCGTCGCCGAGGAGCACGCCTGATGATCGTCGATGTCGCCGGCTGGGTCGGTCATCTCGGCCCCGCGCAGCAGTCGCTGGAAGGATTGCAGGCCTTCGCGGCGACGAATCATCTGACGCACGTACTGACGACCTTTACGGACCACGACAGCGGCGGGGCCTGCGACGAGGCCGACGCGAACGCGGCCTGCCGGCACTTCTGTGCGCGCTGGGCGCCCGGCGTCCCGATCTACTGGTGTCGGCCGGGCTGCTTTGACAGCCACCCCACGGTCCTGAACGGCGCCCTGGCGCTGGGCCATTTTCAGGGGGCGTGCTTTGCCCCGTGGCGGCATGGGTATGCGCTGGACGAGGTATCGCGGCTCACACCCTATTTCCAGGCGCTCGCGCACCACGCGCGGCCGGCGATCATCACATTGGCCGGTGCGACAGGGCCGAACGCCGAGGCGTTCTACGTGCTCGCCCGCCGGTGGGCGGAGCAGCCGGTCGTGCTGTCCGGGGGCTTGGCGCCAGCCGGGCGCGGCGCGGTGCTCGACGGGCTGCGGCGGGCGGCGGAGCGCGGCGCGACGTCGGTAGCGGTCGATACGCGGGACGCAGACCTGGCCGGCGTGCTGGCGGCGATCGAGGCCTTGGGGAGTTCCCGGGTTCTCTTTGGGGCCGGGATGGCGCCGGATGGGACGGCGGCACTATTGCCGGCGCTCCAGAGCCGGATCAGTCCCGACGACTGGGCCGCCGTGACGCACGGGAACGCGCAGCGGCTGTTCGGGCTCACCGGGGCTGCCCGGGCGGCAACCGCCGGCGCCACGGCCTGAACGGTCCAGAGGCTGGGCTTACGGCGTGACTTTACCGGGCGTGGGCGCGGAAGCGTCGATCAACGGCGCTGCCTGCTCCGCCGCAGCGCGTCCAGCAGGCGAGGCGGGGGTCGCGGCCGCCGACACACGGCTGAGCAGCACCCCACCGACCAGGCTGAGGCTGGCCGCACAGCCATACAGCGCCAGCGGCCCGAAGTGTCCCAGCAGCGCCCCCGCCGACCCCGACCCGAGCCCGCGGGCGAAGGCCATCGTGCCTTGCTGGACGCCGAAGAGCACGCCCTGTCGCTGGGGCGCGACGGCGCGCGACAGCAGCGCCGCGAGCGTCGGCGTCTGCAGCGCGATGCCGGTGGCGAGGGCGGCCAATCCGGCCCAGAACACCGGCGGCGGCGGGGTGAGCGCCAGCGTCGCCAGCCCGCCCACCATCAGCATTATCCCGCCCACCGCGATGCGCCGCGCGCCGTACTTCGGTACGAGCCAGCGGATCAATCCGCCTTGCACGAACGCGCCGATCAGGCCGAACACCGTGAATGCCCAGCTCTTGTGCATCGTCGTGAAGGCGTAGAACTCGGCCGTGAACGCGCCGAACGTCGTCGTGAACTGCATCTGGGCGATCGTCCCCAGCAACGTGACGACCAGCAGCAACGTCACGCCGGGTGCGATCAGCAGGCGGCCTGTCGCGCTGAATGCCTGGCGGTGCGATTCGCGCTCGTGGGCTGGACGGGTCTCCCGCAGCCAGCCGACAATCGCGACCAGCCCCAGCAGCGAGACGCCGGCCGACGACCAGCCAACCGCGGCGAAACGGGCGGCCTCACCAACGCCGAAGACTTCTTCGGCCAGGGTCGCGATACCGCCCCCGTGCAGCGGCCCGAGCACCATCGACAGCGCGAAGGCCATGCCCAGTACGGCCATGCCCTGCGGTCGTTTCAACGGCGTCGTCACATCGGCGATCACCGTGTGAGCCAGGAGCGCTTGCGCCCCGAAGGCCCCCGCGATCAATCGTGAAATCGCGAGCCATTCCAGCGCCGGAGCCAGCGCCCACGTCAGCGACGCCGTCATCGAACCCAGACCCGCGATAATCAAGAGCGGCTTGCGCCCGAAACGATCAGCCAGCCAGCCGATCGACGGGTTCAGGACCACCTTCGGGATGGTCATCAAGGCGAAGAGAATCCCGAGCATGGTGCGCGTACCGCCGAGGGCTTCACAGTACTGGTCCATGATCGGAAAGACCGACCACAGGACGATCCCCTCGCAGAACACCACGATCGCGGCAATGTAAATCGGCAACATGGACCGCATGCTAGCCGCTGCCGGCGGTGGACGAAAACGCGCGGCCGGCGGCCGGTCCTGGTTTCAGCGGAAAAGGCGCGCAATGCGGCGATCAGCCGGCGTACGCCAGCGTGCAGTCGACCCGGTAGCGGCGCCCGTTCTGCGCGTCGAACTCGAAGGCGCCGGTGCCGTGCTCCAGCTTGAGCGATCCGAGCTCTTCGCCGGCGTCATCGGTCACCGTCACTTCAAACGCCGCACTGCCGTTCAGATCGAGCCGCACACCGAGCCGACCTTCCGGCCGCACCTCGTAAGTCAGATCGAAATCCAGACCACTGACCCGGAGATTCGTCACCCGCAGCCGCTTGCCGCTGTCCGCCAGCCGCGCGGGCAACGCCGGCGCCAGCAGGAACGCCACGCGGTCGGGGTCATGCGGCGCCGCCCGGTCGTCCACCTCGCGGAAGCCGACCAGCCCGCGAAGAAACTGCGCCGGCAACGTCGCCCCCCAGCCGTACGCTTCGCCGCCGGGCAACTGGTCATCGGCCAGCGGCCAGTACTCGTTCGCCACGCCCGGCACCCGCCAGGCGAACGGCTGGTCGGGCTCGACGAAGTGGAGCTGCCCGCTGTCGGTCCGGTTGTAGATCCGGTCGGCAATGTCCGCGATGTTTTCGGCGTTCTGCAGCTGCTCGCCCGCCGCCCACGCCGCCTCGGTGAACATCCAGAAGAAGCTCGGCCACTCGAGGGCGTGCTGCGGATGCGCGCGGAAGTGCGCAAACAGCGGCCGCACCGCTTCGACCTGCGCCGGCGTCGCGACCTGGCACGTCAGCGGCGCGAGCATCATCACGTCGTGGTCGTCGAGCACGATCGGCTGGCCCGTGTTCGTGTCGATGTCGCGGAACGCGCCGTCGTGGAACATCGACTGGACCGCGGCCGCGCGCTTTTCCGCCAACTTCTGCCAGTAGGGCGCATCCTCGACCGCGTCGACAATCTGGGCGAAGCGGGCCATTAATCGAAACGCCTCGGCCATGCCGGCCTCGACGTCGACCGTGCGGACGTTCTCGGCCACGCCGCCTTCGCCGACCGGGAACCGCTTGGAGCCGTCCTGTCCCGATTCCCAGTCACACTTGCAGTGGAACGAGCCGTCCGGGCCGGTGCGGTTCGCCAGCCACCACTCGAGGTAGTCCTTGACCAGCGGGTAGAGTGCCTGGAGCCATGCGTCGTCGCCCGTCAGCACGTGCACGACCTGGACCACCTTGATCGGGAAGCACCAGCTCGGCGCCGTGCCGCACGCCTCGCCGTCCGCCGCGATCATGTTCATGCTGCCGTCTTCGCGGGTGCACGGCACGTTCGGCTGCGGTGCGTCGGCGAAGGTCCCGAAGAGCACCTCCTTGGCCGCGTCCGGATCCGCGTACACCAGCGCCAGCATGTCGACGGCCGCCTCCGCCAGCACGCTCCGCGGCGAGTGCACCTGCATCGCGTCCCAGCGGTGGCGAAAGATGCCCAGTGGCCGGCGGACGTTCATCCGCAGCGTCTCGAAGTCGTAGACCCAGCCGCGCCGCCAGACTTCCGGCCAGTCGCCCTCGAGCTGTGGACACTGCGACCAGAACGCCTCGTCCTCGTCGAGCTGCTGCTCGAGCGTGGGCAGCGCCTGCCGCAGCCCGGTCCGGAGTTCCTCCAGTGCCCACGGCTCGTTCGGGCCCCGCGCCAGCCCGAGCGTCAGCGCGTCGCTCGTCCCGGGCGACAGGTCGCAGCGGAAGCTCATGACGTTGTACAGCGGCCCCGGTCCGTTCACCGTTGCTGGCGGCGTGTCGTCGACATTGTTCGCGCGGAGCCAATCACGCCACTGCGCCTCGTCGCCCGTCGACTTGTGCGCGACGCTGACGCCGTCACTGCCGAGCGCGAAGTACGGCCCGTACGCCCAGATTGTGCTCACCAGCGCGTCAACATCCTCAAGGTAGCGGCCGGCCAGCCCGTTGCTGCCCCACCAGCCGTGCGTCCAGTGGCCAAAGATGTGCGTTGCATGCAGCGTGAACTGCTGCGGGCGGGCGTCGCTGTTCTGGACCTCGATCCGGCAGGCGAGCGTGTTCTCGCGCGGGAGGAAATAGCGGCAGCTGAACAGCAGCCCGTGGCACATCCAGTCGTAGCTGAGCATGTGCTTGGTGTGATACCGCGAGTAGAGGCGGGCATTGTGGTCGCGGAAATCGTCGGCCGTCGCGAAGGTCTGGCCGTCGACGTGAAACGCCAGGTGCAGCAGCGACAGGTAGTTGGTCTGCGCCTCGACCCCGTTGCCGTAGGCGCCCTTGAACTTCGCGCACCAGAAGCCGAAGCCCAGCGGCGGCAGTGAGCGAATCACGCCGCTGCGGTTGAGCACCATGCTGTGGTACGGGTTGTCCAGGTAGCCATGCGGGGTGTATTCGTTGACCGGAAAACTCTGCGGCAGGACCAACTCGATCATCGTCGCCGACCTTTCGCCTAGCGGAGAGGAGCCGATCGCATTTTGTCCGCAATCGCGGCCGGCGACAATGGGGTCAGGCCGGGGCCGTCGCTAAGACAACGGCGGCTAGGACGACGGCCGCTTGATGTTGTACTTCTTGATGCGGTACCGCAGGTTATCCCGGCTCCAGCCGAGCGCCTCGGCCGTCCGCGTCTGATTCCAGTCATTCTCGCGCAGCGCCCGCAGGATCAGCGTCTTCTCGTACTGCTCGACCGACGCCTCGGCGCTGGCCGCCGCCGGGGCCGGGGACTCCTCCTGGAGCTCGCGTGGCAGATGCTCCGGCAGCAGCTCCGGCCCGTCGCAGAGCAACACCGCCCGCTCGACCACGTTCCGCAGCTCGCGGACGTTGCCCGGCCAGTGGTGCGCGCAGCACGCCGCCAGCGCCGCATCGCTCAACGCCACTGGCCGCACGCCCAGGTCGATCGCGCTGGTCTGCATGAAATGCTCGAGCAGGAGGGGGATATCCTCCTTCCGCTCGCGCAGCGGCGGCACGCGGATCGGGAAGACGTTCAGCCGGTAGTAAAGGTCCTCGCGAAACGCGCCGGCCTTGATGGCGTCCTTCAGGTCGCGGTTGGTCGCGGCGATGATCCGCACGTCACACGACAGCGTCTGGGTCCCGCCCACGCGGACTAACTCACGCTCCTGAAGCACCCGCAACAGCTTCGTCTGCGTCGAAGGGCTGATATCGCCAATTTCGTCCAGGAAAAGCGTCCCGCTGTCCGCCAGCTCAAAACGCCCAAGCTTGCGGTTGGCGGCCCCGGTAAAGGCCCCCGCCTCGTGCCCGAAGAGCTCGCTTTCCAGCAGCGTCTCGGGCAGCGCCGCACAGTTGATCGGGACGAACGCCCGCTCGGCCCGGTTGCTACGGCGGTGGATCGTCTGAGCGCAGACCTCCTTGCCCGAGCCCGTCTCCCCCAGCAGCAGTACCGACGCGTTCGTGCCGGCCACCCGGTCGATCAGCTTGGTGACCTCCTGCCAGGCCGGGCTCTCGCCCAGCACCGGCCCCCCGCGGTGCGCCTCCTTCAGCCCGAGGTTCTCCCGCTGGACCAACTCGTGTCGCTGCGCGTTGGCGGTGCTGATCGCGGCCAGGTTCGCGAAGATCTGGAGCAGGTCGATGTCCCGCTGGTCGAACGCCCCGCCCCCCTGCCGGTTGATCACCTCAACCACGCCGACGATCTTTTCCCGCAGGATCATCGGCGCGGCGATCATCTGCCGCGTCACGAAGTTCGACTGCTGGTCAAATCCCTGGAAGAAGTGAGGGTCGTCCTGGACGTCGGGCACGAGCACCGGCCGCGCCGAGCGGATCACCTTGCCCGCGATGCCCAGCTCCGCGTCCATTGCCTCGCCAACCAGAGCATCGCCGCCACCCCCGTAGGCGGCCCGGAATGTCAGTTGGTTCCGCCGGTCGTCCAGTGTCAGGACCGAGCCCGCCTCCGCCTGGAGGACTTCCGACGACGCCCGGGCGATCGCGTGCAGCGTCTCGCTGAGGTCGAGACTCCGGCTGATCTCAGCGGAGGCCGCCAGCAGCGTTGCGAGTTCGGCCTCCGACAGGCGCCCGGCAGCCGCCCGGATGGGGGATTTCGCATCCGTCATGCCGCGTTTATAAACGATCGGCCCCGGGGCGTCGCCTATATCGGACTCGCGGTCGCCGCCGGGACGCCCCAGCCGGTTGCAGCCGGCCTTTCTCGGGCTGACTGCAACCGAAACGCGGGAAATCGTTTCTACTATCAGGGCCGAACCGTCCCTGACCCGGGCCGTATAAGGATCGAACGATGGGAACAAAACGCGACGCGGAGTTGTTGCGGGCCCATCTGGAAGGCGACAGCGAGGCGTTCGCCGAGCTCTCCCGCCGTTACGCCGACGAGTTGTTCGGCTTTGTCGTACGGTTCGTGAATCGGGCCAGCGTCGCAGAGGACATCGTTCAAGACACGTTTCTGCAAATGCACCTGTCGGCAGAGACGTTTGATTTCAACCGGAAGTTGAAGCCGTGGCTGTACACCATCGCCGCCAACAAGGCCCGCGATTATTTGCGATCACGGGGTCGGCGACAGGAGCAGTCCCTGGATTCCACCGGCCGGCGCGACGACGAGGGACCCAGCCCGGCAGCCGCGCTGCCGGCCGAAGGCCCGTCGGCCGAAGATCTGGTCAGTGATGACGAGCAGCGGGCGCACGTCCGGGCCGTCATCGACGAAATGCCTGAGCATTTGCGGACGATCCTGCTGATGGGTTACTTCCAGAAGCTGCCTTACGCCGAAATCGCCGAGGTGCTCGATATCCCGCTGGGCACGGTCAAGTCGCGGCTGCATGCGGCCGTCAATCACTTCGCGACCCTGTGGCGCCGAACGCAAGACGAGAGTGAAAGGGTTGTCAACGAATGAGCCGTGACGCGTTCACACCTTACGACCCCGATCTAGTCGATCTGTTCCTGGGCCACTTGGAGCCCGAATCCCGCCGGCAACTCGAGGCCCGCCTCGCCGACGACCCTGATCTCCAGCGCCAGCACGCCGAGCTCAGCGATGCGTTCGCCGCCCTCGACGGGCTGCCCTGCCCGGATTGCCCCCCGGGGCTGCTCGACGGCATTCGCCGCCGCGTGGCGGACGTGGGCACGCCCGCGCAGCAGGCCGCCGACCGTTCGCTCCTCGAGCATGAGGAGGTTTCCCGCCCCGGGATCATCTTCCGCATCGGCACCTTCCGCGAGGTGGTGGCCGTCGCGGCCATGATCGTCCTCGCCGTCGGCCTCGGCGTGCCGGGGCTGCTCAACGTCCGCGAATGGAGCAAGCGGGCCACCTGCAGCAACCAACTGCAGGCGCTCGGCCACGGGATGCAGCAGTACGCCGCCGCCTTCAACCAGAGCTTCCCGTTTGCCGGCTGGAGCCAGAGCGCCTCCTGGCGACCGACCGACACGCCGGGCGTCGAGCTGATGCCCAATCGCCGGCACCCCTACCAGCTGGCGAGGCTGAACTATGTCGCGCCAGCACGGTTCGTTTGTCCGGCCCAGAAAATGCATCAGGCGATGCCTGCCGACGCGGTCGCCCAATTCTCGGACTTCCCCGACACCCGCAACATCAGCTACGCCTATCAGAACATGGCCGGCCGTCGCCCTACCGCCCAGGACGATCCCGACCTCGTCATGATGGCGGACGAGAACCCGCTTTTCGAGGACGGTGTGCCGATCTTCGAATTTCTGCGGAGCGCGCTGGACGCGACGCAGCGGAACTCGGCCGCCCACGGTCGCAAAGGCCAGAACGTCCTCTCGCTGGGCGGGCACGTCCGCTGGGCGACGACGCCGAATGTGGGTCTGGACGGCGACAATATCTGGACGCTCAGTGACGTCGAGGCTTATACGGGTGGCGAAGGCCCCCAGGCCGTCGACGACTCGCACATGCTGAAATAGCCCACAACCCGACACCGAAACTCGCCTGCGCCGCCGATGCGAAATACACGCTAACCGCGAGCGGAATAACAGCTTGCGCTCGTCGGTTATTACGGGCAGCCGGTACCGCACCCGGTTGATCCGCGTCTGGCGACTGCGTACGATCATCTGACTCGCCGGTGGCGTTCCCAGCGGTAGCCAGACGGGATGCCCAGATGCTCAGGGGAGCACGATCAACAGCCCGCCGCGGAATGAAGCGCCGCACCCCCAGGAGGCTTTCATGCGCTTGATGACCCCCCGTACGACGTTTGCGGTTCTAGCCTTGGTTGGGGTTGCGCTGCAGGCGGCCGCCCAGCCAGCCGAGCCCCGCTATCCCCGGCTTTACTCGATCAACCTGACGCCCTACATCGATTCGACCGGCGAGCTGCTCCATCAGTTCGGCGGCTGGAACGACCCCCGCGCGCTGAACCGCGACTACGTCAACGATTTCCAGAACGCAAGCCACGGGCTCGTGAACTGGCGGCAGACGGTCGAGATGAACCTCGACTACTACCCGATCTTCAACGACGGGTTCCGCTACGACGACGCGAGCTATACGGCCGCGGTGAACCAGTGGCAGTCTGGCGGTGGTCAGGGCGGCTTTTATCTGAACTCGATGGTCGACTACAAGATGATCGCGATCAACTTCGACCTCGCCCGGCGGGTCGACTTCGGGGAGATCAACGAGGTCAACAACAACTGCGCGCCGTTTTTCCAGTACTGGGAAACGACGATGCTGGGCTACGGGGGTTACTGGTGCAACTCCGGGCCGCAGCAGCGCGTGCCGTCGTCGCGAATCTTCATCATCCTCGGGCTGAACTACGAGCGCGGCGTGGCGGAGATGATCCACAGCTACACCCACCGCACCGAGTCGATCCTGCGGCACGTCTTCGGCGTGAACAACTGGAACTGGAACCTGTCCTATCCGCAGAACCTTTGGGACCGCTTCTCGCTGGCATACGGCACGTCAGCAGCCGCCGGGAACACCGTTTTCGGCGTCGGCCACTGCCACTTTCCGCCCAACGGAGTGCAGGACTACGACTACGGCAACCCGAGCTTCGCCGACAGCACGGCCCCGATGTGGCTGACGATGGAACCCGGCGACCCGCACGACTATCCCGACATCACCGGCACGCCGGTGGCGGTCAATCGCGAGACCTGGGGCGGCCCGGATTACCACCGCAACTACCTGAACTGGTTCTACTACCACCTGCCGCGGTTCGACGACACCAACAACAAGGACGGGCTGACGCGGCTCAACAACTGGTGGGAATACCTCAACCACTTCAATGACCACGCCGAGAGCGGCGGTGACTTCTATCAGCACGACAACGCGGCCCAGGCTGATCCGCACGACCTGTCGCCGACCCGCGTCACCAGCAACGACCGCGACGACTGGCGCCCGCAGGTCAACAGCAGCGGCCGCATCGTCTTCGCCGGCCAGAGCCGCCGCGCGGCGATCACGACGGTGCTGCCCGACGGCTCCGAAGTCGTTGATGTCGACGTGCACCGCGTGGCTGAGATGCCGAAGATCAACGAGAACGATCAGATCGTCTTCCAGGCGTTCGACGGGCGGGACTTCGAGATCTACACCGCCACGGCCGACGGCAGCGTGGTCCACCAGATCACCGACAACGACGTGCAGGATTGGCACGCGGACATCAACGCGGCCGGCCGGATCGTTTGGGAGCAGTTCGACGGCGAAGACTTCGAAATCGTTAGCTGCGACTTCGACGGCGGCAACTTCGCCCAGATCACCGATAACAGCCACGGCGGCTCCGGCTACCCGCGCGAAGACATGTGGCCGGTGATCAACGACAGCAACCGCGTCGCCTGGATGGGGCATGACGGCAACACCTGGGACATCTTCAGCGCCAACGCCGACGGCAGCGACCTGGTGCAGTTGGTGAACAACTCGGTCAACGACGAGTTCCCGCAGATCAACAACAACGGCCTGGTCGTCTGGCACGGTTGGCACAACAACAGCGACGCCGAGATCTGGACCGCCGACGCCTACTCCGCCGACAGCGCCAGCCAGTACAGCAGCGGCGTAAACCGGCTGAACTGGTGGCCGCAGGTCAACGACAGCGGCGACATCGTCTGGATGCAGCGGCGCTGGGGCGACGGCTACTACTGGCAGATCCTGCTCAACAACGAGCCGCTGACCGACAACCAGGCCCACGATCAGCACCCGGTGATCGACAACGATGGCCGCATCGCGTGGCAGGGCTTCGACGGCAATGACTACGAGATCTACGCCTGGCTCGACGGCGCGGTCGTCCAGATCACCGACAACGACTATGACGACCAGGCGCCGCACCTTGTCACCGGCAGCCCGCTGGTCTGGCACGCCGAGAGCGAGATCGGCGATCCGGCCGGCAGCCGCTACGTCGGTCCGACGACCGAGATCTACGCGGTCGACGCCGCGGTCACGCCGCCGCTGCTGGGCGACCTCAACTGCGACGGGACGCTCGACTTCTTCGACATCGACGCGTTCGTGACGGCGTTGCTTTACCAGAGCGAGTTCGACAACCTCTACCCGGGCTGCGACCGGATGAACGGCGACCTGAACAACGACGGCGCGGTCAACTTCTTCGACATCGACCCGTTCGTGGCCGCGCTTGTCGGGAGCTGATCGGCCGGCCAACCGGCGGTCCGCCTTGGCGGAACCGCCGGCGACAAACCCGCTTCCTCGACAAACGCCGTCGCGGGCCTCGGCCCGCGGCGGCGGTCGTGTGTTCGTCGCCCAGCGGGCCGGCCCCAAGCGATGAAAACGAACGTCAGCCGAATGAAACGCGGGCTCAGCGTCCCGCCCGAGTAGCCCCCCTGTTCGACCCTGGAGCCGCGGCGTCGCTTGCAAACCTGCAGCCGAGCGCCGATGCTCTGCAGACTCGGCGGTCGCTGCGACCCACCGCCCCCACGCGAGGGGACTGATCAGCTTGGCAATGTTTTGGGACGTACTGCTCCTGGTCGCCGGGCTGGCGGTGCTGACCGTCGGCGGCGAGGCCCTCGTCCGGGGGGCGGCAAAGCTCGCGCGCAGCTTGGGCATCTCCGCCCTCGTGGTCGGGCTCACGGTGGTCGCCTTTGGCACCTCGGCCCCCGAGCTGGCCGTCTCCGTGACCGCCTGCCTCACCGACCGGGACGCGCTGGCGGTCGGAAACGTCGTCGGCAGCAACATCGCCAACCTGCTGCTGGTCTTCGGCCTGGCCGCCCTGATCCGCCCCATGACGATCTCCCGCAACGTCGTGCGGTTCGACGGCCCGGTCATGGCCCTCGCCAGTATCCTCTTCGTCGCCCTGATCGCGGCCAACTGGCTGGCCCTCGGCGAGCCACTGATCACCCGCTGGCAGGGACTGCTCCTGGTGGGGATGCTGGTGGCGTACGTCTGGTGGACGTACCGCTACGCCGGCCACGTGCCCGATGCGGAGGAAGTGGACGCCGCCCCGATCAAGCGGGACGCCATGAGCCGCTTCCGCTACGTCGCGATGCTGATCGCCGGGCTGATCGGGCTGAAGTACGGGGCGGACTTCATCGTCGAGGGCGCCGTCGGCATCGCCGAGGCCTTCGACATCTCGCAGCGGGTCATCGGGCTGACGATCGTGGCCATCGGCACGAGCCTGCCCGAGATCGCCACCAGCCTCGTGGCCGCCCGCCGCAATCAATCAGACATCGCCGTCGGCAACATCGTCGGCAGCAACATCTTCAACATTCTCTCGGTGATCGGAATCTCGGGCGTGGTCGCCGCCCCGATCGCCATCGAGCAGTCGTCGCTCTACTGGGACCTGCCGGTGATGCTGGCGGCCACGTTCATCGCCCTGCCGCTGATGTGGACCGGCCACCGGCTGAACCGCGTGGAGGGGGGCATCCTGCTGGTGCTGTTCGCGGGCTACCTGGTGCGCACGATGTTGATGCCGTAGCGCAGCGCGACCTGCTCAGCCCGTGGCGAGGCCACTCTCGATCTGTGTGATCTCGTACTCGCAATCGATCCCATCGATCGTCAGAACAACCCGGTCGCCGACCCGGTGGCCGAGGATCTTCTGGCTCAGCGGCGCCTTGTAGTTGTAGATCCCCGCCTCGACGTTGGCGTCGAACGGGCCGAGGAAGGTGATCTGCGACGTCTCGCCCGACTCGGTCTGGCGGAGCGTCACCTTCGACCCGATGCCCACGTAGTCGACCGGCACGTCGAGCACGTTGACCGCTTCCGCGATCGAGAGCTCGTTGTTGATATCCGCCAGCCGCGCCCGCAGCAGGTCGCGCTCCTCGAGCGCGAACTTGTACTCGCTGTTCTCGCTGAGATCGCCGAGGGAGGCCGCCTCGCCGATCCGCTTGGCGTTCTCGCGCATTTGCACGTTCTGAATTTCGTCCCGCTCCGCGGTCCGCTTGTCGATACCCGCCTTCGTGGCGTAGACGACGTCCGGCTGTTCCCACGGCTCGAGCCGCTTCGCCACGGGCTGCAGGTAGAGCTCCGGGTGCTTGTCCCGCAAGATGTTGATCAGCTCCGCCCGCACGTTCTCGCCCAGGCCCTCCAGCCGGTTGAGCTGCGTCTTCAGCGTGATCCCGCGCCCGTACTCCGTCGCCTCCAAACACTGCCGGGCCTTGGCGTAGCTCTTCAGTGCAAGCGCCTGCCGCATCTTCTGGCGGAAGTCGCGCGTCTCGTTGGCGCTCGCGTCGAGCGTCCGCCCCAGGGCCAGCAGCGTCGTCAGGATCTCGTCGAAAAGCAGGTGATCCTCCGGCAGGCGCAGCCCCTCGTGCACCGCCGGTCCCTTCCAGAGCCAGTAGATGATGTCCGGGTACTTCACCGGCTCGTCGAGCGCCTTCTCGATCCACTTCTGCACGCCGCTCAGCTCGCCGCCCGCAATCGCGTCCGCGGCCAGCCGATCGAGCAGCCCGGCGGGCGCCTTGCCGATCAGGGCCGCCGCCCGGCGGGGATACTCCTCAGCGCTCGCCGTCCGCAACGCCTCCAGCGCCGGCGGCCACTGGCCCGGGTCGTCGAGCGCCGCGACCAGCTTCAGCGGCTCGCGCTCTTCCTCGAGCAACTCGCTCGCCAGCCGCGCCCCCTCGTCCGCCAGACCCTCGACCTCGATCTGATGGAGCACCAGCGCCGTCGCGAGGGCCTCGGCCGGCCGACGGCCGCGGGCCCGCTTGAAGTGGTCGCCGAGCCGGTCGGCGAGCTGCTTGAGCGTCTCGCTGTCGGGCGTCTCCTTCGTGGCGGCCTTGTCGCGCACGTACTTCTGAACCAGCCCCGCCCAATCGCTGGGCTCCTTGGCCTTCTCGAACGCCTCGATCAACTCGTCCTCGAGCGTCTGGCCTTCGTCGCTGTAGCTGAGCACGACCGGTGCCCGGCCTTCGATGATGATGTGCTTGTTGCGCTTCAGCTTGGTGCGGGTCTTGGACCACCACTTCGACCACTCGCTGTTGCTGAGGTAGCGCGGCACGAGCTCGTCGTGCAGCAGGTCCTGGTCGATATGGTCGCCGTGGGCGTGGATCAGCCCGATCACCAGCGCGACCGGGTCCTTTTCGATCAGCTCGCTGAGCCGTTCCGGCTGGAGCTGGCGCAGCACCCGGAAATCGTTCGCATCCACCGGCTCGTAATCGCGGGCGATCTCGGCCGCCGGCACGGTCGAGGTCCGCCCCTCGCGTCGCAAGGCAAAGAGCCCGTTCGCGCGATCCACTTCAACGAGCTCGACCGCGTGATCGTCCATGCTGTTGATCAAGAAGTCACCGACCTCGGACTGCATGCCGAGGTCCATCGTCTTGCAGGCGTTGCGAAACGGCCGCCCCGCGGTCAGCCCCGAGGCCGTCAGGATCGTCTCGAACCCCGGCTGATCGCCGTACGCTCGGCGGTAGGCTTCGACCAGGAACTCGCGCAGCGCGGGGTCCTGCGGCGCGCACGCCATGGCGGTCTTCGCCAGCTTCAGCAGCGCCTGTGGATCCGCCTGCGCCCAGTCGCCGGCCTCGATCAGCGTCGGCATCAACTCCGGCACGCGCTCCTTGTGACCGGCCGCCCGGAGCTTCTCGATCACCGCAGTCAGGTCTTTCGCGCTGAGCGATCCCTCTTGCGCCAACTCGAGGCAACGATTGTCCACCTGGTCGAGCGCGCCCTGCTCGACCAGCTCCAACAATTCGGCAGACGCCATACGGGGGTTCTCTCGATCCGAAACCGGTGCTCAAAAGGCGGGCGGAACCGCTGCGAACGCGGCCGCGCGGCCCGCCACCACAAGCCAGAAAACTACGTGAAAGCCGGGACCGACGCAACTTGCCGCGCCGCCGCGACCACGGCCACGCCGGTTATTGCTCGTCTGCGGGGGGCTCGTCCTGTTGCTCGGACTGCTCCCGTTGCTGCTGGGCCCGCTTCTTGGCCGCCAGCAGCCGCGAGGTGTACTGACCCTCGTCGACCTGCTGGGGCTTTCGCGTCGGCCGCGAGACGACCGGCTGGTCCAGCTCGGACGCCCCGCCGAGGGCCTGGCTGAGCTGCTCCCGGCTGCGTTCGTCGCTCGCAGGTGGCTCGTAGCGGGCGCCGCGGTCCGGCGGGCGGCCGGCCTCGCTCTGGCGCTTCGACAGCGCCTCGCGGGCCTGGTCCCGGGCCCCCTTCAGCGACCCCAGCGTCGCCGCCGACGCCTCGGCCGACGGCGCCCGGCCCGCCAGCTCGCGGAAAAACTGCCGCACCCGCCGCACCACGTCGGCCGGCGTAATCGCGATCCGCCGCACGGCCACGTCGAGCAGGAATAGCAGCAGCATCAGCCGGATCAGGTCCTCCCACACCGGTCGGCGGGTCTCGGCCAGCGCCAGCCCCGCGCGGTTGAACACGTCACGAGCCTGCTCGGCGGTCAGGACGCGGCCACGGGTCCGCTCGGCGATCTCGTTGAGCAGCGGGACGTTGGCGGCGAGCTCGCGGTACTCAGGCGAGTACGCGACCGAGAGCCCGCTGCGGACCGGGATCTGGGATCCATCCGCCAGCCGCAACATCATGTTCGCGATATACGAGCCGGCGAGATCGGTGTCGAAGCGGCCTTCCCACTCGCCGGGTCCAATATGTTCGAGCGTCATCGGGACGGCGGCGCCGTCGGGGCGGTAGACCTCGCCGCCCATCGTGGCGCCGCGGAGGGCCTGCGTGTTGCCGTCATAGCCGCGAATGCGGATGACACCCTGGCCTTGGTCCTGGACGGCCTGGACGTCGAGATCGGAGCCTTCGCCCTGCCGGGCGGCCCAGCGGATCAGCTGCGCCCAGTTCGCCCCGAAACGGTCCCAGCTCGCCCAGCTCTGGCCCCACCGCGGCCACATGCCGCTGGTGAACGCGACGGTCCGCCCGAGGCCCGCCTGCCAGTGTGCGAGAATCGGATCCTGGCCCTCTTCGGTGTCGCGGACCAACGGCACGTCGGCCAGCGGCTTGCGGGTCGTGACGACGTAGCCGTTGAGCCGCGGCACGCCGGTGGTCTGCAGCCCCGGCAGCACCTTTGCGGCGCTGGGCGTGATCCGCGGCGCGAAGCCCTCTTCGCTTTCGTAGAAGGTGCTCCGCTGCACGATGCGGGCTTCCTTGATGAAGATCTGCGGCAGCTTGCTGAAGTCCTTGACGGCGTAGTGCTTGCCGCCCTTGGCCGCCCCCTGAGCGATCGCGTTCGCCTTGGCCGCGTCGATCGGGTGCCCGCCCCAGCCGATGCTGACCGTCGAGCACGAGATGTTGTTGTCCTTCATCTGCTGCAGCAGCCGGCCGCCCTCGCCGCCGCGCACGTTGAACTGCGGGTCGAAGTCGGACGTGATCAGGATGTGCCGGGCGGCCGCGTCGGTCCGCACCGCCAGCGCGTCGACGGCCTGCCTCACGACCGGCGTCAGGTCGGGCAGGTCGCCCATCGACATCTGCTTGATCGCGTTGATCGCCGCCGTCTTGGAGCCGGCGGGCTGGAGCGGCACGGTCCAGTTCTTGTCCCCGCCCTGCCAATCCCAGGCCAGCACGCCGATCAGGTCGCGCGAGCTGAGCGTCTTCACGGCCGCGATCGCGATCCGCTCACCGATGTAGTTGCCCTGCGGGATCTCGCACGAGTGCATGATCAGCACCAGCGCGCCCTTGGGGATCTGTTTCTTGCTCTTGACGTCGAACTCGATCGGCATGACGGCCTCGACCGGGCTGTCGATCCAGCCGCCGGCGGAATACGACTCGTCACCGCCGACCATCACGAGCCCGCCACCGAGGTCCTCGACGTAGCGCCGCAACGCGTCCTGCTCGCTGGGGGGCACCAGGTCGGCCGGCACGTTGTCGAGGATCACCAGCGAGACGTTCAGCAGCTCGGCCTGCGTCAGCGACTGCGCACCGGCCTCGACGATGCGGACCTCGACCTTCTCCCGCGCGAGCTGCTCGGCCATGAACTCCGACGAGGCGCGGTTCTCCGGCGTCGTGACCAGCAGGATCTCGCCCGGCCCGCTGACGATCGTGAACGCCCGCCCCTCGTTGTTCGCCGCGATCGTGTCACGCTCACGCTCGGCCGGCTCGAACACTGCTCGGAACGGGTACGCCGCCTGCTCCGACAGCGGCACGATCAGCGGATGTGAGGAGCGCCCGGGCGGCACCCGCACCTCCTTCGACAGCACCAGCCGGTTGCCCTGGTACAGCTTGATCACACCGCTCGTCGGTTCGGTGAGCGTCGAGCGCAGAATCACCTGCTGCTTCACCGTCGCCTCGCCGCCGGTGATGAACGCCGGCGCCCGCAACGACTCGAGCACGATCTCGCGGTCGTAAGTGTACCGCACCGGCAACACGTCGATCGGCACGCCGGCGGCCGCGAAGTTGCTCGCCTCCTGCAGGATCTCGCCCGCGTTCTCGTTGCCGTCGGAGATCAGCACCAGCCGCCGGATCGCCGTCTCGTCGAACATCGCCAACGCCAGCCGCGCCGCCGCCGCCAGGTTCGTCTGGTCCGGCAGCAACGGATCGGACACCTCCTGGATCCGCAGCCCCGCCTCCGGCAGCTGCAGCACCGCGCTCTTGCCGCTAAAGCCGACGATCCCGAGCGTGTCGTCCGGCCGCATGTTCTCTTCGGTCGCCTTGATGAATTGCAGCGCGCTGCCGGCGTGGTTGGCCGGCATGCTGTTCGAGCGGTCGAGCAGGAACGCGACCGAGAGGTCGTCGGTCGTCTTCACCCGCTGCAGCCCCGCGAGCGCGCAAGCGATGACCACAATGACCGCCGACCGGAAGATCAACGCCACCATCCGCCGTCCCGGGCCCAGGCCGCTCAGCGACCGGAACGACAGCGCGATGACAACGGGGACCAGCAGCAACAACAGCAGGTACGCCGGCTGCTCGAAACGGAGGCCCAACGACCACCAAAGACTGCCCATGTCGCAATTCTAACCAAGCGGCGACCAAGACCGAAAGCACGGCCCGCGAAAACCGGACCGCCCGCGCCGTGCCGACGCTTACTCCGCCGGCCGCGACCACGTTTCCGGGTCGCCGCCCGCGATCACCTGGCCGCGGTTATTGAGCGAATCCACCACGAGGACCTCGTCGTTCGGCCCCACTGCCACCGCCCACGGACCGGCCAGTTCGCCCCGCTCCCGCCCCGGCTTTCCCCAGGTCCCCAGCGACTCGCCCGTCAACGTCAGCCGCTGCACGCGGTTGTTACCGTACTCCGCGACCACCAGCGTCTCGTCCGACAGGAAATCCAGCCCATACGGGAACCGGAGCTCACCCAATCCCGTTCCCGGCGTGCCGATTGCCCCCACGAACGTCCCGTCTGGCTCGAAGATCGCGATCCGGTGATGGCTCGCGTCCGCCACGTACAGCCGCCCGTTCGGACCAAGGCACACGCCCTGCGGCCGGGCGAACGTCGTCACCGCCTCTTCCGGAAAGCTTTGCACGAATTCGAAGTCGGGCGTGAACTGACTGATCCGGTCGTTGCCGCCGTACTCGCCGACGAAGATCGTCCCGTCTGCGGCCACCACGATGTCCGTCGGCAGCTCGAACTCGCCCGGACCGCGACCGTTGCGGCCGAACTGGTCCAGCGGCTCGCCGTCCGGGCTGTAGATCATCACGCGGGAATAGTGCGTGTCGGCCACGAAGATCCGGCCGTCCGGCGCCGCCCCGATCCCGACCGGCTTGCCGGCCTTCCACTCGGGCAAGCTCCATTGCAGCACGAACTCACCCGCCGGCGTAAAAGCCTGCACGCGGGCGGTCTTGTCGACGATGTAATAGCGGTCGTTAGCGAACACAGCCGCCCGCGGATAGCTGAACTGCCCGCCCTGAACCCCGCCTTTGCCAAAGACACGGAGCGGTTCGCCGGGCGGGGTCGCCGGGCCGCAGCCGACGACCGCGAGCAGCCCAAGTCCGATCGCGATCGCCCGCGACGGCTCAATCCATGCGACGATGCTGCGCATCGCAATCACTCATCGTCGGGTCGCGTCCCGCAGCCGCTGGTCGCGGACCCGATCGCGGGCCGCGCGCATGGCGGCCAGCAGGTTCTCGACCGAGACCTCGCCCTCGAGCGACGCCAGCACCCGGCGTTCGGCGCTGACCAGCGCGACCCCGGGGATCGCGTCGATTCCGAACTCGCGGGCGATCGGCTGGTCGCTCGGCGTGTTCCATTGGAGCACCACGCAGAGGAAATTCCGGGTCTCCGCCAGTACCGCGGGATCCAGCAGCACCTCGTCCTCGAACACCATGCTGCGGGGCGACGCCCAGTCGCGGAAGTACACGAACAGTGGCTCACCAGTCTGCCGGCTCTCCTCGTACGCCGGCGGAAACCGGTAGTAGTCCCACTGCACGCCCGCCTGGCAGCCCACCATCCCGCCCAGCATGAGTGCGAACAACGCGAGCGCTGCCGCCGGCCCGCCGTGTCCGCGTCCCCCCGCCTTTCCTTCGGACATCTCGCCTCCCCGAGGCATTCAAGACCAGCGCGTAAAAAGGCGACGCTGAGTGGCCCCAGCGTCGCCCGCGTTGTACTCGACTCCCGCGGCGCTGCAAAGCCGCGGTGCGGCTCAGCCGCTGTATTTCACGCTGCAGCCGCGATTGCGGGTCCGCTCCATCGGCACGTCCTGGCCGGCCAGCAGCGCGTCCAGCGTCTCGGCAATGTAGTTGCGGCTGCCGGGCGCGACCCCGCGGCCGTCGGCGTGCCCACCAATGTAGACCAGCTTGCCCTTGTGGATGATGTACATGTGGGGCGTCGTGCGGGCGTTGTACTGCTTCCCGACCTCACTGGTCGGATCCTTCAGAACCGCGTAATCAATGTCGTTGGCCTTGAGATAAGCGTTGATCTGATCCGCGTCACGGTAATCGCCGTGGTCCTTGTTCGTGCTGTCGATCGCCAGCCAGACGACCTTGGCATCCTCGCCGTCGGTGTACTTCTTGGCGGTCTTGCTGAACATGTCGGCGGCCGCCTTCACGAACGGGCACTGCATGTTGAACCACTCGAGCACCACGATCTTGTCGCTGTAGTCGGAGAGCTTGTGCGTCTTGCCCTCGAGATCCTTCAGCTCGAAGTCCGGGGCCGCCTCGCCCAGCTTCGCCTGCGCGGGCTTCTTCTCGTCGGACGGCTTCTCCTCGTACGGCGCCATCCCGACTGCCAGCCCCGCCGCCACCAACAGTGCCGCACCGGTCAACCACGCGAGCGCGTTCTGTCGCGTTTGCATTTCTGTCCTCCCAGAAAGACAATTGCTCGCCACCCGGCACGTCCCGGGTTTTCGCCCAGATGTTAGAAACCACGCGCCGCCCGCGGACGATCCCTCCGCGAAATCCCTAGGGTGCAAACACTGAACGGTTTCTCGCCGATTGCTGTCAGCCCCGCCAAGCTGCCGAGCGTGCTCGGGCTCGTCCTCGCGACCACGCCCGAACAGCCCGCCGACCGCCTTGCCATCGAGGCGTTGCAAGCCTACCTCGACGTCGCCGACGCCACCGTCGCCGGTTTCCGCTGCGGGCCCCCCGATCACCCGACCGCCGCCACCGTGACGCTCCGGCTGCCCGGCCGCACCGCCGTCGTCCTGACCGCATTCCCGGAAGCGCGAGCGATCGATCCGGCCGCCCAGTCGGCCTGTCTGGATGCGGCGCTGCGTGACCTCGCCACGCGCGACCCGCACTATGCGCAAGTCCTGCTCGAACCCACCGCCGCAACGAAAGCCCGCCTGATCACGGCGGCCGGCTTTGCCCACATCACCACGCTCGAGTACCGCGCGCGCGGCAGCCGCTTCCCCTGGGTCGAGCCGCCGGCCGACGCGGGCATCACATGGACCGCCTACAGCCCCGCGACCCACGACCGCTTCGCCGCGACGATCGCCGCGACCTACGAAGACAGCCAGGACTGTCCCGAGCTCACCGGGCTGCGTCCAATGGACGACGTCATCGCGGCCCACCAGGCCAGCGGCGCGTTCGATCCCGGCCTCTGGGAGCTCGCGCTGCGCGGCGACACGCCGGCCGGCGTGCTGCTGCTTGCCCGCCTCCCGGACGCCACGAGCGCCGAGATTGCCTACATGGGCGTGACACCGCCCTTCCGCGGCCAGGGCCTCGGCAAGCTGCTGCTGCGCCGCGCCCTCGAACAATGCCGCAGTCGCGGGTTGAAGCAGATCACGATTGTCGCCGATGAGCGGAATACAGCCGCCCGCGGGCTCTATCAGCGCTTCGCCTTTCGCGTGATCGGGCGTCGCGATGCGTACCTGTTGCCGCGTGACGGCCTCCAAAGCCGCTATCGTGAACCGCGTAGCGGTGAGACGCCGTAGGCGACCGGGTCACGGCCTGCGCACGGCTTGTGGATAACTTGTGCACGACACATTTTTTTAACGATGCCAAGCTTTGCGAACACTCGGCTTACGCACCTGACAAGCCTTTTCGGTAAAGTGGGTGATTGCGAGGTCGCTGCCGCGCGGTATAGTACCCGCCGGTCATGGATGAAAGCTTAGCGTTAATCGCTGGTATGCTTTCACGCATTTTTCGTTTTTTACGCCTACAACGACATCCGTTCACTCGCCTCAGAGCGTCAACCGGAGGACTCTGTGGACGCGGACACCGTCTATGCCATCCGCGATAAAGTCGCCAGCCGTATCGGCGAAAATCGCTTTCGCACATGGTTCGGCGGCAACACGCAATTTGATGTGACACCCGACCATCTTTGCGTGACCGCTCCGAACAACTTCGTGGGGGAATGGATCGCCGCGAACTACCTTCGCGAGCTCCGCGAAGTGACCCAGGCCATTCTTGGCAGTGATGCCCGGGTCGATGTGCGCGTCGCGACCGCCGCCAGTAAGCCCGGCGGCGCCCCCGAAAACTATTCCGCGGGCCGACCGGAGGCTTCCGGCGCCTGGCGTCCCAGTCCCGCTGGCAACGGCGTCAGCGCGCGAAGACCGCAGCCGAGTGGAAGGCCGCAACACAGCGGACGACTCCGCGGCGACCTGGACGCCTTCGTGGTCGGTCCCAGCAATCAGCTCGCGTACTCGGCCGCCCGCGCCGTCATCGACGCGCCCCGAGACGCGTTTCGACCGCTGTTCATCCACGGCGGCTGCGGCCTCGGCAAGACCCACCTGTTGCAGGGCATCTGCAACGGCGTGCGGCTCCACCACCCGATGCTCCGCTGGAGCTACGTCTCAGGCGAGGAGTTTACCAACGAGTTCATCTACGCGGTAAAGTCCGGCCGGGTCGACGCGTTCCGCGCCCGCTTCCGTAACGTAGACATCCTCGTCATCGACGACATCCACTTCCTCGCCAACAAGCGCGCGACGCAGGAGGAGTTCCTGCACACCTTCAACGCGATCGACGGTGACGGCCGCACGCTGATCCTCTCCTCAGACCGCCACCCCCGCAACATCGGCTCGCTCTCCGACCCGCTGATCAACCGCCTCATCGCGGGCATGGTCGTCGAGGTCAAGCCGCCCGACTACTCGATCCGCCGCGAGATCCTCCGCCGCCGCGCCGCCAAGATGGTCGCTGAGGTGCCCGAGGAGGTCCTCGACCTCGTCGCCCGCCAGATCACGCGCAACGTCCGCGAGCTCGAAGGCGCGCTCTTCAAGCTCGCCGCGTTCGCTTCCCTGACCAAGGAAACGATCACCACCGACCTCGCCCAGACCATCCTGGCCGACTACCTCAGCGCCAACGACGGGCCCCTTCAGCCCGCCCGCATCGAGGACGTCGTCACCGCCTACTTCGGCGTCACCCGCGAACGGCTCCACTCCCGCTCGCGCGACCGCACCATCAGCCTCGCCCGCGCGCTGGCCATGTACCTGACGCGCAATCACACGTCGCTCAGCTTCCCCGAGATCGGCCGCGCCATGGGCAACAAGAATCACAGCACCGTCGTAATGGCCGTCCGCCGCATCCAGACCGGCCTCGCGGCCGACGAACGCGTCCGCTGGAAGCACGGCCGCAACGTCGTCGACCGCCCCCTTGGCACCGTGTTGGCCGAGCTCGAACAGGGACTCAGTGCGGACAGCTGACGGGCCGCTCCGGAGGTGGTAAACTACGCGGCGGTCCGCCGGCGCGGCCTGCGGCCACCGATTCCATCACCCAGCGGAGCAGCGACCATGCGTGAATCGAGCGACAAGCGCGCCGCCGCGCTGCGGCGGGCGATCGAGTGGGGTGTGATTGGCGGGCCGCTCGTGCTGTGGCAGAGCAGCTGCCTCGCGGCGCTCAACACCGCGGTCGACCAGGTGCTCCGCCCGGAGGCCTTCCAGAATGCGCTCGACCTGCCGGCCTCGGGCCTCGGCTCACTGGCCGTCCTGCTGAGCAACCTGCTCTGAAACGCTCAACGGCGCGGGCTACTTCGACTTGCCCTGGTTGGCGACCGCCCGCTGGGCGGCCTCGATCTCGTCCGCGTTGCCGAGGTACTCGCTCTTGATCGGCTTGAGTTCCTCGTCCAGGTCATAGACCAGCGGCACGCCCGTCGGGATGTTCAACCCGACGATCTCCTCGTCGCTGATGTGGTCGAGGTACTTCACCAGCGCCCGCAGGCTGTTGCCGTGGGCGGCGATCACGACGCGCTTGCCCGCCTTGATGTCCGGCGCGATCACGTTGTGCCACGCCGGCAGGAAACGCTCGACCGTGTCCTTCAGGCACTCGGTCGTCGGCAGTTCATCTTTCGAGAGCTGCTGGTAGCGCCGCTCGTGCCCCGGCCACCGCGGGTCGCTCGGCTCCAGCGCCGGCGGCCGGATGTCGTAGCTCCGCCGCCAGGTATGGACCTGCTCGTCGCCGTGCTTCTCGGCCGTCTCGGCCTTGTTGAGCCCCTGCAGCGCGCCGTAGTGCCGCTCGTTGAGCCGCCAGTCGCGCACCACCGGGATCCACATCAGGTCGAGCTCGTCCAGCACCAGCCACAACGTGCGGATCGCCCGTTTCAGCACCGACGTGTAGGCGATGTCAAACGTCAGTCCGGCTTCCTTGATCAGCCGGCCGCCCTCCTGCGCTTCGGTGCTGCCCTGCTCCGTCAGGTCGACGTCGGTCCATCCAGTGAAACGGTTTTCCAGGTTCCAGGCACTCTGGCCGTGCCGGATCAATACGAGCTTGTGCATCACACCGCCCTCCTCAATTCCAAGGCGTCAATCGTCTGCTTGGACTCACCATGTTCGGCGACGGCCGAACACCCTCGTGCCATCTCACCGCCGCTGTCGATAAAGCTGCGGATCGACCACCGCCAGCATCGCCGCCGTGTCGAGCCCGCCGCCCAGGAAGTCGTTCAACGCCGCGACTCGGGGCTCGGGCTCCGCCAGCATCTCGTTGTAGCTGACGTCGAGATAGCGGAAGTTAGGCTGGGCTTCCAGGTGCGCACGCACCTTCCCGATCTGCTGCTCGAACATCGCCATCAGCTTATCCGGCGGCAGCGCCGGGCCCGCCTTGCCCTTGCGGGCCAGCATCACGTCCTGCGACGCGATCACCTCGGTCAGGTGCCGCCGCATGAACACGACCCGGTACTCGTAATCACCCGGCAGGTCGAGCAGCAGCAGGTGCACCATCTTCACGACTTTGCCCACCGCGTTCGGCACCCAGCTCGGGTCCTGCTTGGTCTGCTTCACTGGCTCGTATTCGTAGTAGCCGCGCGGGTTGTCCTCATCCGCCGCCCGCAATTCGTCGGTCAGCGCGGGCAGCCCCCCCGCGTCCAGCATCCGCATCATCATCGACGTGCCCGAGCGGGGCAGCCCGGAGACCACCGTCACGAACCGCCGCGCCTCAGCAGTCATCCAACCATCCTTTCCAATGCCCCAGCGCAGCCTATGCCGCGACGCTGCAGCGTCTCGTATCTGACGGCCGAACGCTGATCACGTCAACTCGACGGGCGCGCCGCAGCACGTACGTGGATGCCGACAACTGAACACCCATTCATTTGCGCAGCGGAACCGCGACGATCGGGTGCGGGAGGAAGCGACCTAGAGCAGGCCGCCAGGGAAATTCATCTGCTTCAGCCCACCGCTGACCCAGATCGCGCCAACGACCAGGAACGCACAGCCGGCCAGCACGCGGAGCCATTTTGGGTTCATCACGCCCTGCAGCCAATGGCCGACCGCGACCGCCAGCAACGTCGAGCACACCAGCGCCGCCGACGCGCCCAGGAAGACCATCCACGTCGATCGGCTCCCGGCCGCCGACGCGAGGGCCGTCAGTTGCGTTTTGTCACCCAGCTCGGCCAGGAAGATGATCAGGAACGTGCTGCCGATCAGACGCCAATCCATACCGCCGCACCTCGCGTAAGAAGCGTTCACGTGCTAGATGCGGTCGATTGTGCCCTTTAGCGTTTGAGTGGCAAATACTGCAGCATCGCGCTGCAAACGTTCGCGGGGGATACAGGTTGTATGGAGAGCTACAAATTGACGGCTGGCAGCTGAAAACGACTACGACTGGGGCTCAAATGGACTACGACCCGGTAAGCGTCCCCCCGGCAGCTACTCCCCACAACCGCTCTCGGCCAAAGCCGCCTCGCTCGCAGCCAGCTCCGGACCCACAAACTCGCGAAGGCACAGCAGCTCCAGCGCGCGATCCAGCTTGGCATCGGTCAAATAGGTGCCCGCCGCGATCTGCTCTCGGATCCGGGCGACCTTTGCTGCCCGCGTGGCTGCCAGGCGAGCCGTCCGGTTGTCAGATGCGTTCGTCATTTGGGCCAAGGTCGTCATTTCGACACTCCGTTATCAACGTTCCGCGAAACCCGGCACCGTGTGCAGCGGGTTTTCCTCCAGCTACAAGGCTTATCGTCTTAGCTTGGCCAGACCATCCATCGCTGCGCCCGGCTTAAAACGCGTAAAGGAGGACATTATCGCTCATTCAGGTCGCCTTCCACCCACCCGATGTACACCCTACCCGACCCAAACTGTTAAGATGGATAATCTTTTTCCCTGGTTCCGCCGCATCTTTTAGGGGAAAGTTCCCAGCGCATTACCAGCGCATGACGGCGCAGAAATTGGTGGATCGGCAGAATTTTCGCTGGCCGCATGCGGGATTCACTCCCCGCGGAGGCGGCGGGTCAGCCGTAGTGCTTCATCGCCCGCCGGATCTCTCGTTCCTGGTCTTTCTGCTTCAGGTCGGCCCGCTTGTCGTGGGTGGCCTTGCCGCGGGCCAGGGCGATCTGAACCTTGACGATTCCGCGGTCGTTGAAGTACATGCGGAGCGGAACCAGCGTGAATCCCCGCTGCGTGACCTTCTGGTGCAGCTTTATGATCTCCCGCCGGTGGGCCAGGAGCCGCCGCGGCCTTGCGGGCTCGTGCTGGGCGTAACCTGCGTTTTCATAGGGAGATATGTTACAATCCCTTAGGAAGAGCTCCCCGTCGTCGATCCGGCAGAATGCCTCCTCGAGCGAGGCCTTCCCGCGGCGCAGGCTCTTCACCTCGCTGCCCGTGAGTGCGATGCCGCACTCCAGCTTGTCGAGGAGCTCAAAATTGAAGCCGGCCTTCTTGTTGCGGATGGCCGGCGGGCTTGGGAGTGGCTTGCTCATGGAAATCGCGGATTCTACGCGGCCACCGCACGATCGCAACTTAAACCCCCCGCTCCGGGTATAAACAGGAGCCAGTGCGAATGCACGTAACGCCGACAGCGGGAGCGGACATGTCCCGCGCTGCAGAAGCGAAGCTCATCCGCCGTGCCCAGCGCGGACATCCCGACGCTTTTCGGCTCCTGGTCGAGGCGTACCAGGAACGGCTTTACGCCTTCATCTGGCGAATCGTTCGTAACCACCACGAGGCAGAAGACTTATGTCAGGCGGCGTTCGTCAAGGCCTACGAATCCCTGAGCAGCTACTCGAAGAAGTATGCGTTCAGCACGTGGCTGTTCACGATCGCTTACCGCTTGTGCCTCAACTACTTGCGCAAGAAAAAGCCCATCGCCACCGACCTCGACTACAACCGGCTCGGGGACAGCGGCGACGAGACGAGCGACGCGGTCGCCAACAGCGAGGAGGCCCATCGGCTGAAGGACGTGATCTGGTCCTCGGTCGACCAGCTCAGCGAGCCCCAGAAAGCCTCCGTGCTGCTGTTCTACCGCGAGAACAAGAGTTGTCAGGAGATTGGCGAGGTGCTCGGCATCCCCGCCGTCACCGTCAAGAGTCACCTCCACCGCGCCCGCGAGAAGCTCGGGAAGCTCCTCAAGGACGAGGTCGAGGATTGGTCGGCTTTGCGGGCGTTATCGGACAGTCACTTCGCCTAGCGCCCACCGCGGGACGCCAGGCACCAACCGGCCCCCGCCGGAGAGACGTCGCGAGGAAGTCATGAACTGCCGCGAATTTGAGCAACTGGTCGGCTCGTACCTGGACGGAGACCTCGCTGCGGCCCTGCGGCTCGAGTTCGACGCCCACCGGCTCCGTTGTGTCGATTGCCAGCAGACACTGGCCGTCGCCGAGGCCGTCGAAAACACTCTTGCGCTCGACGACCAGGTGCCCGAGATCTCCGATTCGTTCACCGACCGCGTGATGGACGAGGTCCACGCCCACCAGGCCACCCGCAACCGGAACCGCGTTCTCCCGCTCCGGATCGCCGTGGCCGGCGGGATGGTCCTGCAGGCCGCCGCGGTGCTGCTGTTCGCGATCATGCTCTCGGGCGAACCCGAAACCGCGACGCCGACGAACCTCACCACTTCCCCAATCGGGCCGGTCATCGCTGTAGCTGACAACCCAACGCCGGGCCACCGCCTGACGATCACTACCCCGGTCAAGGAGGTCGACGTTCGCGAATCGATCGTCAGCCGCGTCGAGAACCGCGTCCGCGAGATGCAGCGGGCCGGCGAGACCCTCGGCGCCGATCTCGACGCCCTGTTTTTCTCGCTCGTCCTGCCGCCGGAGATGGCCGACGAAACCGCCAAGCTCGTCGCCCCGCGGCCGCTGGAGCTCCTGATTAACACGGTGCTGCCCGCCCCGCGCCAGCCGCAGCCGCGCGAGGTCCCGCCCAATGACGAAATCACGCTTTAGCCTGCGGAAACCAACGTTCGGACGCCGGCTGGCGTGCCTATTCGTCAGCCTGCTGGCACCGGCCGGCACCCTGGCCGAACCACCCTCACGTGCCCCGTTCGCCGAGGTTGTCCCCGCCAACGTTGGGCTCTACGCCGAACTCACCCAGGCCCCGGACCTGCTGCGGGCCCTCACCGATCCGCAGCTCTGGACGATGCTCGGCACCTTCGCCGGCCAGGCGGCCGAGCCGACCGACACCGTCGCCTGGCGGGAACAGATCATCCAGACCGTCGGGATGGGACCCGAGCAGGCCATCGATCAGCTCCTTGCGCAGGGCGTCGCCTTCGCGGGGACCGGCCTCTTCCGCTCGCAGGACGCGCTGGTCGTTACTCGTCCGGCCGAGCAGATCAACGTCCCGAACCTGCTCGCCCAGCTCCGGCGGGCTACGCCTGACGATCGCCCGCCGCTGCCATACACCCCATTGCGCAGCGGCCTCGGCGTGGTGCCATTCGAGCGCCGGCTCGTGTTTGGCGACCCGCGCCCGCCGAACGGCTTGTTCAAGGACCTCCTCGCGATGCAGCGCGGTGGCCCGCCACTCGCACTGGCCGTCGATCCGATCTACCAGAGCCTCCTGGCGCGCGTGGCGCCCGATCCAGACGGCCTGCTCTTCGTCCGGCTGGGCGGCTCGCAGGAACCACCGAAGCTGACGCCCGACGGGCAACGCGTCGCCCCCCCGACGCACCTCGACAGCCCGCCACCCGCGCCACCAATGATCGCGGGCATGTCGATCCGGACGATGTTCCTGCACGCGTCGGCCGTCATGCTGGCGCTGCACCGCGACGGCGACACGTTGCAGCTCACCGGCGTTAGCAACGGCTACGTGCTCCGCCCGGATGTCGAAGCCCGCCTCGAGCCGACCCTCGCCCGGCTGCCCGCCGAGACGCTCGCCGGCTGGGCGTTCCGGGTCGATTACAACGCCCTCGGCAAGGCGATCGCGCGGCTGCCGTCGCGGCACATCCTCCAGTTGGCCCGGAACCTCCAGCCCGCCAGCGACACGCCGCTCAGCAGGCTGGTCGCCAACGAGTTTTACGTCGCGCTCGGCTCAGTCGAGCAGGCCCCCCGAACCGGTGTCGTCGAGCCGCGCAACGTGCCGGAACTGCCGGCTATCGCCATCGTCCTGCCCACACAGCACGCCGCGACGGTCACCAACCTGAGCCAGCTCATCAGGACCGCCCGGTCGGCCTATAACCTGATCGCACTCCGCCAGGGCGGCCCCCTGCTCGAGCCGATCGAGCAGACCCCGCGCGACGACGGCACACTGCACAGCCTCGATCTCGCGCCGCTGGTCGCGCGCCTGACCGACCAGGTTGTCCGCGAGCTGGAGCTCGCTTGGGCCGCTGGCCCGGACCACGTGGTCATCGCGACCCACCGCCTCTGGCTCGACGAAGTCCTGGCCAGCCTCGACCAGCCGCGCGCTGAAACCGAGCCGGCAAGCGTCATCGGCCGCCATCGCGAGCCGCGGCTCAGCACGCAGGCGGGCTTTGTGCACACCGGGCGCCTGGCCGACCTTGCCGACGATTGGCTCAACTTCTGGACATTGCACTACACCGCAATCAATGACGAGCGCTGGTGGCGCGACCGCCAGCCCCCCGCCGCGCGACCCCGGCTCGGCATCCAGGTCAAACCGGTTCAAGATGCGAGCCGCCTGCTGGTGACCGCGGTCGAACCCGCCGGCCCCGGAGCCGGCTTCCTGGAAGTGGGTGACTTCCTCGTGGGCGTTGAACAGCAGCGCTTCGAAAACGAACCGATCGCTGCCGTCCGCAAGGCTCTCGTCGAACGCGAGCACGCCAAGTGGATCGAAGTGCACGTCGAGCGCAACGGCCAAGAGCTGCGGGTCAACGTCCCGCTGCCCTTCGTCAACCCGATCCAGATCCTCGAACGGTTTGTGGCCCTCGGGAAGTTCGTCGAGTCTGTCCGCTATGCGGATGACCACGCCGACCCGGCCGGCCCGCGAGCCTACCTCTCGGTGAGCCTCAACGCCCAAGCGCTGCGGCGGGCAAACGCTCCCGACGGCGTTGCGGCGACCTCAACGGACGGCGAAGCCACGAGTGACGAATCCTCAGCGCGCCGTCAGCGCGAGAACTAGCACGTCGTGCTCATCGCCGATCGGCAAGCCCCCCAACAGCGCCGCCTTGCCCCGCCGTGCCGCGAGGACCGTGCGCAGCTTCGTCTCCGACTTGCCGTCACGCTGCTCGCGGATCTCAACCTTGAACTGCACGCGCTGCGCGTCAGCTTTCACCGCCGTCAGCCGCAACGTGTACGGCTTCGGCAGCTCGATCTCGGCCACCTTCTCCAGCTCGACCCGCTTGGATTCCTTCTTCACGAGCGCGTAGCCGGTGTACTTGAACTGCGTCTTGAGCTGCTGGGCGATCTCCTTGAGCTCCGGCGCGATTTTGTCGTTCGCCGTTGTCGCCCGGATCACCAGCAGTTCGAACGCGACTTCTTCATCCTCCGCTGCCTGAACCGCCAGCGGCCCGAGGAGGCATAACAGCCCGATCACAGCCAGCCTCTTCATCGCTACGCTCCTGACTCGTCCACCAGCCAAATGACCGGATAATTCCCTTCGTCACCCACCGTCACGACCATCGGCGCCTGCTCGCCATACGCCTCCAGCGACAGGATCTCGACCGACGAGTCCAGCTCGATCGGCCGTCCGTCAGCCGCCATCGGCAACCGGCCTTGCCAGATCCCAACCGCCAACAGCACGGCGGCGGCGGCCGCAAAGACCTGCTGCCACATGCCCAGCCGCCGCCCGCCGGAGCGCGACGCCGTCCGCGGCGCGATCGCCGCCCACGCGTCGTCCCAGACCGCAGCGTTCGGCGCGCCCACCGCGGCCGCGACCGGCACCGGAGGCGTTACCAGTGCGCCCAGCCGGGCGCCGACCTCTGGCCGATCGTCCGCGGCCGCCGCCAGAATCGCCACCTCGTCCGGCGTCAACGCGTCGAGCCCCTCGGCTTCGAGCCGCTTCAACAAAGCGTCAATCGCGTCCATGGTCCGTCACTCCCTCACGGCTGCTGCAGATCCGGCAACAGCTGCTGCAGCTTCCGCCGCGCGTGGTACAGCCGGCTCATCACCGTCCCCGACGGGATGCCCAGCACCGCCGCGATTTCACCATAGGTCATCTCGCCTGCCGCGTGCAGGGCGAAGACCGTCCGGTGTTCCGGCGAGAGCTGCTCCAGTGCGGCGTCGAGCCGCTCCCGCAGCTCCGACTGCTCGAGCCGCCCCTCCGGCCGCGAGCCCGCCGCCGGCGCCGCCAGCGGCGGGCCCTGATCGCCCCCCACGTCCAACGGCTGGCTGAGCCGGACCCGCCGGGCCCGGACCAAGTCCAGGGCACGGTTGCTGACGATCCGGAGCAGCCAGGTCCGAAAGCTGCTTTGGCCGCTGAACGACTCGAGCCGGGTAAACGCCCGGATGAAGGCGTCCTGGACCACGTCCAGTGCGTCCGCGTTCCGTCCTGTGATCCGATACGCCACCCGATACGCCTCGTCGCGGTATTGCTCGAACAGCTGCCGCTGGGCATCCACATCCCGCCGCTGAGCCGCGGCCAGGAGCTGGCTTTCCGAAGGGTAGACGGGCGAGTCGCTCAAGCTATTCAACCCAATCCAAGGAATTTCGTGTCGGCCGCAGAATAGCCGCCCGCCCGCGAATTTTCCGCCCACGAGCTGAATAGCCGCCGGCATACCCCCGTCAGTCCCCTGTCGCGAGCAGCACCCGCGACGAGCCAAGAAACCCCAGCACAGGAGATCCGTCATGAAACGGTACTGGCTCACCCTCGGCAGCATCGTGATGAGTGCCCAGATCGCATGGGCGGCCTCGGCGTCGGCCGTGGCAGTTTCCAGCGATGGGGGCAATGCCGAAGCGTCCTCTTCGGCGGTCGGCAACAGCCGGTCGGACGCGGTGGCGATCGCGACCCGCGGCGGCCACGCCCGGGCTCACAGCGACGCCCGCGCCAACCGCTACAACCACGCGGACAGCCGGGCGATCGCGTTCGCCGACCGCTACGGCAAGGCGGTCAGCAACTCGACCGCCGACGCCCGCGGCCGGCGCGGCGGCACCGCCTCGGCCGAAAGCGAGAGCATCGCCGCGACGATCGGCGGCCGGGCGGTCAGCAACAGCGAAGCCGACGCCCGCAGCAGCTACCGCGGACGGGCAGTCAGCCGCTCGTACGCGTCGGCCCTGAGCTACTTCGGCCGCGCCCACAGCGACAGCCGCGCGGTCAGCCGTGGCCGTTGGGGCGGCCGGGCGACGAGCGTCAGCGACGCCGTCTCGGACAGCTTCTTCGGGCGCGCGACCAGCAGGGTCCGCGCCGAGAGCAGCGCCGACACGCATGCTCGAGCGGAGAGTGACGGGATCGGCGTGAGCATCAGCCGCGGCTACGACCACCGGCGGACGAACGTCCGGGCGGAGAGCCACGCGAAGCGGCACGGCTGGAGCCGATCGAACGTGATCCTGTTCGAGCTGGATGACTGAGAAAACCCTCCCGTTGGCGGCGGCGTGGGATCCGAGCGGGTCCCCGCCGCCGGCCGGCGGAAGCAGGCAATGATCGAGCGTTCGACGCTCAAGGAGGTTTTGATCATGAAACGCATTTTCTTCATGGCCGCTGTTGGGATCCTCGTCGGTCTCGCCAGCTCGGTGAACGCCTCGGACGCCCGGACCTCTGCCGAGGTTGGCAGCAGCCGCGGCGGGGCGGACCACGCGGCCGCCACGGCCGACTATCACGGGCGCGTCGGGATCGCCCGCACGAACGCGAAGACGGGCAAGATCAACCTGGCCCGCGGACTGGCGTTGGGGCTGGACGAAGACGGGGTGAGCTTCTCGCTGAGCCAGGCGCTCGGCGGCCAGCGCGCGTCGCTGGCCTCGAACCTGAACGTGAGCCTTAATCGCGACGGCGACCACTCGGTGAGCTTCGGCTCGACGCTCAGCCGCGGGCCCCGGCACCACTCGGCGAAGGTCGAGGGCGGCGCGTCGGCCGACCGCCGCAGCACGCGAGCAACCGCCGCCGCGAGCGGTGATGCGGACCGTCGTGGACGGGTCGACGCCCGGGCTTCGGTCCGCGACATCGAGCGGGAGCAGCACGCGCCGCGTCGCCGGCCGCTGGTCTTTCGCGACCGCGACGATGACCGCGACCACCGCCGGATACTGCCTTACCACGAGCGGGTTGAGCACCGTCCGATCGTGCAGCCCTACCGCGAGCGGCCACTGGACCGGGATTACCGGTTGGTTGGCGGCGGGCGGAATCATGACCGCTACGTTGAGCGGCCGGTGAAGGTCGTACGGAACGTCACGCGGATGCTGCTTGACTGACCGGGGGCCGGCTCGTCGCCGGGCGGACTGGTGGTGGACAGCGCGGCGCTCGCGCTCGCCGAGGGCGGGGCGGGCGTCGCTGTTTCAGTAGCCGAAGAACGCGGTCAGCATCCCCACGGCGAACCACAGGGCGCCGAGCAGGAACAGTCGACGGTGGACGGGAGCGCGATACCACAGCGGCACGGCGATGCCGAGGGTGGTGATCGTGCCGAGGATCGTGAGCTTGGTCGCGCCGATGAGCGAGACCGCGCTGCCTTGCCAACTTCCGATCAGCGTCAGCAGGGCGCCGATCAGGGTGAGTGCCGCCCCGGCGATGCCCCAGGTTCGCGCCCGCTCGTAGGCCCGGCGGTTGGGCAGGTTGTCGTCGGAATACCAGCGGGCCCGGCGGACCTCGGCCGCGGTTTCGAACTCGAAGCCGCACTCGGGGCAGACGGGCTCCGTAATGCGGAAGAGCAGGTAGCGGCAGTTGGGGCAGCGGGGGGCTTGCTGGGGGGTCTTGGTCTGGAACGGCTTGAGGTCGACCACGGTAGCGGTGCTCCTGTCCGGGCCCGGGTCGAGGTGCCTCGCGGTCGGGTTTGAGGTTGCCTCTCGCGCGAGATAGTATGGTCAAGCGTGACGGCTTTCAAAGGAGCAGTGCGAGCATGACGAAGTCGAAAGTCGCGATCCTCCGCACGTCGCCGGCCACCGTGCTGCGCGACTACCACGAGCTGATGAACCTCGCGGATTACCAGCAGGAGGTCGCGAAAGAGGCGGATACGGCGCTGAAGATCAACATCTCGTGGCATTTCTTCTACCCCGGGAGCTCGACCACGCCGTGGCAGCTCGACGGCGTGATCCGGGCGATGAAGCAGGACGGCTACGACCCGAGCCTGATCCACGGCTGCCACAACCGGACGGTCGTGATCGACGCCCACTTCGGGGAGCGCGAGAACAAGCAGATCAACGTCACTGAGCAGCACGGGCTGCGGAACGTCCACCTCTACGAGGGCGAGGACTGGATCCACATCCGCGACGCGGTGGGCGACCTGGCCGAGAAGTTCCTCTGCCTCAACGAGGTCTACCCGCAGGGTTTCCACATCCCGAAGCGGTTCATCGGCGAGAACATCATCCACCTGCCGACGGTGAAGACGCACATCTTCACCACCACGACCGGGGCAATGAAAAACGCGTTCGGCGGGCTGCTCAACGAGCGGCGGCACTGGACCCACCCGGTCATCCACGAGACGCTCTGCGACCTGCTAATGATCCAGAAGAAGATCCATCGCGGCGTCTTCGCGGTCATGGACGGCACGTTCGCCGGCGACGGCCCGGGCCCGCGCTGCATGATCCCCCACGTCAAGAACGTCCTGCTCGCCAGCCGCGACCAGGTCGCGATCGACGCGGTCGCCGCCAAGCTGATGGGTATGGATCCGATGAGCATCAAGTTCATCCGCCTCGCCCATGAGCTCGGCCTCGGCGTGGGCAAGCCGGAAGAGATTGAGATCGTCGGCGACGTCGAGGCAGCGAAGGAAAACTGGCACTTCGTCGGCCCGTTCCAGAAGATGACCTTCGCCAGCAAGATGCAGCACAAGATCTACTGGGGTCCGCTGAAGACCCCAATCGAGTGGTCGTTGAAGACCGTGCTGGCACCGTGGGCCTACGTCGCCAGCGTGATCTACCACGACTCATTCTGGTACCCGACGCGGGCCAAGAAGCTGATGGCGGACGTGCTCGACAGCGAGTGGGGCCGGCTCTTCCGCAACTGGGAGAACGTCCAGGCGGATCCCGCCGGCACCGGTTTTCCGGAGGTGGGCAGCGAGCCGGCCGAGCTGAAGCGCGTCGGCTGGAAGGCCTTCGCCAAGTCGCTGGCAATCTTGCGCACCTGCGTGGCCGAAGCGCCGGAGTTCGCGACGCGCCGCCGGCACGCGAAGACCCGCAAGGCCTCCTGACGCGCGAAGAGCCCCCGCGCTGCCGCTTCGCGCAACCGTGCCTAAGATTACGCGGGGCATGCAGCGGCGGTTATCAGTTTCATGACGAATTCTGTGGCGACCCATCCACCGCGGTGGATGGCGGTGACGCTCTATTTGGCGGCGGGGTACAACCTGGCCTGGGGGGCGGCCGTCGTGGCTCAACCCAACGCGTTCTTTGCGTGGGCCAACCTGCCGGCGCCGCGCTATCCTGAAATCTGGCAGTGCGTCGGGATGATCGTCGGCGTCTACGGCGTCGGTTACGCGCTGGCAGCTCGCGACCCGCTGCGACACTGGCCGATTGTTTTGGTCGGGCTGCTCGGTAAGTTGCTGGGGCCGATCGGCTTCGTGGACGCGTTGTGGCGCGGCGTCTTTCCGCTGTCGTTCGGGTGGACGATCGTGACCAATGACTTGGTGTGGTGGGTGCCGTTCGCCGCCATCCTCGTGGCCGCCCGGCGCCACGCGTCGCGCAGCGACGAAACACGCACCACGACCTAGAACACGAATGCCCCGCCGCGCGGACGCGGCGGGGCAAACGTTGCTTCTTTCCCCCTCGACGAATCTCAAAGCCGCTTTGGCGGCTGCCGCTCCCCTCCAGGGTTCCGGCAGCGTCGGCTCCTGCTGCGGCGAACACTCCCCTCCGGAGAGCCCGTCGCTATGGGCGGTCGAAACGTTGGCCGCCAGCGATTAATCAGGAAATTAACCCAGTGCGTCGTTCAGCGATCGTCGCGAGCTTGCCGTGTGTAAAGCCGTCCAAGCGATCTCGCGTCCGTTGCCCTTCGCTGCACTTCAGTATTGGTAGCACAACGAACCGTGAGTCACAAGCGGTTACGGGATTGGGGTTTTCCCGTGGCACGCTTCCGGAAGTCGGGGGCTGCCTGTCAATTTGTTTGGGTACAGGTCCGAGTTTAGGACTCGTGATAGCGGAGTTCGGCCGCCCGCCGCAGCTGCCTGCGTTGCTCGCGGATGCTGAGCTCGTGCAACAAAGCGCGGAAAGCGCTCTGGCCGGGCTCGAGTTGAACGCCGTAGCGGAAGCGCCGCCGCTCGATCGGCTGGCGATAGATCAGTTCGCCGAAGCCGACGCCCACCTGCCCTTCGTGTTCGACCACGAACTTGGCGATGAGTCCCACCGGGAAGCGGGCTTCAGTCGTGAACGCGAGCCCATTGGCGTTAACGTCGACCAGCACGCAGCCCGGACGGTCCTCGACCTTGATGTCGATGAACGTTCCGGCGAGCGAGGTGCGGTAGAGCTCGCGGCGCTGATCGTTCTCGGCGGGCTGTTCGGGAGTCATGCGCAACTGCCTGCTGAATGATGCCTTACGTGATACCCGCGGACAAGGTCCGAGAAGCGGGCGCGCAACGCGCCCGCCTTCCGTCGTATCGGGTTCTGGGGCGCGTAGCTGCGTTTCGACGCCCGCAGGCGGTCGGGTGCGGCGTTGCGTGGGCGTCACGCGCGTCGGGATTGGAACGGGCGTTGGCTCGAGCGGGGGCGGGGGTTACACTAACGGGCGACGGTAAATCGTTTGCTGAGAAAAGATTGCGACGCTCAGGGAGCGGGTGTGGACGCACTGGAACTGAATCGGGCGCGCGACAAGCTGCCGGACGTCCGAAAACTCACGCCGGAAGTCACCGAGTGGGACCGGGCCACGTTCGCGCAGATCATCTCCACCGAGCTGAGCGCCGAGCAGATCGAGCGGATCGTGAACCCCCCCGCGGTCTACCCCAAGCAGCGGGCGGTCCTGGCGGTCCACTGGCACCCGGAATTCATCCCGATTGAGTACATCCGGCAGCGGATCCGGCGGATGTTCCCCAACGCTGAGGCGGAGCTGATTATTCCGACCCAGCACAACGTCTTGATGGAGTGGGGCCCCTTTGCCGGCGTGGAGATCGACTGCTACTCGGCCGGCTTCAACCGCAAGGTCCAGTTGCTGACGCACTTTGCGGCCGAGCGGGTCCGCGACGCCACGGTCCTCAAGGCGATGCTGGAGCACACGCACAAATACCGCTCCAGCCAGCTTAACGAGTTCATCGACTCGATCCTCGAGGGGAGCTATGCCGGGCGGGTGACCCAGGCGGCCGCCAAGACCGGCGCCTCCGAGGACCTGGTCCAGTTCGTGCGGGTGCACGTGGCGAAAATCAAGCGGCTGATCGAGGAGCATGAGCCGGACATGGATCCGGACATGCTCAAGAACAAGCTGCTGCGGAACTACTTCAACGCGTTGCGGTCGCAGTACGACGCCGGCCTGATCCAGCACGCGCTGTTCTTCCTCCAAGCGGTCAAGAAGATCGTCAAGCGAAACTTCACGCTGACCTACTTCTATCGCACCTCCGAAGTGATCGAGGAGGTCCGGGCGTGCGGCGGCGGGATCATCATCCCGCACCCGGAGCAGTTCTGGCCGATCCTGCTGGCTGACTACGACGTCGACGGAATCGAGGTCTGGAACCCGCAGTCGCAGGAATACACTGAGTTCCTGGTCGACTGCGTCGTCCGGCAGAACCGCCAGCGCCGCCCCGGACAGCGCAGCACGCTGATCACGATGGGCGACGACACCCACTTCGGCGAGAAGGTCATCGACCCGGCGCACCAGGACGCCAGCAAGGCCGGCCGCGAGCTCGGCGTGCAGCCCGCGTGGGACGACTTGAACATCCGCAAGAGCCTGATCGTGGCGCGGGCCGACCGCCATTCGCTGATCGAAGAGTACAAGGCCCGCCTCGGCTCGCGGGGCTGACCGGAAAGCAGGACGCCATGGGACGCCGCTACGACTTCAAGTACCAGTCGCTCCAGGACACCGAGACGATCGTCCAGTACCTCGAAGCGCTGGCCGACGGGCTGCGGAAGGGCGACCTGACGCTGGCCAAGGAGGACCGGGCCATCAACCTCAAGCCGCACGGGCTGATCCGGCTGGGCATCGCGGCGGGCACCGGCGACCTGCGCTCGCGGATCCTGATCCAGCTGAGCTGGCGGAACGCCGACACCACCGTTGGCGCCCGCGACAGCCGGCTGCGGATCGAGGGCTCGGCCGGGGGAGACGCGTAGTTGCCGCAGACGGAGACCTATGCGGGGCTGCAACGCAACTTCCGGCTGCTGATCAGCCAGGTCAGCAAGCAGCTCGATCATTGCGCCAAGCTGCTCGCCGACCCCAACTCCGACGTCATCAAGTCCGTCAACGCCACCGAAGACTACATCGACACCCAGAAGTCGATGATCGAGAACGAGTGCTTCGCCTTCATCGGGCGGCGGTCGATTCCCGACGGCCACGTGGTCGACGGGGTGCGGGCGATCCACGTCATCACCAGCAATCTCGAGCGGATCAGCGACTTCACGGTCAACGTCGCGCGGCAGATGATGCACCTCTCCGAACACCGGCTGCTCCAGCGGTTCGACACCCATAGCTATCTCCAGAGCATGCAGACCGGCGTGCGGCTGATCGCCGAGGCGCTCTTCGAGCGCGACAGCGGGCTGGCGCTGAAGATCTGCCAGCTCGAGGACGAGATCGACCAGCACTACTGCTCCGACCTCCAGACGATCATCGCCAGCCTCCGCAGCACCCGCGAGGTCGAGGACCTCGTCACCGTGATGTTCACGCTGCACTACCTCGAGCGGATGGGCGACGCGCTGCTCAACATCGGCGAGGCGATCATGTTCGCGATCATGGGCGAGAAGCTCAAGATCAGCCAGTACCGCGCCCTCGACCAGGCTGTCCTGGCGACGCCCGGCTTCGGCCGCTCGCTCGACCGCATGGACGTCGCCAGCATCTGGGGCACCCGCTCGGGCACGCGGATCGGCACGCTCGGCCCCGAAGAGGAATTCGACCCCGCCACCTCGCCGGGACGCGTGCTGTTCAAGGAGGGCAACCTCGACAAGCTCGGCCAGGAGCGCGAGAGCCTTGAGCGCTGGCGGACGGTCGCGCCGGGCGTCGCCCCGGAGATCGTCGAGTTCCGCCGCGAAGGGCAGGACGCCGCCCTGCTGCTGCAGTACCTGCACGGGACCACGCTCCAGGACCTGATCGTCAACGAAGAGCCCGCCCTAGTCGAGGCCGCCCTCGAGCGCGTCATCCAGACGATCGAGGGCGTCTGGGAAAAGACCCGCGTCTCCGAGCCCGTCGCACCGCGGTTCGTCACCCAGCTCCAGCAGCGCATCGAAGACGTCTATCGCCTGCACCCCGCGCTTCGCAGCAGCGCGGTCGAGATCGGCGCGCTCCGCGTCCCCGGCTTCGAGGAGCTGCTCACCGCGGCCCACGACCTCGACCGGCAGCTCATCGCCCCATTCAGCGTCTTCGTCCACGGCGACTTCAACATCGACAACATCATCGTGAACGCGTCCAATGACGCCGTCCACTTTGTCGACGTCCACCGCTCGCGCGATTTCGACTTCGCCCAGGACGTCTCGGTGTTCCTCGTCTCCAACTTCCGCCGCCCGGTCTTCGTGCCGAAGATCCGCCAGCAGCTCGAGCGGGTCGCGCTGCGGTTCCTGGAGTTCGGCCGGTCCTTCGCGGCCCGCCACGGCGACGAGCTGTTCGAGGTCCGGCTCGCGCTGGGGCTCGTCCGCTCGTTCGTGACCTCGACCCGGTTCGAGCTCAGCGCCAGCTTCGCCCGCAACATGCAGCACCGCGCGGTGCTCCTGCTGCGCAAGCTGCTGGCCACCGGGCCGGCGGGCTGGCGCGACTTCCGCGTCCCCGACCCGGTGTTGATCTTCGCCTGACCAGTGAGCACGCCCTCATGAGCAGCCCCACGAACCCGCAACTGAAGATCGGCGTCGTCGGTATCCGCGACGGCTGGTCCACCCAGCAGCTCGTCCAGACGGTCGAGGCCCGCACGCAACCGGCCGCCCTGATCGAGCCCCACCACCTCGCCCTCGACCTGACCCGCGGCCGCGTCCTCCACCGCGACACCGACCTCGGCACCTTCGACGCGATCATCATCAAGAAACTGGGCTCGCGCTACTCGCCCGAGCTGCTCGATCGCCTCGAGCTGCTGCGCTTCGTCGCCTCCCAGGGGGTGCGGATCTTCTCCCGCCCCCACGCCATCATGCACGCCCTCGACCGGCTGACCTGCACCGTCACCCTGCGGATGGCCGAGATCCCCATGCCGCCGACGGTCATCACCGAGGACCTTGACGCGGCCACCGCCGCCGTCGCCCGCTTCGAGCGGGTCGTCCTCAAGCCGCTCTACACCTCCAAGGCCCGCGGCATGGAACTGCTGTCCGCCGATGACCCCGTCCGCGAACGGCTCGAGGCCTTTCGGGCGGCCGGCAACGCCATGCTCTACGTCCAGCAACTCGTCGAGCTGCCGGGACACGACTTCGGCATCGCCTTCCTCGGCGGCGAGTACCTCGGCAGCTACGCCCGTTCCCGCCGCGGCGACAACTGGCACACGGCCATGTCCGGCGGCGAGAACAAGTACCAGCGCATCGAACCCAACCCCGAGATCATCGCCCTCGCCCGCCGGGCCCAGGCCCCCTTCGGCCTCGACTTCACCTGCGTCGACGTCGTGGAGTCCGCCCAGGGGCCGCTGGTGTTCGAGGTCTCCGCGTTCGGCGGCTTCCGTGGCCTGCGGGAGAGCTGCGGCATCAACGCGGCCGAACGGTACCTGGACCACGTCCTGCGAGAGCTGACCGATGGCGCGTGAAACGCTCGAGCCGCTGGTTGCGCAGCTGACGGCCGCCCACCCGACGCCGCACCGGCTCGACCTGCGGGTGAAGGGGGTGGCGATTCGGCTGGCGTTCAGCGCGGAGCAGACTTGCGCCGCCCTGCAGGAGTACTACGCGAGCTTCGTCAGTGCGGACCCGGCGCCGCCCGCCATCGAGGTTCGCATCATCGACGCCCCGCCGCCCGCGCTGGATGTCGACCTCGTCGTCAAGCAACCCGACGCCGGGAAGACGCGGGTCAAGGACGCCTACGCGGACTTCCCCGACGGCCGGATCCTCAAGAAGATCCGCACGGGGATGCTGTTCTATTTCGGGCCGGCCGGCAACCTGGCCGTCGGCGAATGCCACCGCCACTCGAACCAGGTGGTGAACTTCATCAACAACCGGTTTGTGCAGTATGACCTCGACCGCGGGGCGCTGCTCTGTCACGCGGCGGGCGTGAGCCGCGCCGGTGCGGGCGTCGCGATCGCGGGAATGTCGAACCGCGGGAAATCGACGCTGGCGCTGCGGCTGGTGGAGCAGGGCGCGGACTTCGTCACGAACGATCGCCTGCTGATCCGCCGCGAGGAACGCACCCTGACGATGTGGGGCTTGCCGAAGTTCCCGCGCGTCAACCCCGGCACGCTGCTGCACCACGAGCGCGTGCGGACGCTGCTGAGCGATGCGGAGATCGCCGAGTTGAAGCAGCTCCCACCCAACGAGCTGTGGCGGCTCGAGCGCAAGCATGACATCGACGTGGACCGCTTCTTCGGCCCCGGGCGCGTGCAACTGCTCGCGGCGATGCAGGCGCTGGTGATCCTCACCTGGAAGCTCGGCGCCGGGCCGCTGAAGGTCGCACGGTGCGACCTGGCGGAGCGGCCGGACCTGCTGCGCGACGCGTTCATGAAACTGCCGACGATCCACCAGTTCGTCCCCCCCGGGACGCCGCCCCCGGACTACGCGCCCGAGCGCTATCTCGCGGAACTGAGCGATTGTCCGGTCTACGTGCTGTCGGGCGGGGTCGACTTCGACGCGGCGACCGCCGCCTGCGCGGAGCTGCTGCAACTGGCGTAAGCCCGACCGCCACCCGCCCACACCGTCAAGCGCCGGATCGCCGCTGCGGCCCGGCTACAGCCGGATCGCCAGCTCGAGCTTGAGGAACGGACCGCTGTCGAGGCTGACGCGGCTGTCGTGGCGATCTTCGTAGCCCTCACCCTCGAACCAGAACCGTTCGAACGCGTAACCGCCGGCGAGCTCGACCCGTGCGGCCTCGGTCACGTCCCAGCGCAACCCGACGAGCCCGCGCTGCTCGTAATAGAACAAGCGGTCGTCGTCGTCCCGGCGGTCAGCGCGGAACCAGCGGTCGTTGTCCCACTGGTAGCCGATGTACAGCGCGAGCGGATCGATCACCTGGTAAGCCAGCTCGAGGTCGATCTGCCGCGGCACGAAGTAGCGGCCGGTGAGCGTCCAGTCCTCGGCCGGCTGCCAGAAGACGGTCGAGATCGGTATGCCGACCAGGGCGTTGAATTCGCGTCCGGCCACGTAGTGGTAGCCGACGCCGGGGATCGGGACGTTCTCCAGGAACTCGCGGTTGTTGTTGTAGTTGACGAACAGGAGCCAGGCGTTGCGCTCGCCGTCGGGGATCCGGAGGTAGCCGGTGGCGTTGACGGCCACCTCGTCGAGCGAGCCGAAGGGGCGATCACTGGGCGAGCCGACGCGGACCTCACCGCCGACAGTCCAGTCGTTCTCGAGCTTCTGGCGGTAGGTGGTGCCGATCTCGATGTTCCAGAGCTCGCTCGGGAAGTGGTCGACCGGCCACGGGAAGTCAGTGTCGAACAGGCGGGCGTTCGAGTCGATGTCGACCGCGCCGACCCCGAGCGTCAGCGCCCACGCGCGGCGCTCCTCCTGCAGCAGCGGGATCCGCACGCCGAGCTCGTGCTTGACCAGGTGCATGTCGGTGTTCTGGCCGTCGACGCCGGCGTCGAAGTACGCCAGCGTGCCGTAGCGCACGCTGAGCGGCTGCGGCTCGAAGTCATCGGTGATCCAGCGGCGATACTCGTCGACCTGGGCGGCGGCGGGCAGCGCGGCAAACGCGAGCGTGACACTCACCAGCAACAGTCGCGGCATGATCGCTCCTTCAAGATCGGCTGTGCCGACAGAATAGAGAGGCCTTGTTCCGTTGTAAACGCGCCGGCGGCCACTCGCCCGGCTACAAAGCGGCGGCGACACCTGCCGCACGTGCCGACCGGACCCGGCCCGGACTGATCGCGGCACCGACGCGCCTCCGAGCCGCCGGCGACAAGCCGAGGGTCAGCGACGAAGTCGTCGGCCGGTCCGCCGCGCTATTCCATCTGGAGCAGCTCGGCCACGTACGGCGCGTACTTCACGACCAGTCCTGCGAACACGACGCTGACCATGCTCATCAGCTTGATCAGGATGTTCAGGCTCGGGCCGGAGGTGTCCTTGAACGGGTCGCCGACGGTGTCGCCGACGACGCTGGCCTTGTGATCATCCGAGCCCTTGCCGTAGATGATCGTGTCGCCCTGCCCGGCGTTCACCGCCTGCTGCGCCCGGGCCTGGAGGTCGCCGCGGATGCCGGCCGGCAGCTTTTCGACGATGCCGGGATTGTTGGTGACGATGTCGCTCGCCGTGATCTTGCCGTAGGTCTCGATCAGCTTCTTGGCGTTGTCCCATGCCCCGCCCGCGTTGGCCATGAAGATCGCGACGGCGAAGCCACTGGTCAGCCCGCCCGCGAGCAGCCCCATGACACCCGGCACGCCGAAGACCACCCCGACGAAGATCGGCACGGCGATCGCCAGCAGTGACGGCAGGATCATCTCGCGCTGCGCTCCGGCCGTCGAGATCGCCACGCACGTCGCGTAGTCGGGATACTGCTGGCCGTCCACGGTCACGCGGTTCGGCCAGTTGTCGGGGTTCTGCACGTCCACCTCGTCACGGCCCTCGTTGCGCAGCGCCTGGCGGATCTTTTCGAACTGGCGGCGGCATTCGATCATCATCGAGTTGGCCGCCCGGCCGACCGCCTCCATTGTCATCGCGCAGAACAGGAACGCCAGCAGCACGCCGGAGAACATCCCGCAGAGCACCTTCGGGTTCATCAGCGTGACGTGGTAGAAGTACATGAACTGCGCCATCGTCGCCCGCCGCGCGTCGACCAGCTCGAGCGGGTAGGTCCGCGTCGCGCCGTCGATCTCGATGGCGTACATCGCCTCGCGGACGTAGCCCTCTTCCTTCGTGGCTTGTGGCCCCATGATGAGCCGCGCCGGCTCTCCGGCCCTGTACGTCGCCTGGAGATCATCCAGTACGTCCCGCGGCAGCTTGTGCCGGTTGAGGAGCATGTAGGTCGTGACGTGGTGGTTCGCCAGCTCTTTGAGGTCCGCCGGCAGCGCCTCAAGCGGTCCCATCGACGCCGCGAACTTGCCGAAGCCCATGTAGACGGCCCGCTGCAGCTCTTGTGTCCGCACCGCCGCGATGGCTTTACTGCCCTGTCCCAGCGCTTCGTACTGGGCCTGGAACGTCCCCACGCTCAGGTCGATCGCCGCGAGGTCCGCGTGATGCGCCTGGACGACCTGAACCGCCTGGTGAATTTGGCCGAAGCGGACCTCTTCGATGTAAGCGGCCAGCAACGCCAACGCGGTCAGCGCGGCCGAACCGATCGCGAAGCCCTTGCCCGTCGCCGCGGTCGTGTTGCCGAGCGAGTCGAGGGCATCGGTTCGCTCGCGGACCTCCGGATCCTGGCCGGTCATCTCGGCGTTGCCGCCGGCGTTGTCAGCGATCGGGCCGTAGGCGTCCGTCGCCAGCGTGATGCCCAGGGTCGCCAGCATGCCGACCGCCGCGAAGCCCACGCCGTAGAGCCCGAGCATGAACTCGTGCCCGCCGCCGGCAAAGATGAATGCCAGCAGGATCGCGACGATGATCGTGGCCAGCGACGCCCACGTGGACTTCATGCCTTCGGCGATGCCCGAGATAATGATCGTGGCCGGCCCGGTGATGCCCTGCTCGCTGATCCGCTTGGTCGGCGCGTACTCGTAGCTCGTGTAGTACTCGGTCGCCTTGCCGATCACGATGCCGGCCAGCAGCCCGCTGACCATCGAGCCCCAGATCCCGAACCACGGAACAACGTACCCGTCAGGGGTGGGCTCGATGTCACCGAGAAGCAGCCAGCACACCAGCAGCCCACCGCCCGCGATCATCACGCTCGAGCCGTTGACGCCCTTGCTCAGCGCGCCCATCAGCTGCCCCATCGTCGCGCCTTCCTTGGTCTGCACCAGGTAGATGCCCGCGATCGACAGCACGATCCCTACCCCCGCCAGCACCATCGGGGCGGCCAGGAACTTGATCGCCGCCCCTTCCCACAAGCCGGGATCAGCGCCGAACAACGCAACCGCCGCCGCCACGCCGAGCGCCGCCGTCGCCAGGATCGAGCCCGCGTACGACTCGTACAGGTCGGCGCCCATGCCCGCGACGTCACCCACGTTGTCGCCGACGTTGTCTGCAATCGTGGCCGGGTTCCGCGGGTCGTCTTCGGGAATCCCCGCTTCAACCTTGCCGACCAAGTCCGCGCCGACGTCGGCCGCCTTGGTGTAGATGCCGCCGCCGACGCGCGCGAACAGCGCCTGCGTCGAGGCGCCCATGCCGAACGTCAGCATGATCACGGTGATCGTGGCCAGGTTGTAGTTGCTGATCCAATAAAGCGCCAGGAACCACACGGTGATGTCCAGCAACGCGAAGCCGACCACCACGAGCCCCATGACCGCACCCGCGCGGAACGCGACCGTCAGCCCCTTGTTCAAACTCGCCCGTGCGCCGGCCGCCGTCCGGTTGCTGGCCATCGTCGCGGTCCGCATGCCGAGGAAGCCGCACAAGCCGCTGAAGAAGCCCCCCGTCAGGAACGCGAAAGGCACGATCGGGTTCTGAACCTCCAGCACATACGCCATGAAGCCGAGGATAAGGGCCAACACCACGAACACGATCGTCACGACCTTGTACTGGCGCCTCAGGTACGCCATCGCGCCCGTCGTCACGTGGTTCGCGATCTCGATCATGCTCTCGTCGCCAGGGTCGGCGGCCCGCACCTCCAGGTAAAACTTCCGTGCGAAGCCCAACGCGACGATCGACGTCACGGGCGCGATCCACCACCAGACCGGGATCGGCGGTTCAACGGGCGTATCCGCTAGGGCGGCCGGCGGGACCTGCTCAGGAGCCTCCTGCGCCAACGCCGTGCCGGCCGTCAGCAGCCCACCCGCAAGCAGCCCCAGGCAGACCAAAAAAGCGCGTGATCGAAGGAACGTTGTCGGATGCTTCACGGGCTGGCTCTCCATACATGTGGCTCTCGGAATGTAAGCGTCACGGCTACAAACACTTACCGCGACGTCCCGGAAACGATAACCGGGATCCGCCTTCCGATTTTCGCCGCAGTGTAGTGGAATTCCCCAATGACGCAAGGTCGATTCAGGGGGGCGCAGCCGCCTCGAGCACCTCGCTGCAGGAGGTTTGCTGGCGACCTACATGGGTTGTGAGCAGAGATTCCGACCAGGACGGTCAGAATTTGAGCGACTCGGCCTTCTGGACCTTCTTGGCAGATTTGCGGGCCTTGCGGCGACGTCGCTCGGAGGGCTTTTCGTAGTAGCTGGTGCGCTTGATCTCGCGGGTCAGACCCTCTTTTTCGCAGAGCTTCTTGAAGCGGCGCACCATTTGTTCGACTGATTCGTTGCTACGCACCTTCACACGGATCATGCAGTCATTTCCTTGTTCTCCTGCCAAAACACGCGGCCGACGGCCCGCACGGGTCGCTCCCGAGTCTTACCAGTATAAATCGGAAGGGTCCCACTGCAAGCGGCTTGCGAAAAAGCGGACCCCGGACGATATTCGGGTCGGTTCGGCCGCCACCACCGCAAACCTGATCGGAAAGCGTTTCGGGACGCGCGGCCGCCCCAGCAGGACAGCCGTCGCATGCCATACCGCCATTTTACGATCGCCGAGCTCGCCAAACACATCGGCATGGACGCCCGCGAGGTCCAGAAGCGGGCCGACAAGGGCCAGCTCCCCGGCCAGTACATCGAGGGCGCCTGGCGGTTCCACAGCAGCGAGTTGCTGGACTGGCTTCAGCACGAGATGCACTCGCTCGCCGACCGCCACCTCGAGAACCTCGAACGGGCCATGAGCGACGACCCCAACGACGTTGCGGTCAGCAACCTGCTTCCCACCAGCGGCGTCGAGCTCGCACTGACGGCCAAGAGCCGCCCCTCGGTCCCCCGAGAACTCGCCAAGGTCGCGGAGCGGACCGGGCTGCTCTACGACCCGGCCGGCCTGATCGAAGCCCTCGAGCAGCGCGAGGAGCGGGGCTCGACCGCGCTGGCCGGCGGCTTCGCGTTTCCGCACCCCCGGCGGCCTGACCCCTACCTGACAGCCGAACCGCTGATCTGCATCGGCCGCACGTTGGCGGGCGTGCCGTACAGTGCCCCGGACGGCAAGCTGACCGACCTGTTCATCCTGATCGTGAGCCACGAGGAACGGCAGCACCTGCACCTGTTGGCGCGGCTGTCAATGCTCTTTCACAACACCGACCTGCGGCACCGCCTGCGGGCGGCGGAGGTGCCCGACGAAGCGATTGCTGCGGTCCTCGCGTGTGAGCACCAATTGCTGGCCGGCCGGAAGTAGCGGCCGCTTTCGTGCCCGCCGCCACAATCGGCACAAACCGCCGCGGCCGGATCACCGCACCCCCTTTGGACGACGTTCCCGCACCGACGAGATCCTCGACAATCGGCCGTTTCAGCTCTAAACTGCGGGACTCACGGTGGAGTAGCTCAGCTGGTTAGAGCACAGGATTCATAACCCTGAGGTCGGCGGTTCGAGCCCGCCCTCCACCATTTCACCCTCCGATCTGATCGCCCGCGCTGTTGCCCAGGCTGCGGCCGTGGCCGCGACGGTTCTCCTGCCGATAAGCCGAATAAGGAAGGTCCTCCCAGTGGACCGGCGCAAAACGTGCGCCGCTTGCGGGGCAACCCGTGCCCAACGCGATCGGATTCAGGATGCTCACGCGGCTCTGGCTGGTTGGCAGGACGGTGACTGGAGACTGCCTCAAACGGCGGCCACAGCGAAACGGCGCCGCCGCGGAGGTCGGCGGCGCACGCGACGCGGCCAAAGCGTCCGCGGCCACGCTCGACGGCGCGATCGATGCGGCCCGCGCCTGGCTCGAACACGCCCAGGACGTCACGCCGGACGGCGGCGTGGCGGCCGGCTTTCACCTGAAGGACGGTTGGCTGTCCAGCTACCCCGAAACCACCGGCTACATCGCCGAAACCTTCTTCGACTTGGCCGACAGCGAAAACGACCCGCTCGCGGAAGCCCGCGCCTGGCGGATGATCGATTGGCTGCTCACGCTCCAGGAGCCCGAAGGCGGCTTCCCGGGGCAATTCGGCACCCGCTCGCGCGGGCCGATCGTGTTCAACACCGGGCAGATCCTCCACGGCCTCGTGCGAGCGGTCGCGCGCGACCCCGCCCGTCGGGACATCCAGGACGCGATCGCGCGGGCGAGCCGTTGGCTCGTCGCCGCCTGTGAGGTCGACGGCTGCTGGCGGCGGCACACGCACCACGGCGTGCCGCACAGCTACAACACCCGGACGGCGTGGGCGCTGCTGCGCGCGGCGGCACTGACTGGCGACGACCTAGCCCGCGAAACCGCGGCCAGAAACGTAGCCTGGGCCCTCGACCAGCAGGCGTCCGATGGCTGGCTCGCCCACGCGGCCTTCACGCCCGACGCCCCGCCCTTTCTGCACACGATCGCCTACGCCCTCCGCGGCCTGCTCGAGTGCGGCGTCTTGTTGAACAGCGAAGCGGCGATCACGGGCGCCAGACTCGGCGCGGCCGCCTTGCGGGTGGACCTCGCCGCCCACAACGCGCTGGCAGGAGCCTACGCGTCCGGCTGGCAGGCCGACCGCGCGTTCCGCTGCCTGACGGGCGAGGCCCAGACCGCGGTGCTCTGGGCCCGACTCGCGGAAACCACCGGCGACGCCCGTTATCTCAACGCCTGCACGCAGCTCACGCAGGCGGTCGCAGCAGTGCAGGTCCAAACCGGCCCAGCCTGCGTGCGTGGCGCGATTGCCGGCTCGGACCCGATCTGGGGGCGCTATTCGCGCTTCGAGTATCCGAATTGGGCGGCGAAGTTCTTCATCGACGCCGGGCTCGCCAGCCGGCGCTTCGCGCAACAAGCCCAAGCCGACAAGGAGCTCGCGTGCGCGTCGGCATCCTGACCAGCAACAAGCCCCGCGGCATGCACGTCGCCAACACGCTGTGCGACCGCGTGGACGTGCGCTGCATCGTCGTCGAGGACGGCTACCAGCGGAGCTGGCGGGCGATCCGGCGGGCACTGAAGCCCGCGAATCTGCACGCGCGCTTCTACAGAATGCTGCGGTGCCACCTCTTTCCGCCCGATTGCGATCCGGCCCGCTTCTTCTTCGGCGACGCGCCGCCACACTTCAACCGACCGGAGCTCGTCCGCCGCGTGCCGCACATCAACAACGCCGAAACCATCGCCGCGCTTGAGGCGGCCGACGTCGAGCTGCTGGCGGTCTTCGGCACATCGCTGCTGCGGAACGCGGCCTTTTTCGAGCACTGGCCGGAACGGATGCTGAACCTCCACGGCGGGCTTTCGCCGTGGTACCGCGGCGCCGACAGCACGTTCTGGGCGTTGTTCAACGGCGAGCCGGAGCGGATCGGCTGCACGGTCCACCGCATCAGTCCGCGGATTGATGCCGGCGTGGTGCTCGCCCACGCCTGCCCGGCCGTCCACCCGGGCGATCGCGAGGAAAAACTGTTTTGCCGGACGATCGCGGCTGGCGCGGACCTGCTGGCGGAGGCGATCGAGCGGACCGCCCGCGGCGAGCCGCTCGGCCGGCCGCAGCCCCCCGGCGGCCGGCTCTACCTCGCCCGCCACCGCCGCTACCGCCACGACCGCGCCCTGACCCGTCGTTTCGCAGCCGGCGCGTTCGACGAAGTCCGCCTGCCGGCGCGGCAGCGCTGGTACACACAAGCGAATGAAAGCGGGGGCAGTCTGCCGGAAGACACGCCGCAGCGTCGCGCGGTCGCGACCCCCGCGTTCCGGTTGTAGAACCTTGGACGCAGCCACCGGCGGCACGTCTTGCTATCGGTGCGGTCCGATTGGCGGTACCTTCTTCCCAGCGGAATGCCCGCTCGTCACGGGGCGGACCTTCAGACCCAGGCGCCACGATGAAAGCATGGCAACAGTTCTTTGACCGCTACGCGTCCCGCTACGACGGCGAGGTCTTCACGAAGAACACAGCCGCGGAGGTCGCGTTCATTATCGAACACGCAACCCCGCCCGCCGGCGGGATGGTCCTCGACCTCGGCTGCGGCACCGGTCGCCACAGCGTCGCCCTCGCGGAACGCGGCTACCGGGTCACCGGCGTCGACATCTCGGGTGGCATGCTCGAGGTCGCGCGGCAGCGCGCCGAGGCGGCAGGCGTCGCCGTCACGTTCATCCGCGCCGACGCGGCCGACTTCGTCCCGCTGGAGGCGTTTGATACGGCGATCTGCCTTTGCGAAGGCGCGATGTGTCTGTTGGCCGACCAGGACGACCCGCTGCAACACGACGCGACGATCGTCCGCAACCTGTCCGCGTCGCTGGTTCCGGGCGGCAGCTTGATTCTGAATGTGCTGAGCGCACTGCGGATCATTCGCGCTACCACCGACGAGGACGTCGCCGACGGCACCTTCGATCCCCTCACCCTCACCGAACGCAGCGCGGTGCACAGCCTGCTGCCCGACGCGACGCTGAGCGAAACCTTGCGCGAACGCCACTACACGGCCCCCGAGCTACACCGACTCGCCACCGACGCCGGACTCACGGTCCGCGGCATCCACGGCGGAACGGCCGGCAACTGGGGCCTGCGGCCGATCACGCTCGACGACTACGAAATGATGCTGATTGCGACCAAGGAGTAAGCGGCGGTGACCGGTGCGCGCGCCCGTCGCTGGGTCGAAAACGTCCTGAGGATCTCAGGGAGGTCGGGAAAATGGAAGGCATGGCATTCGTCTGGTTTCTGCTGATTGGCTTATGTGCCGGGTGGTTGGCGGGGCAGCTCGTCAAGGGCGGCGGTTTCGGCCTGGTCGGCGACCTGGTGGTGGGCGTGATCGGCGCCCTGCTGGGCGGCTATCTCTTCCGGCTGCTCGACATCAGCGTCGGAGGGCTGCTCGGGCTGCTGCTGATGGCCACGGTCGGCGCGGTTGCGCTGCTCGTCGTGGTCCGGATCGTGAAACGCGCCTGAACACCGAACCGGTCACGACGCAACTGCGGCTGCCAAGACCGCCCTGCTAGCCGGCGAAACAGAGATCGACTCCCCTCGCCGGTGCATCAGCGGGCGGCAAACGCCTGCTGGTAGTTGGCCAGATCGCTGAGGTCCACGTCCCCGTCACCGTCGCGATCGAAGGCGTCGCAGCTGGACAGGCTGGGGCCGCCCGGCTCGGACAAGCACGCTGACAGGCACCGCCAGTCATGTCCCGCCGGATCGTCGTCACAGGCGGGCACGAAACGGAAGTCGTCGAAGATGACCTCCTGGTCCTGCCCGTCGGACGGCGGCCCATTGAACTGCCACAGGTTGATGTGGATGCGGTAAATCTCGGGCAGCGGCACGTGGGGACCCGCATAAGTCCAAGCGGAGATCATCGCTTCCGCCCGCTCGTCGTGTGGCCCGCCGTACCAGCTGCGCGCCTCCACCCGATCGGGCAGGATGCGGAAAGCGAAACTGGTCAGCTGGTCGTCGTGGGTGAAGTCGACCGCGAACCGCTCGATGTTGCCCGGGTAAGTCCAGGGCTGCGCGACGAATTGGCCGACCTCGTTACTCGGGTCGCCCCAGCGGCTGATCTCGACGTCGAACTCGTTATGAAGATTCCAGGGGTTGGCCGCCTCCCAGCAACGCGGGTATTGCCAGGTGAACATGCCGAGGATGACGTTCGGGGCGAGGACGTCGAGCCGACCGACCGTTGTGAAGATGTAATCGCCGTAGACCAGCGGGTCCTCCAGCACGACTTCCGTGCTGTACCAGACGTTGCTAACCCGGCGGACGGTCAGGTGGAGCCGGCCGGCGGCGTCCACCCAAACATGACCGGACGAATCGGCGAAGCGGCTCGGACCGGGGCCGTAGAACCCTGGACCCTTGACGCGCCACGAACGTCCAGCGAACTCCACCGTGCTTCCGCCCGGGAAATCGTTCCACTGAATCTGCGTGAGCGTCGGCGCGTCCTGGCTGCGGAACTGAACGTGATCGAAGTATACGGCGCCGGGCTCATTCGCCGGACTCTGCCGGCAGGCCAGCACGATGACCGCGACCGTGGCACCGGGCGGGGCCGGGCCCGTTTCAAACGCCACGCGGTGCAGGATGTCGGGCGCGGTGGCGGGCAGGACCGCGGGGAACTCCTCTTCCGCAATCAGCCCCCCGCGCGCGTCATACCATTGAACGATGATGACGCCGGCCGCGTCACCGGTCAGCGGATCCTTCGAGCGATGCCCCGCGCGAACCTCGCCGGCCCAGCGTTCACCCGGCGCCGTCTCGAGCCATTGCCACACGCCGGAGATGTCCCAGTCGCTGTTGTTCGGACCCTGGAGGCGAACCGCGCGTTGGCCATGAGCCGCCAAGGCCGTCGAATCCTGGACCGCGTTGATCTGGCTCCAGGCGGCGAAAACATCGCCCGAACCACTGAGCAGCTCGAAACTCGGGTTGGCGACCTGGCATTGTCCCATCGCGGTGGTGGCATGATAAGCCACGCACAGCAGCACGAGAAGGCCGGCTGCCTTGCCCCCGGGAAGCACGTTGATAACTGAGAGACGCATTCCAGGCTCCCCCTTTCCTTCCGCCATCCTAGCAGGACCCGCCCCGCGGATCACGTTCTTTCATCGGGCATCCGGGGCTCCGCCTCGAAACCGGGGGCGTCACGCGGCGTTTTCGAACGGCCACCGGCCGGAGATGCGGTGGCCGTGGACGGCGGTCACTGCGGGTTGCCACGGGACCGACACGCCGGCCGGCGCTGGCTTGGCTGCCCCCCGCCGCGTCAGCCGCCCACCGCGTCCGGTCCCAGCTCCGGCGGCGCTTCCGCGTGCAGCTCGCCGTGCGGCTCAGCAAGCACTTCGAGCGACACGTTGTCGAGCCGGATCCGGGCGCCCTCGGTGTAAGCGCCGACGTAGCCCACGTCGTAGCGGCCGTCCGCGAACGTCAGCAGCACCTCCCCGTCCAGCGAGAGCTCGATGTAGTGGCCGAACGCGAGGAGCTCCAGCTCGTGCCGGATCGGACCCGGGCGCGTGATGAAGAAGTTCGCCTGCAACTCCTCGTAGATGAAGGAGTCCTCGAGGCCGCCGGCCGGGTTGCGGCCCGACGCGCGAGCCTGCACCAGGCCCTTCTCGAGATCGAGGCTGATGAAGTAGCCGTCGGTCTCCTCGGACATCCGCAGGATCAGGCCGCACTTGCCCTTGCGCTCCATTTCCAGCGTGCACCGGGCGCGAAAGTTCCGCTGCGGCTCCGGCAGCAAATAGAACTCGCGCGCGGACTTGCGGGTCAGCCAGTAGGAGTGATCACTGCGGGCGTGCTGCGCGGTCGGTACGACACGATCCGAGCCGAGCTCCCGCAACGCCGGCGCGTCGTACGTGCGGACGACCATCCGGTCGAATCCGGAGAACGATCGCAGGCGCAGCTGTCCCGCCGCGTCGGTCACCAGCTCTTTCGGCGGCGCCAGCATGTTGCCAGTGCCCTTGATCTTCGACGCCAGGTAGTAGAAGTTCCACAGCGTTCGGCAGCCGTCCTCATGACAGACCCGGGCCGCGTAGTTGCCGCTCGGCAGCAGTACGTTGTCGGAGAACGACTCGTACGGCCCCTCGGGCTGCGTCGCGTGCCAATAATGCACCTTGACGTCTTCGCGGATCGAGCCCAGCAGGTACCAGTGCCCATGCAGCTCGATCAGGCACGGCACCTCCACGTCGTCGTAGGCTTGCGGATGATGCAAAGGCGGCTGGAAGACGAAGCGGCCCGGAGCGGTCTCTTTCGCCAGGCTGACGCAACCCCGCCGGATGATCGGCCCGTCGTTGGACCGGGCCGCGGCCAGCAGCCAGCGCTCATCCCCCACGCGACAGAAGTAGGGATCGCGGAAGCTCACCCAGTGCCGCCCTTCGTCCAGCCGCGACTCGTAGAACGCGCCGGGGATGCTGAGCGGAAACCCCGACTGCACCTTGCGCCAGGTGTACAGGTCGTCGCTGACGGCCAGGCCCACGCGCTGGACCCGGCCGTTCTCGCGCCGCGCGAGCCCGGTGTAGAACATGCGCCACGCGCCGGGCTTGTCCGGATCCGGCGAGACGTGCATGGTCCACAGCATGTCGTCGTCCCATTCGCCGGGATGGCCGACGAACAGCGCGTTCCGCACCCGCGACCAGTTCAGGCCGTCGGTGGAGACGGCATGGGCGATGTAGGCGTGATTCGGCAGAAAGAGGTGGAACAGGTGATAGGTGTCCCCCACCTTGACGACGTCGACGTCGCCGATGCCCCACTCGTTGAAGCCGTGGCCGCGGTACATCGTTCGCCCCTGCTCACCTCACGCCCGGATCGGTCAGCCCGGCCCCGCGGCCGACCCAATCACCACGTTCGCGAGGCTTGCGTTCGTCACGCCTCGCATTGCCCAGCTCAAGTCGAGCCCGCTCAGACTAGCGTCCGCCAGTGCGTCGCGATAGCGGATGCGGACTGGTCTGCCCTCACCCAATGGCACAGCAAGGCACGGGACCTGACGCATGCCGGCGGCCTGCACCACGCGAGCATGTGGCGGTGGCGGTCGGCCTCACGCACGTCCTTGCCGGCTCGACCATTCCACGTGTACGTTGCCGTCCCGCATCCCGCAAACCTGAATCACGCGATCGTCCCGCGGATATCGGGCGGCCTTCAGCGCCATCAGTCGTGCGACCATCCGCTCTGTGTCGTTGTCCGCCAGTTCGTTCCACAGCTCGGGGCTTGCCCGCTCCAGCGCTTCCAGCATCGGCCGGTACTGGGCGTCCCGCAGCGGCTGCCGCAGGGCACGGTTCCACGCGACGTGCACGAGGAGCAGCGCCACGTGCGCGGCCTCGGATGACGGGACTGCAAGCGGATCGCGGAACACGGATTCAGCGAGTTCCTTCACGATCGCTGACAACTTGGGCCGCCGATCTTGAGCCATTTACGAACTCCCGCTTCGGTCTTCCCGTCGACCCTCAGCCCTGCGATCGGCGCTGCATCCGACGGCTTGCCATCACACTCACGTGCTCGCAGCACACTTCGCCTTCAGCCATTTCGTCGCCTTGGGGTGCGCTTTCCATGCCTTCCAGAGCGTATCGGCACAGAACACGGCTTCGGAGGCAGCGCCCGGGGAGTAGCTTCCCGGACGGCTGCGGGGTCGACGTCTCTGGCCCGTCAGGTACTGCTCAACGTGGGGGTTCTGCTTGCGCGCCGCTTTCAGCAGCCGCGTGGCGCTCGCCTCGGACTCCGTTGCCAGCGCCAAAAGCACGCGCGACCAGCAGGGTACCGCCATCCAGTCGTCCTTGTACCGCTCAAGGAGTCGCGCGGCATCATCGTACCGTTTCTGTCTCAGGTAGGACGCCGCCAGGATGTCGCGCATGCCCTGGTTGTCGTTCGGATTAAGCTCGAGCATCTGCTCCTGAATACGGATGGCCTCGTCGATTCGCTCCGGCGTACCCCAGGCCAGCAGCGCGAACACGAGATCGGCCATGGCCCGCATGAACGGACGCGTCTCAATCAGACCCCAGAAATAGCCCGTCTGTGCCGAAAAATACTCCGGCCCCAGATCCCGCCGACCTGCGTCGACAGACCGCCGCAGCGCCGCGACGTAGTCCTCGAGAGTCGCGCACTCGATTTCGGCCAGCATCGTCAGGGCATCAACGCAGTCGGGGTAGATACGCAGTGCTTGCTTACACAGCGCGGCCGCGCGGGTCTCATGCTCGTCGATGATCTCCATCGCCTGCCACATCAACTCCTGGGCTTCGGAGCGCCAACGCTTTCTGGTCGCCTTCGCCATGTTCACCTCCTTCGCGGCAGGCTGGACCGACAGCAGTATAACAGCGTACCGGTGCGTCCACGACGCCCTGACCGGGCTCGCAACGGACTCGTGCCGGTGGTTCAACGACGGCGCCCCTGCTGTCAGTCGCGCCGCGCCCCCAACCGGCGGCCGACCTCCTCACCGCCGCGTGACCCAATCGTCGCCGGGCGGGCATCTTCCTCGCCGAGTTCTGAGGATTGACCAATTCGAGGGCGGCCCCGATCATGGCTTGCCACGAGGGCGACTTGGACATGCATGCGTTCGAGTACATCAACCGAAAGGGTCTCAGCTACTACCTGCACGGTGGCGCCGGGCGCGACGGGACCACCCGCTACACGCTGAAGCGAACAAAGGACGGCGCGCTCACCGAGCTGCCGGCCGGGTACGAGGTGGTGGAGAGCGTCAACGGTCAGGCGTCGGTCCGCCGCACGCGTGTTCGCCACATCAGCCCCGAAGAAGAGGCCCTCGTCAGGGACGGCCTCACGCGACACGACCGCAGCGACTACCGGCTTGAGATCAAGGGCCTTGACATCACGGTCTGCGAGCCTGATCGCGATCCGGCGGCCCTCGCGGCCGACTTCAACCCGCTCAAGACGATGCCCGCAGGAATCGGCGCGCGGCTCGAAGCGCTGGTGCGCGAGCGGTTTGGCGAGCAGGTCGTCGATCAGTACATCCGCGAGCGACAAGCTTCCCTGCGGCAGCAGGTTGAGCGCACGGTGCGCTACACCCCCGTCCTGCGCTTCAAGTTGGTCGATCAAAAGAACCGGGTGTTCGAGGTCGCACGAATGACCTACCGCGGCGAGGGCGGCTGGCACGCGCTCGACAGCCTGCCGCTCGCCACCGCTGTTGCGAAATACGTGAAGCATCTCGGCCGCGACAGCTTCTTCGAGTTGATATGACCGCCCCCTCGCGAACCCGGTATTTCTGCTTCCTCAGCCCCTACGCGGGCATGGCGTTCTCACGCTGTCCCAACTGCGAAGCCAAGACGAAGCAGCGCAAGCTGCCGCTCGTCATTCACATCGAACCGCACACGATCTGCGTGCTCAACAAGACGTGTCGCTTCTGTCCCGCCTGCGAACTGGTGATTGCGCGACAGTCGGAAATCGAACCGCTGCTGTTGGGCATGCTCGGCGACCAGCGCAGCGCGATCGAGCAGGGCGACTACACGGCCGTCGGCACGCTGGATCGAGAGGATTGGCGCAGCGGCCAGCGCGAGCAGCGCTCGCCCACCGAGGTGATTGAGCAGACCTGGGTCTTCAAGGATCACTGGCGATTCGAGATCACCAGCGGCTGGCAGTTGGCGGACCACCGACCGCCCGAATGACCGCGCAACCGGCAATGCCGCATCGACACGGCGCCTCAACTCTTGGTCCAGTTCTCCCCGCGCAGGCCGCGCACGCGCCGAGACTCGCGTTCGTTGTTGGTGACGACGGCGGCCTTCAGCGCAACCGCGTGCGCCGCGATCAGCGTGTCGAGCGGCCCGATCGGCGTGCCGGCGCGCTCAAGGTCGGCACGAATGTCGCCGTAGGTCGCGGCGGCGACGTGATCGAACGCGCAGATCTCCAGCGGCGCGCAGAAATGCGCGAGCGCCACGCTGTTGCGCTCCGGGTCGCGGCTCTTCGCTACGCCGCACCGCAACTCGGCCAGCGTGATAGCAGAAATGCCGACCGTCCCGATCTTGTGACGACGGAGGCGACCCACGACCGCCGGCGCCCGACCGCGGATCATCTCGATGCAGATGCTCGTGTCGAGCAGGAAGCGGATCACAGGCGCTCGCGCTCGTCGACTTGGGCGGGCTGATCACGTTCGTCCATGAAGTCCGCGGTGAAACGCTCGATGCCACGCGCGAGCAGATCCCAGCCCTTCCGACGCGGGTACAGAATCACCATGTCGTCGACCTTGGTGATAAAGACCTCGTCCTCGTCAAAGCGGTACTCCTTGGGCAGCCGCACCGCCTGGCTGCGTCCGTTGGCGAAGAGCTTGGCCGTATGCATGCCGACCTCCTTTGATATATACTATGGTATATTCCACCGCATTCAAGCAACGGCGCTCGAATCGTAAGCCACGGCATTTCAGGCATTTGCGGCGATGTTAGGGTGGCGTATCGCGGCACCCTCGCGGTCCGTCCCGGCGCGCGAGTCCCGCCGTACTCCCGTAATCGACCGTAACTACACGACTTACGGCTCTTGTATCGAACCGTCGGCGTTCGCTCTCGGTTCCGAACGCGTGCGTTAACCGGGGCCCGAGAGCGGCCCAGAGAGTCTGAGAGTTAGGCTAAAACGACCCGAACAGACTCTCGGGTCGGTTAACAAGCCGGCGTGGCAGAGAGCGCGGTCGGGCTCGTAAGCGACTGCTACAAGAGGCGTTACGACGCGGCGTTGCGCGCGGCGGCGCTCTCCAACGAAAAAACCCACCTCGTTTTGAGGTGGGCTTCGTACCTCCCCGAGTAGGACTCGAACCTACAACCTAGCGGTTAACAGCCGCTCGCTCTAC